>DATCTQ010000092.1:0-10477 GCA_036567865.1 Candidatus Tyrphobacter sp. | reverse complement strand
ATCGCGAACGCCCATCAGCGACATGTGCAGCGTTCGTGGAATCGGCGTTGCCGAGAGCGTGAGCGAGTCAACGCTCGCACGATATTCCTTGAGACGCTCCTTGTGCATGACGCCGAAGCGCTGCTCTTCGTCGACGACGATTAGTCCCAAGTCTGCAAAGGCGATGTCCTTCTGCAGCAACCGATGTGTTCCGATTGCTAGATCGATCCTTCCCTCTGCGAGGTCTTTGAGGTTCGCCCGCAACGCCGAGCGATGAGAGAATCGCGAAAATGACTCGATGCGAATCGGAAAGCTTGCGAACCGCTCGCTGAACGTGCGGAAATGCTGATCGGCAAGCAGTGTGGTCGGCGCAATCAGCGCCACTTGTTTGTGATCGGCGATCGCCTTGAAAGCAGCGCGCATCGCGACCTCGGTCTTGCCGTAACCGACGTCGCCGCAGATCAAGCGGTCCATCGGCCGCGCGCGCTCCATGTCCGCTTTCGTCGCCTCGATTGCCGTGCGCTGGTCCGGCGTCAGCTCGTAGGGGAACGCTTCCTCCATTTCGGCTTGCCACGGCGTGTCGGGCGCGAACGCGTGCCCGCGCGCCAGCTCGCGCTCGGCGTACAGCCGCACGAGACCATCCGCGATCTTCGCGAGCGATTCGCCGACCCGCGATTTCGCGCGTGCCCAATCCGCGCCGCCCATCCTCGACAGTCGCGGCGCGGCGCCCTCGGCGGCCGAGTACTTCGTGACGTGGTGCATCTGCGTGACCGGCACCAGCATGCGATCGCTACCCGCATAGTGAAGATCGAGATAGTCCTGCGTGACGCCGAGCACCGTTTCCGTGCGCAGCCCGTGATATCGAGCGACGCCGTGCACGGCGTGCACCACGTAATCGCCGATGCGCAGATCGGCGAGCGTGACCGGGACCCCTTCCTTGACCGCCCGCAGCTTGACGCGCTTGGGCGGCAATCCGAATATTTCGCGGTCGCCCAGGATACGCAGCCGCAGGGACGGCACGGCGAAGCCGGCTTCGATCGATCCCGCGTCCACGAGCACCCGGCCGAGCGGGATGTCGCGCGATGCGGCGCTCCAGCGTTGCGCGTCGACGCCGGCCGCTTCGAGCAATTCCAGGATTCGCGAGACCGCGGTGCTCACGATCACGACGCGGTCGCCTGCAAGGACCCACTCGCGCACGCGCTGCGAAAAGAGCTCGATCTGCCGATTGAAATGTTCGGCCGGCCTGCATTCGAGTGCGAAGCGCGGCGCGGGCGGAACGAAGGAGGGCGTTTGGGTCGATTCGATTCCGCCGGGCAGCACGAGCGCCGCATGCGCGGCGATCGCAGGGCCGAGGTCGGCGAGCGCCGGTCGCGGCGTCTCCCGCTCGACCGGTTCTTCGTCGAGCGCGTGCTCGATCGCAGCGAGTGCCGTGGGCTCGTCGAGCACGATCATTGCGTCGGCGCGCAGATAGTCGAGCGGTGTCGCATGCGCCTCGTCGTCGGGCGATTCGCTCCACGGCGCGACCGCCACGGATTCGATTTCCTCCCGGCTGCGCTGCGATTCGAGATCGAAGCTGCGCAGCGACTCGATCTCGTCGCCGACGAACTCGATGCGAACGGGCGCGTCGGCGGTCGACGCGAAGACGTCGAGGATCCCGCCGCGCACCGCGTACTCTCCGACGGCGCCGACGACGTCGGCACGCTCGTATCCAAGCGCGTGGAGCCGCTGCAGCGTCGACTCCCAACCTGTATGGTGGCCGCGCCGCAGCACGAAGCGCTGCGCGCGAAAGGTCTGCGGCGGCATCGTGTACTGCCGCACCGCCGCCACGGCGGCAACGACGATCAGCGGGCGGCCGTCGGCAAGCGTCTCGAACAACGTCGTGCGAGCGCTTCGCTCCGAAGGGCTCTCGATTGCGCCGAAGGATTCCTCGCGCGAGCGAAGCAGCGCGACGCCGCTCGGAGCACCGTCGTCAGGCGCGCCGAGATAGAAAAGAACGTCGGCGTAGGCGCGTTCGGCTGCGTCCGGGGTGGGAAGGATGACGAGATACTGCCCGCCGCGCGCCTGCGCCAGCGCCGCCAAAAGCGCCGGCCGCGCCGCGGCGATGGTTTCGTGGAGGGCTGCGGTGCGCCCGCTCGCCAGCCGGTCCAGCACGGCGGAGAGCCCGCGCCCCTCGATCAAAAGGCGCGCGAGCGCTCGAGGCAGGCCGGAAGCCGAAACCTCCGGGCCGGCGAGGGGGTTCATGAGATTGGCAGTCATACAGAGAGAGTGCTAAAGCCTCTGGCAAGGCCGCTGATTATATCAGATTGGAGGAGAGAAATCGTATGAGCAACCTATCAACGACGTCGCGCGGAAGCCTCGCGCGTAACGGCTTCGATATTCTCGGATGGGACCCGCTCCGCAGCCTCTTCGGCGGTTGGAACTCGGGTTTCGGCATCGACGTTACCCGGACGGAAACCGGATATGACGTCGAGATGCCGGTCGCGGGCTTCAAGCCGGAGCAGATCGAGGTGACGGTCGAGGACGGCGTCCTCACCGCGTCGGGCAAGGCCGAGAAGCGCTCGTTCCGGCGCTCGATCGTGCTTCCCGAAAGCATCGATCCGGACGCGATCGACGCGAAGGTCGATAACGGGCTCTTGACGCTCACGCTGAAGCTGCACGCCAAAGCGCAGCCGAAGCGCATCGAAGTCAAGAACGTTTCCATCAAGAACGTCAACGTCTAGGATATCCTAGGAACGTCGCCTGCGGCGGCCGCACTGCGGCCGCCGCTTTCGTTCGCAGGTGCGGCACGCGTCATGGCGGCAACGCCCAGCGCTACCAGGATCCACCACGTCGCCCCGACCTTTGGATAAAAGACCAGATAGTCGAAGATTTGATGGAACGCCAGGCCGAGCGTTGCGGCGAGCGCCGCGACTTGCCATGGCGAAGCCTCGCGCAGCCGTCGCGTGAGCGCGCTCACGATCGTCGCGATGAGCCAAATCGTTGCCGAGAAGAGGACGATGCCGCCCTCCGCGAGTGCTTGGAGATACCAACTGTTCGCGTGCGTCCGAACTCCCAATAGCCCCACCTGCGGGAGATCCAACTCATAGTTGCCCGCACCGACGCCGAGTAGGGGATGGCGCCGCCACAACTCGATTGCGGCGCGCCACAACTCGAGCCGGTATCCGACGCCGCCCGCATAGCTCGGCGAAGACGGCGGCGGCATGAGGCCGGCGTGAGTGATCCCGTTCCACAGCCCGACCAGCGCGACGCCCAGGGCGGTGCCGAGTGCCAGCGGCCGCACCAGCAGCGACCGGGTGCGCGGGCTGGCGGCGAAGACGATCGCCACGGCAATCACGGCGCCGGCGATGCCGCCGCGCGAGAACGTCAGCGCGAGCGCGCAGCACGCGAGCGGAATGGCAAATCCGACGAGCCGCTCGCGGCCACACCACGCGCAGAGCGTCGCCAGCGAGATCGCGAGATAAGCGCCGAGTTGATTCGGCCCCTCGAGCGGCCCCGCGATACGCGGGATGACCTCGCCGTTCAAGACCAGCCCCGACGGTGCGCCGATCGCCTCTTGCAACAGCGCGAGCGCGGCGACGGCGATCGCGACGAGCGTCCAGCAACGCACCAGCAGCGCGTCGTCGGGATCGCGGCGGTACGCCGTGCATGTCGCCGCGAAGAGCACGAGGTATTCGAGCCACTTCAGCGTTTCTCGTAACGTCGAGCCGCGGTGCGCCGCGACGATCGCCGTGGCGGCGATCGCGCAGACGAGCATCGCGAGCGCGATCAGCACGTTTCGAATGGGACGCTCGCCCAATGCGCTGCGCCGGCCGGAGCGAACCCAGAGACCGAGCAGGATCCCGATCAGCGTCACCTTCGGCAGCGTCACGGTTGTCGCAAAGATATCGTGCGACAGCGCAAACGGCTGCACCAAGATCAGCGCCGCGATGCCGTAGGCTGCGCGTTTTACAACCGCCATTGCGGCGAGGACCAGGACGACCGCGAAGATCATCGTCCAAAGCGGGTCGAGCGGCACGGGAAGGTGGATCTGGTTCACCACCGGCTGGTAATGCACGGGAGGCGGGCTTCGCTTCCCGGGTGGTGAAATCCACGCGCTTCGTATGGACGAGGCGATGATGCGGCGCGCGATCGAGGAAAAGCGTGATGGGCGAGCGCTCTCTGCGCAACGCTGGGAAGCGGTCGTTGCCGGATATCTCGCGGGTGAGGTCGACGAGGCACAGATGGCGGCGATGCTTATGGCCTCGCTCTGGCGCGGGCTTTCGACACCGGAAACGGCGGCGCTCACGAAAGCGATGGTCGAGAGCGGCGACCGGATTCACTTCCCTGCCGAGACCTTCGTCGTCGACAAACATTCGAGTGGCGGAGTCTCCGACATCGTCTCGCTCGTCGCGGTGCCGCTCGCCGCGGCGTGCGGCGCGCGCGTCGCCAAGCTTTCCGGCCGCGCGCTCGGCCATACGGGCGGCACGATCGACAAACTCGAATCGATTCCCGGATTCCGCACCGTGCTCTCGCTCGATGCATTCGTCGCGCAGGTGCAACGCGTCGGTTGCGCGATCGCGGAGCAGTCGGAGCGCCTCGTTCCCGCCGACAAGCGCCTGTACGCGCTACGCGATCGCACGGGTACGATCCCGAGCATCGGCTTGATCGCGGCGTCGATCGTTTCGAAAAAACTGGCCGGCGGAGCGAATGCCTACGTCTTCGATGTGAAGTGCGGCAGTGCGGCATTCATGCAACGGCTCACGGATGCCGAGGCGCTCGCGCGCGAGTTGGTCGCGGTCGCACGGACTTTCGATCGGCCCGCTCGTGCCCTGGTTACCGATATGAACGAGCCGCTCGGGCGTTCGATCGGCACCGGCATCGAAGTGATCGAGGCACGCGAACTGCTGCGCGGTCGCGACGGCGACGATCGCGTCCGGGAGACGGTGCTGCGCGTTGCCGTCGAGTTGCTGACGCTCGCGCGGATCCCCTCACCGGAAATGGCGGCGGCGGAGGCGCTCGCGTCGGGAGCCGCCTACGAGAAGTTCATCGCGATGATCGAGGCGCAGGGCGCTTCGAGAGCGGCGCTCGAGGGGATGCGCCTTCCCGAGCGCGTCGAGAAGGTGCGGGCAACGCGCGACGGCTACGTGAGCGCGATCGACGCCGTCGAACTCGGAAACCTTGCGCGCGCCTGGCGGGGCGCCGAGGCGACCGGCGGCATTCGCGTCGACGTGCGCATCGGCGATCGCATCGAGCGAGGCGGTACCCTCGCGCACGTATTCGGATCCGCTGCGAACGCCGCGGCGCTCCAGGCTGCGTTCACGATCGGTGTCGCTCCGCCGCAAGCGCGCCCGCTCGTGTACGCGGCGTTCTAGGAGCGCTCGATTTCGCTGATCAGATAGATCGGGCGGCCTTTGACTTCGTCATAGACCCGGCCGAGATACTCGCCGAGGATGCCGATGCCGATCAACTGGACGCCGCCGAGGAACAACACCGCGACGATCGTCGAGGCCCATCCGGGCGTGTAGCCGGGCGGATTCGCGGAGAAGAGTTTGAAGCCGATGACGATCGATGCATAGATGAAGGCGATCGCACTCGAGCAGAAACCGAGATATGAAGCAAAGCGCAGCGGCACGTCGGAGAACGACGTGATGCCGTCGATCGCAAAGCGCAACATCTTTCCGAAAGGGTACTTCGTCCTGCCGGAATAGCGCTCGTCTCGATCGTACGCGACGCCGGTCTGGCGGTAGCCGACCCAGCTCACCATGCCGCGCAAGAAGCGGTGTCGTTCGGGCGAGCGGCGCAGCGCCTCGACGACGCGGCGGCTCATCAAGCGAAAATCTCCGGTATCGACCGGGATGTCGATCTTCGTCATGCGGCGCACGATGCGGTAGAAGAGCCGCGCCGTGAGCACTTTGAACGCGCTCTCACCCTTGCGCGTGCGGCGCACGGCGTAGACGACGTCGAAGCCCTCGCGCCATTTCGCGACGAACGCTTCGATGAGTTCCGGCGGATCCTGGAGATCGCCGTCCATCAGGATCACGGCGTCGCCCAGCGCGGTCTCGATGCCGGCGGTCGCGGCGAGTTGGTGGCCGAAGTTTCGTGAGAGATTCACGAGAACGATTCCCGTGCGGCGCCGCATCTCGTCGCGAACGCGTTCGAGCGTGCGATCGGCGCTGCCGTCGTTGACGATGACGATCTCATGCGACGGATTCCCTGGAAGGCGAGCAAGGATCGCCTCGATGCGCTCGAAGAGTGGTACGACGTTGCCTTCCTCGTTGTAGAGCGGCACGACGACGCTGAGCGTGGGAGTCCCTTCCATCGGGTTCGGCGGTTCGACGCGGGCGCAACGGAATCCGTGGCGGCTATCGAGAATGAGCGCGCGATGTCGCGCTATGCACCGTGGGCGATCGTCGTGGCGTACGCGCTCTTTTCGCTCGGGATGCTCCTGCTTCACGGCGCCGCTCCCATCGCACCGCACGAGCCGGCGCCTGCATCGCAAACGGCACGTGCGGTCGCTTCCGCTTCGACCGCGACCGCGCCGAGCGCCGCACCCACCGAATCGGCGCCGTCGCCGAGCGCGCCGCCGCCGCCGAGCGCAGCGCCGTCGCCCATACCAACCGCTCGCGTCGTCTATCTTCCGGCGTTGGAGCACCAGACGCCGCTTCCGATGATTTCCGTTCGGCCTGCCGGGATCTGGGTGCCCGCGACGGTGCTCGCACCGACCGCCACACCGAGCCCCGCGAGCGAGCCGGTACGCGCTCCCGACGCCGCGCCGCAGATCTTCGAGGTGCAACTCCCGAGCGCCGTCGTGCATCCGGGTCAGAGCGTCGTGGGTAACGTCGTCACCTCCACAAATGTCGCGACCGTCGAAGTACGGGTCGCACGATACTCGGTGGCGATGCTCAAAGTCGGCGAAGGGCGTTTCACGCTGACGATGACGGTTCCGCATCTGCCGTTCTTCTTGCGTTGGCGAACGTACACCGTCGCCGTCATCGCGCACAACGCGCGCGGCGATGCCGTCGAGCAGACGCTGCCGATCACCGTGCGCTAGGAGCCTGTAGGCTCCTAGGGATGCGGCGTGTGAATGCCCGGCGGAAGGTTGGGGAATGGCGCGGGGTTGTACGGCGTCGGAAAGACGTTCGGCTGAATGACTTGACCAGGCATCGCTTCATCGGCCCAGCGATAGACGATGTTGCTGTACACTTGGCTGTCGGCGTCGGAAACGAGGGCCGTGCGCGGGTGTTCCTCGAGCCCGCCTTCGCTGCGCTCCTCGGATGCGAAGGAGCCGCGCGTGTACAAGTAATGAAAGATCGTGCCCGAGACGAGGCGCTCGATAACTTTGAAGTGCAGCGCGTCGATGCGTTGCATCGGGATCGCTTGGGGATTCCATCCGCTCGCATCGGTGGTGATGTAGACGATGGCTTCGAGCGGCGTCGTCGGCGGCACGCGCACCTCGAAGACCACGACGACCTGCCTGCCCGTGAAGACCATATTCGGCCGGCCGGGGATCGCCGGCGCCTGCGCTAGGTCGGGGTTCGGGAATGGTGAGGAGAGGGCGATCGCATAGCGTTTGACGAGGGCGAAATTGCCCTGCGGCGCGAGCGCGGTGAGCGAAAGGTCCAACTCGACGACGCTGCCGCTCGCGTCGAACGTCGCGAGCGCCCACAGGCGGGGCCCCGGCCGCAGCGCGGTTGCACCGCCGGTCTTTGCGTCCTTCAGGACGATCGCCGGCGCGACCCGGAAGCCGTCGCCGGTCGTGAAGAAGACGTAGCCGTCCTGATAGGCGAGAATCTGCCCGGTGACGCGTATCGCCTGCGCGCCCGCGCTCATCAGGGTTAGCGCGATCAACGCCAGGAGGGGGACGAGCGCGGCCGTGCGCTTCACTGCGATACCTGGACGATGAACGTGGGGCTCCACTTCAGCGTCGCGAACCCGAAATAATCGGTGCGAGCGATATCGACCGAAATATGCGGGGCGAGGCGCACGTGCAGATCGCCCGTGAGATCGTTCGGTGGTTGCCCGAGAAAACTCGGATAGATGTACTGCCCGAGCGGATTGAGGTGCGGCAAAGGAAACAGGCCAGGCACCGGCTCCGGGAAGTCGTCGTGATGCCGATAGAGCAGGCTGAGCGTGAACTCCGGACTCGGCGTGTAGTTCGTGGCAAATGAGAACGTGCGTTGAGTCGCGACGCCGCGAAAAGCTTCGAAACCGGGCGCGTAGACGCCGTTGATGATCGGTGATGAGATCGAGTAGCCGCCATGAAGGTAATAGTCGCCGGTGTTGACGATGCTGTATCCCGCGTATACTCCGACGGTTCGCGTGATCTGCCGGCTGAGGGTCGAAACGAGCGTCGTGACATCGACGTGATGCGGTACGCTGTACCACTGGCGCTCTTTGGTAAAGCTCCCGGAAAGAACGTAGCGATCGTACGCGCTGTTGCGATTTCCAAAGGTGAGTTCCGGCAACGAGACGGAGAAACCCACGAGTTGATTCCAAATCGTCGTATACGTCACGCCGCCGTACTGTTGGAGCCCGGTGCCGTACGAATCATGGTTGAAGCCGGTGCCGAAGAAGTACTGCTCGTAAAACGGCGACCCGAAGATGCGTTCCTGAAACGATGATGCGGTGATCTGCACCTGCGAGGGATGGTTGAGTTCGCCGACGGTCTGCCCGTTTGCGAAAACCGCGTGCGCGCCGGGGCCGAGCAGGTTGAAGTTCGTGAGGTTTGCGAAGCCCTGAATCGACCAGCGCGGCAGCGCCTCACTCGCAGTAATGTAGGTGTACTGCGCCGCGGCCAGCGGCTCCGCAAGACCGTACTGGTACGTGTAGAGTTGCGTGAACGTGTCGACTTGGAAGCGCGTCGAGAGCGTATCGCCGGTCATGAGGTTCCAGAATTTGGCGGGCGCGGTCAGGGGGTTGACCGAGAAGACCGCGTAATCGTGGGCGCCGGCCAGATGCTGCTCGATGCTCGCATAGGCGTGGTTGGTCGCGTCGTAGCGGAGATGGACCGCGCTGATCGAGTTCGCGTTGCCCGCGAACTGATAGGTGAGATCGAGATTAGCGCCGGAGAGCGAGTTGCGTGCGAGCGCCGGCGTCGGTGCGAAGCTCACGTAGAATGCCGGCAGCGGCACCGGTAATCCGAAGAAATTGCTCGTGACCCTCTCGAAGCGCACGTAGGAGTTCGCACCGATGACGGCGGCGCGCGACACGAGATCGGGGCGATGTCCGATATCCGGGAAATCGAAGGTGTCGCCGGGCATCTCGCGACCCTTCGCGGGGTGCGCGAAGTCGCCGTTGAGGAAGGTCCAGCGATCCGGCTCGGCCAGGATCGGGATGAAGTAGACGCGGCGGAAGTTCAAGAAATCCGAAAATGCCGCGCCGGAGAGTTGCGTGCCGGGCGCAAGCACCTGCACGTTGCCCGCGACTATGAAGCGATTGAGCTTCAAATCCATCGAGAAAGCGTCGCCGCGGATCTCCATGCCGTCGCTCGTGTGCACGACGACGTGGCCGTCCGCCTCGACCAGAAATCGATCGTAGAAGAAGGCGATGCGATCGGCATGCAGGCGAAGCGTCGTCAGCGCCTCGGCGCGTTCCCATGCGCACGCGGCAAGGAGCACGGCAAAGGCAAGGGCGAATCGCCTGGTATGACGCGCTGTGTGACCATCGTGTTGGACTCGGGCGGTGTCGGCGCGCTTCCCGATGCCGCCGAATACGGCGATGCGCCCGGCGCGAACACGATCGGGAACACCGCGGCTCACGTCGGCGGCCTTTCGATGCCGAACTTCGCACGCCTCGGTCTTGGGAACCTCACCGCGATCGCGGGCGTGCCCTCGCGGTCTGCGCCGCGTGCGCGCGTCGCGCGATTGCGCGAGCGAAGCCGCGGCAAGGACACGATTACCGGGCATTGGGAGATGGGCGGCATCATCACGAGCGTTCCCTTTCCCACCTATCCTCATGGGTTCCCGCCCGACGTCGTCGAGGAGTTCACGCGCATCGCCGGGAAACCGCCGCTCGGTAACAAGACGGCTTCGGGGACGGAGATCATTGAAGAGCTCGGCGCCGAGCATATGGCGACCGGGCGCCCGATTCTCTACACATCCGCGGACTCGGTTTTCCAAGTGGCGACGCACGAGGAGGTCGTGCCGATCGAAACGCTTTACGACTGGTGCGAGCGCGCACGCGCGATGCTCGTTCCTCCCAATGCCGTCAACCGCGTCATCGCACGGCCGTTCCTCGGTATCCCCGGCGCCTTCGTGCGCACGGCGAACCGGAGGGACTATGCGATCGAGCCGCCGCCGTGTCTGCTCGACACGCTCGCGGCCCAAGGCGTCGGCGTCCACGCCGTCGGGAAGATCTCGGATATTTTCTGCGGCCACGGTGTCGCGACGTCCGTGCGCATTGCGGATAACCGGGAAGCGATGGAGCGGACCTTCGATTTGCTGGAGCGGGTCGAGCATGGATTCATCTTCACCAATCTCAACGATTTCGATTCGAAGTACGGGCATCGCCGCAACGTTCG
>DATCTQ010000091.1:0-28485 GCA_036567865.1 Candidatus Tyrphobacter sp. | reverse complement strand
GTCGATCACGGCAAGACCTCGCTGCTCGACAAGATTCGCCAATCCGACGTCGCCGCCGGCGAAGCGGGCGGCATCACGCAAAAGATCGGTGCGTATACGGTCGAGCGGAACGATCGGAAGATCACCTTCATCGATACGCCGGGCCACGAAGCGTTCACCGCGATGCGCGCGCGCGGCGCGCGCATCACCGACGTCGCCGTCTTGGTGGTGGCTGCGGACGACGGCGTCATGCCGCAGACGAAGGAAGCGATCAGTCACGTTCGCGCCGCGAACGTGCCGATCGTCGTTGCGGTCAACAAGATGGATAAGCCCGACGCACAGCCGGACCGCGTGAAGCAGCAGCTTGCCGAGGAGGGACTCAACCCGGTCGACTGGGGCGGAAACGTTGAAATGGTCCCGGTTTCGGCGAAGACCGGCGACGGCATCGACAAGCTGCTCGAAACCGTCTTGCTGGAAGCCGACATCCGCGATTTCAAGGCGAACAAGAATCGCCGTGCGACCGGCGTCGTCATCGAATCCGCGCTCGATCGCGGACGCGGCGCGGTCGCGACGGTGCTCGTACAAAATGGGACGCTCCGAGTGGGCGATATCGTCGTCGCCGGTGGGACGTTCGGTAAGGTCCGGGCGCTCATCGACGACAAGGGAAAGCAAGTAAAGAAAGCCGGTCCCTCGATTCCGGTCTCCGTGATGGGCCTGGCCGACGTACCGGCGGCCGGCGACACGCTGATGGTCGTCAGCGACGAACGCGTCGCCCGCGAGACCGCCGAAAAGCGGCAGTCGCGCCGCCGCGACGTGCGCATCGCAGCGACCGGCTCGCAGCGGGTTTCATTGGAAACGTTCATGTCGATGCCGGCGGATGGGCGCAAGACGCTCAACCTCATCATCAAAGCCGACGGTCAAGGCTCGGTCGAAGCGTTGCGGGCGCGCATGGAGTCGCTCTCGAATGACGACGTCGAGATCCGCGTGATCCACGGCGGCGTCGGTGCGATTTCACCGAACGACGTGAACCTCGCGAGCGCCTCGAACGGCGTGCTGATCGGTTTTAACATCCGTCCGGACGAGACGGCGAGGCGCCTGGCCGAGCACGACGGCGTCGATTTGCGCTTCTATCAAGTGATCTACGAGATCGAGGACGATCTCAAGAAGGCCATGCGCGGCATGCTCGCGCCGGTGGAGCGCGAAGTCATCCTCGGGCGTGCCGAAGTGCGGCAGGTCTTCAAGGTCAGCAAGGTCGGCACGATCGTCGGGTGTTACGTCACGAGCGGCAAGATCGCGCGCAACGCGAAGGCACGCGTCATCCGCGACGGCGCGGTGGCTTTCGACGGCGAGATCGAATCACTGCGGCGCTTCAAAGACGACGTTCGGGAGGTGGCCGAGGGTTTCGAGTGCGGCATCCAGATTGCGAGATTCCAGGACCTCAAGGAGGGCGACGTCATCGAAGCCTATGCGAAGGAGCTGGTCGCGGCGGAGGTCGCGCGCGCATGAAGGCGCAGCGCATCGCACGCATCGATCACGAGGTTCAGCGCGCGCTCGGCACGCTCATCACGCAGGAGTTGAAGGATCCACGTCTGGGCTTCGTGACGGTGACGCGCGCGGAGGTCAGCGACGACTTGCGGCAGTGCAAGGTCTTCGTCTCCGTGATCGGCGATCGGCAACAAGCGCAGCAATCGCTCGAGGCTCTGCGTCACGCCGGAGGTTTTCTGCGCGGCGAGTTGGGACATCGCGTCGATCTGCGGCACACACCGGAACTCGTGTTCATCGAGGACCGCTCTACCGAGCGAGCAATCGAGTTGGCAGCGCGGCTGCGGCAAGATTCGGAGCGCCGGCGCTTGCAGGAGCACGCTGAGTGATCGAAGACGTTCCGGCGGTCGCGAGCGCTGCGCGCGTCGTCGAAGAACTGCGCCGGCGTCCGGCGTTCGTCATGGTGAGCCACCAGAAGCCGGACGGCGACACGCTGGGCGCCGGCCTCGCGCTCGGCCTTGCGCTCAAGAAGCTCGGCAAGCGCGTCCACTACTTCCAACGGGATCCGGTCCCGCGCAACCTGCGCTTCCTGCCGGAATCGCAACTCGTCTCACGAGATCTGCCTCGCGATCTTCCGGAGCAAACGCTTTACGTCTTCTGCGATATGAGCGATCCCGCGCGAGCGGGCGAGTTTCTGCCGCGGCTTTCACGCGAGAACGTCCTCGACATCGACCATCATCTCGGAAACACGAACTTCGGAGCCCTCAACTTCGTGCTCCCGACGGAATGCTCGACCGGAACCTGCGTCATGCACCTGCTGCGCGGCCTGGGCGTCGAGATCGACGCCCCGATCGCGACGTGCATTCTGACCACGATCATGACCGACACCGGCGGCCTGATGCACTCGAACACTTCGCCGGAAGCGCTCGAACTCGCGGCCGACCTGATGCGGCGCGGCGCCGACAAAGAACGTATCACCCGCGAGATCTTCGGGAACAAGCGTGTCGCCGCGACCAAACTGCTCGGGCGGATCATCGATGCGATGCAGTTCGGCCACGACGGGCGCTATTGCTGGTCTCCGGTCGACGATGCGATGCTCGCCGATTGCGGCGCCGACGGCGAAGATACCGAAGACACCGTGAACGTATTGCTCGGGCAAGAGGGCGTCGAGGTCGCCGCACTCTTCAAGGCGTATGGCGGCGAGTTGCGCGTGAGCCTTCGTTCGATCGGCCGCATCAACGTGCAAGCGGCTGCGGCAAGTCTCGGCGGCGGTGGGCATTTCCGCGCCGCCGGCCTGGATTTCCGCGGATCGCTCGACGACGCCGTCGCCGCCGTAGACGACGCACTCGTTGCGCAAGGTTTGTAACGACGAAGATTGCTGGGCTTCGTTAACGTATTCAAGCCCGCGGGCCCCACGTCGGCGCAGATCGTCGCGAGGCTGCGCCGCATCTACGGCGTGTACGCGGGCGATCGCCGTATCGCGGTCGGACATCTAGGCACGCTCGACCCCCAGGCGGCGGGCGTCCTGCCGGTTGCGGTCGGCAAGGCGACGCGGCTGATTCCGTTGCTCTCCGATCAGCGAAAGGCCTATGCCGGCGTCATGGTGCTGGGCCGGTCGACGCAGACGCAAGATGCGCTCGGCGAAACGATTGCCGGCACGCAGGTTCCGGCGGATTGGGAGCGGCGTTTACGCGAGGCGATTCCATCCTTCATCGGCCGTATCGAGCAGACGCCGCCGATGTTCTCCGCCGTGCATCACGAAGGGCGGCGTCTGTACGAGTTGGCGCGAGAGGGCAAGATCGTGGAACGGCGCCCGCGCGGCGTGATCGTGTATGCGATCGCGGTCATGGGCATCGAAGAATCGGCGGCACGGCTGCGCGTCGTATGCGGCGAGGGAACGTACGTGCGCACGCTGTTCGTTGATTTGGGAACGGCGATCGGCGTTCCGGCGCACATGGGCGCGCTCGTGCGCGAAGCGTCGGGCCCATTCGTGCTCTCCGAATCGCGGATGATCGACGAGATCGCAGGCGATCCCAGCGCGGCGCTCATTGCACCGGAGCACATCATTCCATTTCCGACGATCGTGCTCGACCTGCGCGGCTCCTCCGACTTTCGCGCGGGCCGCGCCGTGCCTCTGCCGCAGGGTGCGCCGGCCAAGCACGTATTCGTGCGCGACGAGACGCGAACGCTCGTCGGGGTCGGGGAGACGCATGGAGCCTTGCTCGAACCGCGAAAGGTCTTCACGTGAAGATTCGTCACGACCTCATGCGCGAGTTGGATCGTCCGCTGGTGCTGGCGATCGGCTTCTTCGACGGACTGCACGTCGGCCATCGCGAGATCGTTCGCGCTACCCTGCGCCTGCGCAAGCCGGGCCGGCGTGCCGGGGTGTTCACCTTCGCAAACCATCCCGCGAGCTTCCTACGTCCCGGCACGCAGCCGCCGCTGCTCGCGACGCCGCAGGAGCGACTCGATCGGCTTGCCGAGGCAGGCTTCGAGGAATGCTTCTTCCTGCCGTTCGACGAGGAGATCGCGACGATGAGCCCGCGGGAGTTTCTCGACGTGCTGCTGGCGCGGCTCGGCGTCTGCAGCATCGCGGTCGGCGAGACGTTTCGCTTCGGGCACAAGCGGACGGGCGACGTGAGCCTGATGCGCACCTTCCTCGCCTCGCGAAACGTCGACGTCGTCGTCGTTCCCAGTGTCGCGGTCGACGGCGAGCGCGTCTCATCGACGCGCATTCGTGCGCTTGTCGCGGGTGGTGATCTCGCGCGGGCCGACGAGTTGCTCGGGTACTCCTACGAGCTACGCGGAACGGTCGAGATCGGCGCCGGGCGCGGTCACGGCCTCGGCTTTCCGACGGCGAACATTCGACCGCCGGAAAAACTATTACCGAAGGAGGGCGTCTATGCGGCGGTCGCGCGCTACGACGGGCGCGACTACGCCGCCCTCGTTTCGATTGGGACGAACCCGCAATTCGGCGAGAACGGCGAGCGCACCGTCGAAGTCTGGATGCGCGATTTTCGCGGCACGATCTACGGCCGCGAGTTGTGCGTGCGAGATCTGCGCTACGTGCGCGCGCAACACGCCTTTGCCTCGATCGACGATCTCGTGGCGCAGATGCGGCGCGACCTCGAAGCCGTTGCCTACCCGAGTTTCGCATGAAACGCGCGCTCGTAGCGTTCGTGCTTGGGGCGCTTTCAGCGGCGATGCTCGCCGGCTGCGGGCCCGCATCCAAGACCGGCACCGCCGTCGGAAACATGGCTCCGCCGTGGAGCGACCCGCTGTCGACGGGCGAGAATTTGTCAAGCGCGTCGCTGCGCGGCAACCCCGTCTACTTGAACTTTTTCGCGACATGGTGTCCGCCGTGTAACGAGGAGGCGCGGTGGATCGAGACGCTCCAGCGCCGGTACGGTTCGCGCGGCCTGCACGTCGTCGGAATCGACATTCAGGAAAACGCCCGGCTCGCGCAGCGTTTTAGCGCCAAGTATGGGCTGACATACCCGATCGTCGTCGATTCGGGTACGCTGCAAGAACTCTACAACATCAACGGGCTTCCGGTCCACGTCTTCATCGGCAGAGACGGTATCATCCGTCGCCTCGTGGTCGGCGAGATGGCGAAGCCGGAGATCGAAGCCGCCGTCAGCGCGATTCTCTCGCATTAGAGGCAGGCGAAGCTGATGTATACGTGCCCCATGCACCCCGAGGTGGAGAGCGCTTCACCGGGCGATTGCCCGAAATGCGGGATGGCGCTGGAACGAAAGATCCCGCAGGACGGTGAAGAGGAGAACGTCGAGCTCACCGACATGGCGCGGCGCTTCTGGATCAGCGCCGCGTTCGGCATCCCCGTCACCTTTCTTGGTATGACGGGCTACCTGCGCCCGGGGATCTCTTTGTGGGCGCAGTTGATCCTCACGAGTCCCGTGGTGCTTTGGGCTAACTTTCCGATTTTCGAGCGATTCTGGAAATCGCTCGTGAACCGCAGCCTCAACATGTTTACGCTGACGGGTTTGGGAATTGGGATTGCCTATCTATACAGCGTCGTCGCGGTCATCGTCCCGGGCATTTTCCCCGCATCGCTGCGCACTGATGCGGGCTTTCCCCCGGTGTATTTCGAGGTCGCAGCGATCATCACCACACTCGTGCTGCTGGGCCAGGTGCTAGAGTTGCGCGCACGCAGTTCCACGAATGCGGCAATACGGGCGCTGCTGGAACTCGCTCCGAAGACGGCACGCCGCGTGCGTGCAGACGGAGGGGAAGAAGACGTTCCGCTGGCCGACGTGAAGGTCGGCGACCATCTTCGCATTCGACCGGGTGAGAAGGTTCCGGTCGACGGCGTCGTGGTCGAAGGTGCGTCTTCGATCGACGAGTCGATGATCACCGGCGAGCCGATTCCGGTCGAAAAGACTTCCGGCGAGCGCGTCATCGGCGCCACGGTCAACGGGACGGGCTCGCTCATCCTGGAGGCGCAGCGTGTCGGCAGCGAGACGCTCCTCGCGCAGATCGTGCACATGGTGAGTGAGGCGAGCCGCAGCCGCGCTCCGATTCAACGGCTGGCGGACGTCGTTTCGGCGTATTTCGTTCCCGCGGTCGTCGCCGTTGCCGCGATCACGTTTCTCGGTTGGCTCTTTTTCGGGCCTCGGCCGGCGCTTGCGTTCGCCATTCTCAATGCCATCGGCGTGCTCATCATCGCGTGTCCCTGTGCGCTCGGCCTCGCGACGCCGATGTCGATCATGGTTGCAACGGGCAAGGGCGCGACGTTCGGCGTGCTTTTCAAGAACGCGGAGGCGATCGAGACCTTACGCCGCGTCGATACCCTCGTCGTCGACAAGACCGGAACGCTGACGCAGGGGCATCCGCGTCTGCAGGACGTCGTAGCGCTCGACTCGCGCACGGATGCGACCATCGTTGCGCTCGCGGCGTCGCTCGAACGAGGCAGCGAGCATCCGCTCGCGGCGGCGATCGTACAGGGTGCAAAAGAGCGCGGAGTGCCACTCGAACCGGTCGCCGATTTCCAAGCCGTCCCGGGCAAGGGCGTTCGCGGGCGGATCGGCGATCGCAACGTCTCTCTCGGGAATGCAGCGCTGATGAGCTCGCTCGGCATCGACGTCGGAGCGTCGTCGTCTGTGGCCGAGCGCCTTCGCGCCGAAGGGAAGACGGCGATGTTCGTTGCCGTGGACGGCGCTCTCGCCGGTCTCGTTGCGGTTGCCGATCCGATCAAGGAGACGACGCCGGCGGCGATCGAGGCACTCCACGAGGCGGGCATTCGCATCGTCATGCTCACCGGCGATAACGAAACCACTGCGAAAGCGGTTGCGGCCAAACTCGGCATCGACGACGTCGTTGCAGACGTCCTCCCGGATCAGAAGGCGCAGATCGTCAAGCGCCTTCAGTCGGAAGGCAAGTTCGTCGCGATGGCCGGCGACGGCATCAACGACGCGCCCGCGCTCGCACAGGCTCAGGTGGGGATCGCCATGGGAACGGGCACGGACGTCGCCATGGAAAGTGCCGGCGTGACGCTCGTGAAGGGCGACTTGCGCGGCATCGTCCGCGCGCGCCATTTGAGCGAAGCCACGATGCGCAACATGTACGAGAACCTCGTTTGGGCTTTCGTATACAACGTTCTCGGTGTCCCCATTGCGGCCGGCGTGCTGTATCCCGCATTTGGGATGCTCCTCTCGCCGATGATCGCGGCGGCCGCAATGTCCTTCAGTTCGGTGTCGGTCATCGGCAACGCACTACGCCTCAGGCGAGCTCGCGTGTAAGCGCGGCGCATCGCGTTCGTTACGGAAGCAGATCGGCCGCACGCCTAACGGATGAGGATCCCGATTCCGGCGCCGACGTAGTTGAAGCGCAGCGCGGCATCCGCGGTGAGCGCGTGACCGTACTCGACGTCGATTTCGAGGTATTGGCTGATGAGCCGTTGCACGCCGGCATCCATGAACGCACGGTCCCCGACATCCGGCGAGACGCGTGAAACGTCCACGTACTCGACATAGGCCTGCGTTACGCTCCCGAGCTGCTCGAGCACGAGCACCGACGGCGTGAAGGTTCCGTATCGAGCGTGAATTCCCGTCACGCTAAAGCCGCCCGTCGACGTGAACGCCAGCGTGGAGGCGAGGGAAGTTGCCGGCGTGAGTTGATAGGCGGCGTCGAGATTGAGCGTATACGATGCGTTGCCGGCCGTGAACGCTGCGGCGCCGCTGGGCGGCGTGTAGAGCCCGTCGATCGCAAACGTCAGCCGCGCAGACGGCGGCAACTCGTACTTGAATCCGATGCCTGCATCGGCAAAGCCGTTCGCGGAAGCCTGTCGCTCGATGTTGGGACCGATGAAATCGAACTCGAACCTGGGGAGGATGCCGAATCGCAGAAAGCCTTGCGGCACTTGCACCTGGGAGATCGCATGAGGTGCGGTGCCCTGCTGCTCGTGTTGATAGCCAAACTCGAAAACTGCGGTGCCGGACTTCACGGCGCACGTGCTGTATCCGATGGTCGGACGATTGAGTTGGTTGAGGAGGCCCGCGCACGGATCGGGGGTAGGCGTTGGGGAGGGCGACCCCGCGACGAGCAACGCCGCGAGCAAGAGCATCGCTAGGCGGCTTTGACGACGAGCGCGCCGTCGCGAAGGTCGACCTCGGCGACGCCGCCTTCCTTGATCTCACCCCGCAGGAGCGCCGACGAAAGGGGTGTGCTGATGTGTCGCGAGACCGTGCGTTGCACGTAGCGCGCGCCGCTGCCCGCGGCCATCGATTCCAATGCGAGGAAGCGCCGCGCCTCCTCCGAGAGATGCAGCCGTACGAAGCGCGCGTCGAGCCGATCGGCGAGCGCGTTGACATGGATGGCAACGATTTGCTCGATCTGCTCGAGGCTGAGCAGATCGAACTCGACGACTTCGTCGATGCGGTTGAGCAGCTCCGGGCGCAGCACCACCTGCATGTCTTCCTCGGAGAGGTTTGTCGTGAGGATGATGAGCGCGTGGCGAAAATCGATCTTGCGGCCCTTCCCGTCGGTGACGCGACCGTCGTCGAGGATCTGCAAGAGGATCGCCGCGACGTCGGGGTGTGCGCTTTCGAGTTCGTCGAAGAGGACGACGCAATACGGGCGGCGTCGCACCGGCTCGGTCAACTGCCCCGGCTCGTCATGCCCCGCGTACCCGGGCGGTGCGCCGAGGAGCCGCGAAACGGCATACGCTTCGTTCAGTTCGGAGAGATCCACGCGCACGAGCGCCGCGTCGGTGCCGAAGAGCGCGCTCGCAAGGGCCTTCGCTAGCTCCGTCTTCCCGACACCGCTTGGGCCGTGAAAAAGAAAACTTCCGAGTGGACGGCGCGGATCGTGCAAGCCCGCGCGCGCGCGACGAATGGCTTCGGATACCGCGCCGATCGCTCGCTGCTGACCGACGACCCGCCGCGCGAGAATCTGCTCGAGATCGAGCAACTGATTGGCCTGCGACTCGGTCATCGCTTCGACGGGGATGCCGGTCCATTTCGAAACGACGGCGGCGACGTCGGATACTGCCACGCGCAAGCCGAGATCGCCCGGCTTTGCGCGCAGCGCGACCGATGCGGCGGCTTCGTCGACGAGGTCGATCGCCTTATCGGGCAGGAAACGGTCGGCGATGTAGCGCGCGGAGAGTTGTGCTGCCGCCTCCAGCACGCCGTCGGGGATGGAAACGCCGTGGTGCCCTGCATAACCGTCACGCAGACCGCGCAGGATCTCGATCGTCTCCTCGACGCTCGGCTCGTCCACCATGACCGGCTGAAAGCGCCGCTCGAGTGCCGCATCCGATTCGACGTACTTGCGGTACTCGTCGAAGGTCGTCGCGCCGATGCACTGCAGATCGCCGCGTGCGAGCTCCGGCTTGATCATCGAACTCAAGTCGAGCGAGCCTTCCGCGGCACCCGCGCCGACCAACGTGTGCATCTCGTCGACGAAGAGGATGATGTCGCGCGCGCTGCGCCGCACCTCGTCCAAGATGCGCTTCACGCGCCCTTCGAACTCGCCGCGATACTTCGTTCCTGCGACGAGCGGACCGAGCGCGAGCGCGACGACGCGCTTCCCGCGTAAGGCGGCGGGTACCTTACCGGCAACGATGCGCTGCGCGAGCCCTTCGACGATGGCGGTCTTGCCGACCCCGGGCTCGCCGACGAGCACGGGGTTGTTCTTGCTACGGCGCGCGAGAATGGAGATGACGCGTTCGATCTCGTCGTCGCGGCCGATGACCGGATCGAGCTTTCCGTTACGTGCCAACTCGGTAAGATCGCGCGAGAAACTCCCGAGGGTCGGCGTGTTTCCGCCGCGCAGCCGCCGCGTGAACTCGTCGACCGGCGAACTTCCCGTGGGCCCTTCGCGTCGCAGCCGATCGGCAAGGATCGCGCTGCCCGCCAGGAGGCCTGCGGCTGCGAGCGCGGCGCCGAGCAACGGCACCGCTGCGTTACGACGAGCGCAGACGACGCAGAGGCGCCGCTCGCCGTCGAAGGCCGTTGCCGGGCGTTCTCCGCACGCGTCGCAGGTCACGGTGGTCATCGCGTCATGGCTTCGCTAGAAAGACGACGTTTACCGTCACGGTGACGGTCGTGTTGGAGTTGTCGAACGTCGTGGGCGCGAGGGCCGCACTGACGACACGCAACCCTTGTGGCCGCGGCACCGGGGCGTACGCGCCGGCGAGCGTGATCGACTCGATGCCGATGATGTGCAAATCGGCGGACGCCGACAGGGCATTGCCTTGCTCCACGGCGTCGGCGACGGCCTTTTTCATCGCTTCGCGGCTTGCCGCCGCGGTATCGCGCAGACCGAAGTAGACGCCGTTGATCGCCGTCGCGCCCGCCGACGTCGCCGCATCCACGACGTTGCCGGCGAGTGAGATCGGCTGCATCTTGATCGCGAACGAGCGGTTCACGGTGTATCCGTACTGCACGCCCGGCGATGGATTCGTCCTGGGGCGCGGGTTATAGTTGACGTTGTAGTATGCAAGCGTGATGTCGCTGCGCGCGACGCCGAGCGCGACGACGGCAGCAACGATGCGTTCGTAGGCTGCTTCGTTCTGCGAAACGGCATCGCGCGCGTTTTGAGCATTCGTTTCGATCGCGGCATCCACGGTCGCCTGGTCCGGCGGAAGCGAGACGCTCCCGGTGCCGGTGACGGCGATCTGCGCGGGTGCGGCTGCGCGGGCGGCGACCGGGAAGAGAAGCAGTAGGAGCGCGGTCAGCGCGGCGAATCGTAGTCTCATGATTGCGACCTTTCTCGTAGGCAGGTGAGCGTGTCCATTCTTTCTTGGGTCATCTTCGGATTCATCGTCGGAGCGACGGCAAAATGGATCGTCCCGGGCAACGCGCCCGCGGGGCTTCTCGGCGACATCGTGATCGGCATCGTGGGTGCCTTCATCGGCGGCTGGCTCTTCCATCTCTTCGGCCACGCAGGCATCGAGGGATTCTGGAACTGGCATAGCTGGCTGGTGGCGATCATCGGCGCGGTTGTTCTGCTCTGGGCAGCAAGGGTTATCTCGGGCCGAAGGGTCTCGTCAGGGTAGCCGCCTAAGTATCAGCGGCCATGGCATACATCATCACCGAACCGTGCATTGGAACGAAGGACAAGTCGTGCATCGACGTGTGTCCGGTCGATTGCATTCACGGCAAAGATAACGACGAGATGCTGTACATCGATCCCGAGGTTTGCATCGACTGCGGCGCGTGCGTCTCCGCATGCCCGGTCGAGGCGATCTTTGCCGACTCGGACGTGCCCGAGAAATGGCAGAACTACATCGAGATCAACGCCGAGTACTTCAAGAAAGCGGGCACGTGAAACGCGTCGGCGGGCCGGCATCGCTTGCGGTGCTGCTCGTTTTCGTCGCCGCATGGGCCGGTGCGCAGGCAGCACCGGCGCCGTTGCCCACGGCTACCCCGGCTTCGTCTTTCATGCCGTTAACGACGCCCTCTCCGCAGGTCGGGCCTCCGATCGCAGTCGACGACGTACTCGCGCAATCGCGCGAATACGACAACAAGCCCGTCGCTGCGGTCGGCGTCGCCGAGCGCGTGCGTACGGATCAAACCGCGCGAGGCGGCGTGTTGCAGTTCGATCTGTGCGGCCATCGATGCATCCACGTCCTCGACGCGTCGAATCCGTCGATCTTGGACAACGCGACGGCGACCGTCACCGGCACGTTTCATGCGCATTTCTCGCGTGGCCGTTTCTCCGCCAACGATATCATCATCATCGTTCCCGGTGGTCTCGGGCCCGACGATTCCTCGGACTGGCGGCGCAATCTCGAAGGCTGGCCGCCAACGCCGAAGCCGTAATTATTCCCAGGTGATTGCGAACGTGGTCTGCCGTTGTGCGACGACCACATCGGCGCCCGCGAGCAGCTCGGAAGCGGCGTCGGCGGTCCGAACCGCGCGGATGCTCCGAATCGGTCGAAATCGGCGCCCATAGCGCGCATCGGCGGAACGCACGAAGACGTTATCCGGCGATGCTGTTTGTAGCGCGCCGCGTAATGCGATGAAGAGACAATTCGCGATGCCGATGCTGCGCAACTCGCCACCGTGACGCACGAAGCCGACGGCGTACTCGCCTGCGATGCCGATGTCGAGCGGAACCACGATGTGCCCGCCGTCACGCAGTTGTTCCCACCAGGTGAGGGCAATGTCGCTCGCACGTGCCGAAACGACGATTCGATCGTACGGGGCTTCTTCGGCGAAACCGGTATAGCCGTCGCCGAGCACGACGCGTACGCTCTCGTAACCGCAGGCGGCGAGCGACGTGCGGGCGCGCGCGGCGAGATCCGGCTCGACTTCGATCGTCACCACGAGCCCGTCGGGCCCGGCGAGATGCGCGAGCAGGGCCGCGTTGTATCCGCTGCCCGTACCGATCTCGAGGACGCGTGCGCCCGGCTGCACGTCTGCGAGTTCGAGCATCTTTGCCAGCATGCTGGGCTGCGAGATGGAGGCCAACGTGTTCGTGCCTTCGGACTTGATGGAGATCGCGCGGTCGGCGTAGGCTTCATCGAGTTCGATCTCGGGGATGAAGCGGTGGCGCGGTACTGCTTCGAACGCCGCCGCGATTGCGGGCGAGCTCACCGCGCCGCTGCGGCGTAACTCTTCGGCGAGCGCCTCGCGCCGTCGCACGTCCTCCGTCAACGGATTCTCGACATCGCCGCTCGCGAGGGCCTGGGCGCCGTTCGTGCGAAACAGCCGGCATGGTCGATCAGTGGCTGCAATACTTTTTCGCGTACGCGCCATGGGTCATGGGCATCGCGATCGTCTCGGTGGCGTATTTCGCGACGCGCACGGCCGCGCCTCACGCGCCGGTCGGCCAGACGTTCGCTTGCGCAAAATGCGGGCGTCGCGGTCGCGAACAGATGGTGTCCGTGACCCACGATGGCGCGGTCAGTTGGTATTGCCCCGACTGCGCGTGAGTCCTCACGCTTCCTGTCCGTAACCTTTCAAGAGTTCGTGCATGCGCCCCGCCATCTTGACGGCGTCGTCCCATTGACGTTGCCACATGTTGCGCCCGAAAATCAAACCCACGCATCCCGCCTGCATCGCGACGTGCGCCTTGTGGATCGTGTCCTCATCGCTGATCTTGCTGCCGCCCGAAACGAGCACGAGGCATCGTCCCGCAGAACGCACGACGCGCTGTAGCGCCTCGAGGTCGTCCTCCTTCAGCGTGGCATACGGCTTGGGCATCTGCGAGGCGGTTGCATCGTTGCGCTTGGGTTGATTGAGCTTGATGACGTCGGCTCCCATCTCCAGCGCCACGCGTGCGGCGTAGTCGACGGCATAGAGCGATTCTTGGCCACCCTTGCTCTTGACCGCCGAGCCGCGCGGATACGCCCAAACGACCAGCGGCATACCGAGACGCTCGCAGTCATGCCGTATTTCGTTGCATTGCGCGATATCCTCAGCTTGCGCCGGGCTGCCGACGTAGAGCGTGTACCCGACGGCGTCGGCGCCGAGCCGCACGGCATCTTCGACTGACGACGTTAGCGGGCTGAATGCCTCGTCGTCGGAAGGAACGTTCGTCTTCCCGTTGACCTTCAGGACGAGCGGCACCTTACCCGCATATGCCCGATGGTAGCGCTCCGCCAAGCCGATATGCAGCGCGATTGCGGAGAAACGCCCCTCGACTGCGAGGCGATAGATCCAGTCGGTGTCGATCGAGGCGGGATTTTCGAAGAAATCGACCGGACCGTGCTCCAGGCCCTGATCGATGGGAAGGATCATCAGCGTCCCGTTTGCGGGTCCATGCTCGTAGAGCAGCCGATGAAGCCGGGTGCGCTTTCCCGTCGAGAGATGCATCTCGTCGAACGTCGGGCGGCGCATTGCTGTGGCGATCACGTGAAAACTCCTGCGGAACCTCTTTCCGCGACTTCGGCGCTTCGGCCGACGAGGAGCGCGCTCCCGCTCCCGGAAATGGAACGGTGAGGTGCCCTAACGTGAGTGCTCCGCCGCGCATCGGTTTCATCGGCCTCGGAAGCATGGGGGAGCCGATGGTTCACTCGCTTCGGCGCGCGGGCTTCCCGGTCGCGTCGTGCGTCCACCGCCGGCGTGCGGCGATGGACCGCTTGCGAGCCGAAGGCGTCGTTGAAGCGTCCGATCCCGCTGCGGTCGCAAGCGCTAGCGAGATCCTCGTGATCTGCGTTCCCGATGCGCCCCAGGTCGAGGAGGTGCTCTTCGGCGAGCGGGGCGTCGCGCGCGGGGCAAAACCCGGCACGACGATCGTCGACATGTCGACGATTTCACCGATCGCTTCGCGGCGTTTTGCCGAGCGTCTCGGGGCCGCGCACCTTGGGTTCGTCGATGCACCCGTCAGCGGCGGGCCGGTGCGCGCAGCCGACGGTACGCTGACGATCATGGTCGGCGGGGCACCGGAGGACGTCGCCAGGGTTGAACCGGTGCTGCGTGCGATGGGCACGCCTTCGCATCTCGGTCCGGTCGGAATGGGGGAGACCGTAAAGCTCGCGAACCAGGCGATCATCGCGAACGTGATGCTCGGCAACGTCGAGGCGCTCGTGCTGGCCAAGCGCTTGGGGGCGAATATCGATGCCGTGCGGAAGGTACTCGCTACGGCCACGGCATCGAACTACCTGTTGGAGCAGTGGTTGCCAAAGACGTGGTTTGCCGGAACGTTCGAAGGGGGCTTCTCCCTCGATCTGCTTCGGAAGGACCTGGCAGCCGCGCTCGAGGCGGCACGAGCGCTCGGCCATCCGATGCCGGCAACGGGACTTGCGTATCAACTCTACACTTCACGCTCAGCGGAAGGGGACGGCGCGCTCGACTACAGCGCGATCGCCAAGGGCTATGAACGAAACGATACCAGCGAAGTCGTCGCGCGGAACCTTCCCTAAGAGTCCGGACTTCAACAAGAAGATCCTGGTCGTCGACGACGAGGCGGCGATCCTCAAGACGCTGCGCTTCAATCTCGAGCGCAGCGGCTACACCGTGCTGGTGGCCGGCGACGGCCGTACCGCGATCTCGATCGCGCAGCGGGAGCAGCCGGATCTTATCGTGCTCGACATCATGCTGCCAGTGCTCGACGGTGTCGAAGTGTGCAAGGAGATTCGGAAGTTCAGCTCGGTGCCGATCATCATGCTGACCGCAAAGGACCAGGAGATCGACAAAGTGCTCGCGTTCGAGCTGGGGGCGGACGACTACGTGACAAAGCCGTTTGCGCTCCACGAGTTCCTCGCGCGCGTCAAAGTACGACTCCGCCGCCCCGCCGGGGGACAGGACGGCCATGACGAGGCGCTCGTGCTCGGCGAGATCATGCTGGATCCATCGCGGCAGCACCTCACCGTGCGGGGAGCGGAGGTTGCGCTCGCGCCGAAGGAGTTCGCGCTCCTGCGCGTCCTGATGGAAAATCACGGGCGGGTCGTCACTCGCCAAACATTGCTCGATAAAGTGTGGGGATACGACTTCGAAGGCGAGCAGCAGACCGTGAGCGTGCACATCCGGTGGCTGCGCGAGAAAATCGAGGTCGATTCGGGCCGCCCGCGCCACATCCTGACCGTACGCAGTCGAGGATACATGTTCAGAGCGTGACCACGGCGGATTGGGCGTTGCTGGCCTTCGCGGCCGGCGTCGCGGTGGCGTTTCCGATCGTGCGGCTTCAACGTCGCCGCCCTCCCTCGCCGGCCGCGATCGCGCCCGCGCCTGCACGATCGCAAACGAATCTCGAAGAAGCCTTTGCGACGCTCGTCGGGGCGCTGCCCCTCGGCGTCCTGCTCGTGGACCGCTCGATGCGCATCGTATACGCCAACGCGGCGGCGGGTGCGATCTTCGCTTTCGACGCACGTCGATCGCATGGCACGCACGTGCTCAAGGCGATTCCCAACGTCGAGTTGGAGCGTCGGGTAATCGACGCGCTCGGCGGTGAGGCTTCGGTTGCGTCGCTGATTCTGCCGGACCACTCGATGCAGCGCACGTATCGCGTTTCCATCGCGCCGCTCGAATCGACCGATTTACCGGGCGTCGTCGTCCTTGCGGACGATCAAACGGAGCTTGCGCGCTCGGAACGGGCGAGCCGCGAATTCCTTTCGAACGTTTCGCACGAACTGCGAACGCCTCTCTCCTCTATCAAACTGATGCTCGAAACGGTCACGGCCTCGTCGGACGACGAAGCGCGAGAGTTGTTTCTGCCGCAAGCGCTCACGCAAGTGGATCGCCTCGTCTCGCTGGTCGGGCGCCTGCTCGAACAAGCGCGCACCGAGTCGGGACAACTCAGACTCGATCTCGCCGACGTGGACCTCGAGAGCGTGGCGCGTCCGATCGTGGCATCGTTCGATCCGCAGGCCGCGCGCAAGGGGGTAGACTTGCAATTGCAGACGCGCCGGCCCGTGCGGGTCGAGGCCGACGCAGTCCGCATCTCGCAAGTGCTCGTGAACCTCATCGACAACGCCCTACGCCACACGCGCGAAGGCGGCATCATCGTGATCGAGTTGGACGCGCAGGCCAACGAGGCGGTGATACGCGTGCGCGACACCGGCGAAGGCATCCCGTATCGGGACCTTCCCCACATCTTCGAGCGCTTCTACGTCGCGGATCGTTCGCGCACTCGAGAAAGCGGCGGTGCCGGCCTCGGCCTGGCGATCGTCAAGGGGATCGTCGATGCCCACGGCGGCTCGATTTCCGCCGAATCGACGCTGGGCAGCGGCACCGCCGTCACCATCCGGTTGCCGATCGTTCGGGCGCGTTCCCTTCCTTAATCCGTCGATAACCGAGGCGTAATCGGGAACGGGTAGATTAGAGAAGGCATGCAGTGGACGTTGGACCCGTCGGACGAACGGTCGATGAAGCTCCAGGTGTTGGCCTTCATCGAGGAGCACTGCCGCGGGCTGACCCTGCGCGACGTGCGCGACTGGTACGACGAAACGCTCGTCTCGGAAATGCCATCCGAGAGCGACCTTAATCGTCCTTAAGACGTTCTTAAACTATCCTTACCTGCGCGCGGGTATTCTGAGGTTCCATGGTAGCCAGCCGCCACATCGGGACACTTGGTGTGATTGCCGCCGATGCTGCCGTCGCTCGGAGGATTCCCGAGATCGAGGTCGCGCCGAAGCTCCAGGTTGAGAGGCTCGACGTTTTTTACGGAGCCTTTCGCGCGATCCGCAACGCCTCGCTCGACGTGCCGGAGAACTGCGTAACGGCGCTCATCGGCCCCTCGGGGTGCGGGAAATCGACCTTCATCCGCGCGCTCAACCGCATGCACGACCTCACACCGGGCGCGCGCGTGCGCGGCCGCGTCGTGCTCGACGGCGAGGACATTTACGCATCAAACATCGATCCGGTTTCGATCCGTCATCGCATCGGCATGGTCTTCCAGCGTCCGAATCCGTTCCCGAAGTCGATCTTCGACAACGTCGTGTACGGCGCGCGCGTTCACGGCGTACGCGACCGCGGGCTACTCGAGGCGATCTGCGAGCGCAGCCTGCGCCGTGCCGCCCTTTGGAACGAAGTGAAGGATCGCCTCGACCGATCCGCGCTCGATCTGTCGGGTGGCCAGCAACAGCGCCTTTGCATCGCTCGCTGCTTGGCCGTCGATCCGGAGGTGCTGCTCATGGACGAGCCGGCCTCCGCGCTGGATCCCATTGCGACCAGCAAGATCGAGGATCTCATCGCTGAGCTGAAGACCGACTTCACCGTCGTCATCGTCACGCATTCGATGCAACAAGCGGCACGCATCAGCGATTTCACGGCATTCTTTCTCTCAGGCGAGCTCATCGAAAATGGAACGACGGCCGCGATCTTCACGCAGCCGCAGGATAAGCGAACCGAGGATTACATTACCGGCCGTTTCGGCTAAAGCGCGGCGCCGGTTTCAAGCCCGTCGGCGCCGAGGTTCAGTTCCGCGGAGACGTGATTGCCGAAGCCGGCGATGTGCTCGAACGTGACGCGCGTGCTCAACTGCTGTGCGATGAACAGGCCGCGCCCCCCTTCGGAGAGGGGGTCGCTCGGAAGATGCGCGAGGCCGCCGAATGCCGTGCCCCGATCGATGACGTGCAATGCCGGCCGCTCGCCGCTCCAATTCAGTTGAACGTCGATGGGACCGGGAGCGTGGCGCACGACGTTGCCGACGAGTTCGCCGAAAACCAATTCCGCGGCCTCGATCGCGTCTCTGTCAAAAACGCGGCTACGCAGATGGCGCACGAAATCACCGCGTGCGTCGTTCGCGGCCTGTGCGTTCTCGGCGGTAAACGACCAGGATTCGCCGGCCTCGAAGCGGACCGCGAGGATCGCGACGTCGTCGCGCCGCTGTTCGCGAACGCACGCGTCGCGGATGAAGGCCGCCGGCTCGTGCGCGTGCAGGATCGCGTCGGTCGCTACGATGGCGCGCAGGCGTCGCTCCTGATCTTCGGAGCCGTCGTGGTCTTCGACCAAGCCGTCCGTATAGAGCGTGAGGAGTTGCGCGCCGCGCAGATCGGCGGTATGCGACGTCGTCTCGGCGACGGCACGCACACCGAGGGGCAGGCCGGTCGCTCGCAGCTCGACGATCTCGTCGCCGGTTCGCAATAACGGAAAGCGGTGGCCGGCACTTGCGTAGCGCATCGTCGCGCGATCGGCGTCGATGATACCGATGAACGCGGTGATCAACATCTCCGGAGATGCTTGCCGTACAAAATGATCTGCGCTGTCGAGGATGCGAGCGGGATCGCTCTCGTAGAGGGCGATTCCCGCGATCAGTTGTCGCATTCGCGCCATGATCACGGCGGCTCGCAGTCCACGCCCCATGACGTCGCCTACGCTGACCAGCAGCGAGCCGTCGCGCAGCAGTACGGCATCGTACCAGTCGCCGCCGATCTCGCTCTCATCGGAGCCGGGTGCAAAGACGGCATCGAGGCGTATACGCTCCAATCGTGGGAGTGAAAGCGGCAGCGATGCGCGCTGGAACGTCTCTGCGATACGGCGCTCGCGCTCGTAACTGGTCGCGTTTTCAATGGCGATTGATGTACGGCGCCCGATCTCGGTGAAGAGCGACAGGTCGTCTTCGTCGTAACGTCTGTCCGAGATATCGTGAAAGACGTAGAGCGCACCGAGCATCGCGCCGCGCGAATAGAGTGGAATCGTGATGGAGGACTGCGGGCGCAACGGCGCAAGCGTACCGGCGAGATACGGCCAGAACGCATCGAGGGCGGCGCCGACGTTGAAGTCGCGGATGACGCGAGGCCGGTGTTCGCGCAGGCGCCGCAGTTCCTGAAGTTCGCCCTCGGGCGTGAAGAGGCGTTCGCCGTGCACCCGATGGAGCAACTCCGCACGCGCAGGATCGCGGTGTGCCGTTGCCACGGCGCGCAGGCGATCGTCGGAATCGGCGAGGAGCACCGCCGCGAAATCGGCAACCTCCGGAACCAGGAGCTCCACCAGCCTCTGCAGGTTCTTCGATGAATCGAAAGACTCGAAGAGGACGTCGCTTGCACGTGCGATGAGCCGCAGGCTGTCGCGCGCGCGGCGTTGCTCGTCGATGTCGGTGCACGTCCCGATCCATCGGACGATCAGGCTGCGCTCGTCGTGAACCGGCACGGCGCGCGCCATGAACCAGCGATAGGTTCCGTCCGCCGCGTTGCGCATTCGGTATTCCATCTCGTAAGGCGTTCCGGTAGCCAGCGCTTCGCTCCAGCGTTGCCACATGGCTGCGAGATCGTCGGGATGGACGACGCCCTTCGCCGTTCCGTAGCCTTGGTTGGTCTGCTCCACGTCGAGATTCGTGTACTCGATCCACCGCCGGTTGTAGAACTCGACGGTTCCGTCGGCCCGCGCAACCCATACGAGTTGCGGCATCGCATCGGCAATGAGGGCCAAGCGCTCTACGCCTTGCGCGAGCGCGTCACGAAGCGGCTCGAGATGATGATCTCCCCGCATTTACGTAGTCGTTCCCCCGGGCATCCGAAACCAAACGTGCGCGCGGCCGAAAGGAGGGGGGCCAGGCCCTCGTTCTCGGGGAAGCAACGAAGCAGTGGCGATCATCCCAGGGCTCCTTCCGGGCGCGAGCACGGGTGGCCGCATCCTTCTGCGAACGACGGTGCTTGCCATCGTCGCGCTCCTACTCGTCTTCGCGGGTTCGGCGATCGCCTTACGGCAGGCCATCGGCAGCACGATTCGCTACGACGAAGCGGTTCACCAAGCCGAACTCCAGCGCTCGTATCTCCTTCGCTTGCAACTCGATGAAGAGACGGGACTGCGCGGATTCGCGCTTACCGGCAGCCCGGCGTACCTGGTGCCGCTCCGGCAGGCTCGCCGAAACTTTCCGGAAGCACTGCGATCGCTGGAGCGCAGCCTCCGTGCCGTCGATCCCGCAATGCTTCTGGTGCTGGCGCAAGAGCAAAGCCTCAACACGCAGTGGGTGAAGCAGATCATGCAGCCGACCCTCGCGAGGCGGCGAATCTCGCACGACCCTTCCATCGAGCGGCGGGCAAAGACCCTGATCGATTGGTTTCGCGCGCTCGACGATGTGATCGCGGTTTCGCTCAACAACGTCGCCGGCGCTGCCGATCGCGGGGCGAACGTCTTGATCTCGCGCATCGTCCTCTGGAGCACGCTCTTCGGCCTCGTGCTCGCAATCGTGCTCGGGTATTACGCGGTCATGCAAGCGCGGCTCGTGCAGAAGCTGGACGAGCGCACGGTGGCGCTGCAACGAGCGTTTCTCTTCGAACCGTTTCCGCTGGTGGCCGGTATTGCAGTCGACGCCACCTATCTTGCGGCGGAGGAAGAGCTGCACATCGGCGGCGACTGGTACGGGGCCTTCAGGCTTCCCGGCGGCCGTATCTTCTTCACGATGGGCGACGTTGCGGGACACGGCTCGGAGGCGGCGGTCCTGATGTCCCGCGCCCGCCAATCGATCCTCTCGATGGCGGTGCACCAATCGGATCCCGCCGTCGTGCTTGCGCGGGCCAACGACACGCTGCGCCTCCGGTCGCAGACGATGGTGACCGCGCTCTGCGGCTTCATCGATCCCGAGACGCACGAGATCGCGTACGCGAGCGCCGGACATCCGCCGCCGCTCGAGGTCACGCGCGACGGCGAGGCGGCGTATTTGCCGCACGAAGGGCTGCCGCTCGGCGTCGTGCCGGATCTCGCGTGCAAATCCTTTACACATGTCGCTCCGCAGGGTTCGACGCTCGTGCTCTACACGGACGGCCTCGTCGAGTTCGATCACAATCTGCTGCGCGGCGAAGAGCGCCTACGCGAAGTGGCAGGCGCCGTGATAACGGCCGGCGTTGCACGTCCCGCGAGCGCGATTCTGGAACGCGCGCTCGACGGCGCGCCCCAGCAGGACGATATCGCGATCCTAACGATTCATTTCGTCGAGGGAGCGGCGTAACGCGAAGCGAAGTCAAATCGCGTGAAAGCTTCGCGGATCGTTGCTCTCCTCGTGCTAGTGGCGCTCGTCGCGGCGGCATCCTGGTATGTGTTCTTTCGCCCGCGTACGCCCGCTACGCTGACGATCGACTACGCAAAAGTCGACGGAACGCTCGCCACGTGGACGATCTCGCAACGGCCGCCGCAATCCGGCGAGAGCGCGGCCGACTACCTGCATGAAAGCGTCCTCTACGCCGCCGTGCAAGAGGTTGCAGGTCCGCCGAGCGATGTCGAGGCGGTTCGCTTTCCGCCGCGGACGCACGTGCAGTCCGTAAGCGTCGACGGTTCGACGGCGACCGTCGATCTTTCGAGGGACGTCGCGCAGCAAACCGGCACGTTTGGAGAGAACGGCGAGTTCAAGGCCTTGGTATTCACGCTGACGTCGATTCCGGGAATTCATAGCGTTCAGATCTTGGTCGATGGGCGGCGCGTAGCGACGCTTCCGGGAGGAAACTTTGAGCTGGATACGCCGCTCACTCGCTCCGACTGGTAGCCGGGCCCGTATCGCCGGCATCGCCGCTTTGGTTTTGGTCACGTTGGGGCTTACCGCTTTCCCGATCGACGCTGCGAGCGCGGCGCCCCAAACGTATAGTGCCGTATACCGAGGCAAGACGCTTACCTTCACGCACGTCGCGTGGCAGAGCGGGGAGCGCGCGGTCGGCGTGGAGGATCCCGCCTTCGGCGCACTGCTGCGCGCACTCGACGCGACCCTGACGTGGCACCAGGGCGAGCGGAACGTGCTCATCACGACGGCGGAGCCGGAAGTGCTTTCGTTTGCCGTCGGCGACCGCCGTTACGATGTGGGCAGGGTGAGGGCGCAGGCGCGCTTCGCTCCGTTTCTGCTCGATCGGGAGCCGTATCTTCCTTTGAACGAGCTTCTGGCGGCGCTCTCGCTCGTCGCGGTGCAAGCCGGGAAGACGCGCCTGCTCGAACCGCAGATCACGTCGCTCCACGTGCGCAACAGGGACGGACGGACCACGGTGGACGCATTCGCCGGCGCGCGGCTTTCCCCGCGTATCCTCTCGCAGACCGCGGCGAGCATCGTCTACGAATTCGACGGCGTCGGCTCGACGCTCACCGGGACTCAAGCGATCGGTGAGGGCGTCCGCGACGTCGTCATTCGCACGACCGGACGATCGCAAAACGTGCGCACGCTCGTGACCGTGAACCTGATCGTTCCAAGCGCCGCGCCGTCACCTTCGGGAACGCAAGTCACTGCCGTCGACGTCGTCGCGGATGCCGGCTCCTTCACGCTTACCGTAGCCGTCTCGGGTGATGCGACCTACGAATGGCACCGGCTCGCGGCACCGGACAATCGCTTCTGGATCGATATCGACGGCGCGCATCTTGCGGCACCCGCGCGCGACGATCGCTGGTCCGGACACGTCACGGCGGTGCGCGTGCATCAGAACGCAGCTCAGAGCGTCCGCGTCGCGCTCTCGCTCGCCGCCGCGCAGGCGATCGGCGTCGTGCCCTCCGCGACCGGGGTTCGTATTACCGTCGGTAACGCAATCCTCGGCGACGTGCCGCGCTCGGGTAACGGCAGCATCGGCAGCGACGTCCACGCAAATGCCTCCACGCCGAGCCCGCCCAACGTGGCCCTCGTCACTCCGGCTCCTGCCGTATCGAGCGAAGCGAGCGCACCTGAGGGAGCGCCACCGGGCTGGAAGTTCGGAACGCCGCATCCGTACATCCCGACGAATCCCCATCTCATCGTGATCGATCCGGGCCATGGCGGTAGCGATCCCGGTTCCGTCTACCACGGCGTGAAGGAGAAGACGGTCAATCTCGATATCGCGCTACGCCTGCGCGACGTGTTGCTCGCGCGCGGATGGCAGGTGAGTATGACGCGAACGACCGACACCGACGTCGTCGCTCCCTACGATGCGCCCCGCACGGAGTTACAAGCCCGCGACGATGTCGCAAATAACGCCGGCGCACGCCTGTTCATCGCGATTCACGCCAATGCATTTTCGAGTCCGGACGTGAGCGGGACGACGAGTTATTATTCGAAGCCGGAAGACGCGCCGCTCGCGCGCGACGTCCAGCACGCGATCACGAACGCGCTCGGTACGCACGACGACGGTATCGTGAAGAGTCATCTCTACGTGACGCTGCACGCGTACATGCCCGCGGTGCTCGTCGAAACGGCGTTCCTTAGCAACCCCGGCGATCTCGCGCGCCTGACCTCGCCTACGTGGCGGCAGCGGCTGGCCGAGGCGATTGCCGACGGCATCGAGACCTACGCGCGCGAAAACCCGCCCCCGACGCCGCCAAGCCAGTGATTCCTCGCGTGTGTTAGGGCTCTTCGATTCCGGCTTGGGCGGCCTTACCGTGCTGCGCCGCCTCCGCGAGGAACTCCCCGATGCCGACGTGTTGTACTTTGCCGATCACGCGCACTCACCGTACGGCGATCGCTCGGTCGAGAATCTGACGGCGCTGCTGCGCAGCAACGTCGCCTGGCTCGACGAACGCGGTGTGGACGCGATCGTGATGGCCTGCAACACCTCGTGCTCGGTCGCGAGCGCGTACGGCTGGCCTCCGGCTCGCGCTCGGATCTTCGATCTCATCGAAGCGGCAGCGGAAGCCGTTGCGCAACGCGCGCTTCGCCACGTCGCCGTCATCGCCACGACTGCGACGGTTCGTTCCGGTGCCTACGCTCGCGCGATTGCCGAATGCGTCGCGGGCGCAGACGTCGCCGAGATCGCGGCGCCCGCGCTCGTACCCCTCATCGAATCCGCTTCGACCTCACCCGAACGACTCGACGCCGCCGTCGCCGCCGTTTGCGCGCAGGTGCCCGCTTCAATCGAAGCGCTCGTCTATGGCTGCACCCATTACCCGCTGCTCGACGCGTCGTTCGCCCGCATCTTGGGAGCGGACGTCATGCGTATCGATCCCGCGCTCGTGCAGGCACAGCGCGTCGCGCGCGTCGCGCGAGCGGAAGGGTTCGCGGATGGTTCCGCTTCCACGCGCTATGTCACGACCGGCGACCTCGAGTCGTTCCGCGAGAGGTTGACGGCGCTCACCGGCACGAACCCGGCATCGCTCTCGTCATCCCGAGCATAGGCAGGCCTCTCCTCCGGGAAGATGGAACGCGACGCCCTACCGCTTCCACCGAGCTGGGAACAAGCTTTGAACACGCCTCTCGCGCAAACACGGGTCGACGAACTTCCGTCGATCCTCACGCTCTATCCCGCGCGCGTCGCGTCGGCGATGCGCACCGCGGCGCTCGCGCCGAGGTCGATGACCGGACGTATGTCGGGTTACCACATGGGATGGCTCGACGAGACCGGGCACGAGCGACGGAGCGTCACGGGAAAACTCATTCGCCCTAGCCTCTGCCTGTGGGCGTGCGACGCCTGCGGCGGCGATACGGAGAATGCGCTCGCAGCCGCGACCGCGCTCGAGTGGGTGCACAACTTCACGCTCGTGCACGACGACATTCAGGACGGCGACCGCGACCGCCACGGGCGCCCGACGCTCTGGACGCTCTGGGGCGTTGCGCAAGGCATCAATGCCGGCGACGCACTGCACGCGCTCGCCTTTCGCGTGCTGACGGAAAGCGGCGCCGATCCCGAGCGCACGCTGCGCGCGGTTCGCGCGCTCTCGACGGCCACGCTCGAAGTGGTCGAAGGGCAATGTCTCGATCTCGCGCTCGAAGGGCGCGTGCAGGTTCCGGTGCATGGGTACTTACGCATGGTGCGCGCAAAGACGGGCGCGCTGCTCGGCGCCGCTCTCGAGATCGGGGCGCTGATCGCCGGGGCGTCGCCGGCGACGGCGCGGCGCTATCGCCGCGCCGGCTATCTTCTCGGCCTCGCATTTCAGATGCGCGACGATTGGCTCGGCACGTGGGGCGATTCCGCGATCACCGGAAAATCGAGCGCGGGCGACATCGGGCGTCGCAAGGCATCGTTTGCGCTCGTCGCCGCATATCACGCGCTGCCCCCTCACGAGCAACGGCGTTTGCTCGACGCCTTCGCGCAGCGCACCGACGAGGCGACACGCGAGATCCGCGTGCTCTTGGAAGATGCGGGGGGCGCGGAACTCACGCGCACCGCGCCGCTGCGCTTCGCGGAAAAGGCCGTCGCCGTGATCGCATCGTGCGACGTTCCGGCGCAGTCCCTCACGGCGTTTCGCGAAATGGCAGGCTATGTTGCAAGCCGATCGCACTAACGCGGGCGTGACCGCCGGCCGAAAGGCCGACCATCTGCGCATCAACCTCGAAGACGACGTCTCCGCGAAGGGCGTCGAGAGCGGCTTCGAGGCGTGGCGCTTCGAGCATTGCGCGCTTCCCGAGATCGATCTCGCCGGCGTCGATCTGCGTTGCGCGCTGTTCGGCCGCGCGATGGCGGCACCGCTGCTCATCTCGTGCATGACCGGCGGCACGGAGGAGGCGGGGCAGATCAATCGGCGACTCGCACGCGTCGCGCAGCGCGCGGGCCTCGCGATGGGACTCGGATCGGCGCGCGCGCTGCTCGAGCACTCCGAGCTGATCGAAACTTTCGACGTGCGCGGCGAAGCGCCGGATATCCCGTTGCTCGCGAACATCGGCGCGGTGCAGCTCAACAAGGGCTACGGCGCCGAGGAATGCCGCCATCTCGTTCGCATGCTGCATGCCGACGCGCTCGTGCTGCACCTCAACGCTATCCAAGAGGCGGTTCAGGTGGAGGGCCACACGTGCTTTGCCGGATTGCTCGAAAAGATCGCCGACCTCTGCGACGCGCTGGAGGTACCGGTCGTCGTCAAAGAGGTCGGCTGGGGCATCGCGCCCGACGTCGTCACCAAACTGCTGCACGCGGGCGTCAAAGCGGTCGACGTCGCGGGGGCGGGCGGAACGTCCTGGAGCGAGGTCGAGCGCCGCAGATTGAAGGAGCCGTGGCGCCGTCGCGTTGCGGCGGCGTTTGCCGGTTGGGGCATTCCGAGCGCGGAGTGCATTGCGGGCGCGCGCGCCGTTGCACCCGACGCGCTGCTGATTGCAAGCGGTGGAATCCGCGACGGGATCGACGTCGCGAAGGCGATCGCGCTCGGCGCCGACGTCGTCGGCGTCGCCGGCCGCTTTCTCCGCGCCGCCGCAGTCGGAGAGGATGAGGCCGACGATCTCGCGCGCGAGTTCGTCGCGACGTTGCGCATCGCGATGTTCGCGATCGGCGCTCGCAGTATCCCGGCGTTGCGCGGAACACCACGCCTGAGGCGGGCATGAGCGAGTACGCGGAGCTCGAAGCCGCCGATGCGTATTGTCGCTTGCTCACGCGCAAGCACTACGAGAACTTCTTGATCGTCTCGGGGCTGCCGCGCAGGAGCCGCCTGCGCAAGGACCTCATGCGCGTCTACGCCTACTGCCGCACCACCGATGACTTCGGAGACGAGAGCGGTAACGCCGCGCGCGAACGCCTCCAACGTTGGCGGCAACAGGTGCACGCGCTCTTCGCACATGAGGCGCCGATTCACCCGGTGCTCGTCGCGCTACAGGAGACGATCGCGCACCACAACCTTCCGGCCGCACCCTTCGAGAATCTCATCGAGGCCAATCTTCGCGATCAGGAGACCACGCGCTACGAAACCTGGCCCGAACTGCGCGACTATTGCACGTTCTCGGCGGCACCGGTAGGGCGCATGGTGCTCGGCGTCTTCGGCATCGGGAACCCGCAGACCGAAAGGTTCTCCGACGACGTCTGCATCGGCTTGCAGTTGGCGAACTTCGCCCAAGACGTGACGTGGGACACGGCGAAGGGGCGTAGTTATCTCGTGCAGGCGGAGGTCCGCGCAGACGGCATCGCGGGTGCGGTGCGCGCGCACTGCGAACGCGCGCATCATCTTCTTGCCTCCGGCCGCGAACTCGAAAATCTCGCCCCGAGACCGCTGCGCCGCCAACTCGCGCTCTATCGCCGGGGCGGCCTCGCGATCGTGCGCGCGGTCGAGCGCGCCGCCTACCGCAGCGACAAGGTCCGTCCCCGCGTCCCCACGCTGGAGAAAATCGCGCTTTTGCTCGAAACCGTGGTGGCTCGTGCTTGAAGATTCGCAATCCTACGATCGGGCGGGCGATCGGAACGGGCTCGACATCGAGTTCTCCGAGCGCTACTGCACGGCGATCACGCGCACGGAGGCGAAGAATTTCTATTGGGGCTTTATCTCGTTGCCGTCGGAGCAGCGCATCGCGATCTATGCGCTCTATGCCTTCGCGCGCGAGATCGACGACGAGGTCGACGATCAGTCGCGCTCGCGCGACAACCTCAGCGAGCGCCTCACCGCGCAGCGCGAGCGAGTGCGCCGCTGCATGCGCGGCGACTACACCGACCCGGTGATGCACGTGCTTTCGCGTGCGGTCGACCGCTTCGGCATTCCGGAGAACGAACTGCAAGGACTGATCGATGGCGTGGAGATGGACATCGAGCCGCGCGAGTATGCGACGTGGGAGGAGCTGCGCGGCTATTGCAATCTCGTCGCCGCGGTCGTCGGGCGGATGTGCGTGCGCATCTTCGGCTATCGGGATCCCCAGGCGCTCGACCGCGCGGAGGAGCTGGGCGTCGCGCTGCAGTTGATCAACGTGCTGCGCGACGTGCGCGAGGACGCGGCGATGGGCCGCATCTACTTACCGCGCGAAGACCGGGAGCGCTTCGGCATCGACGCGCACGTGCTGCGCGACGGCGAGCGCAATGCGGCATGGCACGCGCTGGTGGCCTTCGAAGCGGCGCGCGCGCTCGAGTTGTACGCGACGGGGCTGGAAGTCGTGCAGTACATCCCGCGCCGCGCCGGCGTCTGCGTGCGCTCGATGGCCGGCATCTACCGCGGCATCCTCGAGAAAATTCTCGCCGACCCCGACCGTCCGCTGCGAGAGCGTGTCTCGCTCTCGGCACCGGAGAAACTGCGCGTCGTCCTTCGTTCGTGGCTGGCCGTTCGTTAGCGCTCTCTAACCCGCCGCCCCGTGGTCGTGGCAGTGGTCGCCGTGTTGATGGTGGAGGTGTGAGGCGACGACGTAGTCAGTGTGATCGCGGTGCTGCGTGGCCTCGTGCCCGCAGCTTTCGCCGTGATGATGCCCCTCGGCGTGTCCTTCGCAGGCGTGCGGTTCGCAGGATGCAGACGGCTTTTGGCGCTCGGGGTGATGTTCATTTTCCATACTCACAACCTACCCTAAATTCCGTGCCGGCGCACGCGATCTGGAGGCGAATCCCATGAGGGTAGGGATCGTCGG
>DATCTQ010000090.1:0-4932 GCA_036567865.1 Candidatus Tyrphobacter sp. | reverse complement strand
GGCGCCGGCTCGAGCGAGCCGGGCGCCGCCTGCGTGTGGCTGCCGTCGAGCAATGCAAGATCCGGGTGATGTAGCGTCAACGTTTCTTTCGATGACGCCGTGGGTCATCGGCTGCAGATGTCTACCCAACGGCTGTGTTTGCTCTTGATGAGAAAATCGAACGTCAACGTGTATCGCCGATTGGAGACGCGATCGTAGCGCACGCGCTGGCTGGCGTCGGGATAGACGGATTGCGTCGAAACATGACCGGCCGGTCCGGAGCCGACCAGCACCGACATGCTGCCGTTCGGCTCCATGTCGACGATCCGCCAAACTCGGTGTAGGGCATCGTAGGTTTCCATGTCCTCGCTGAGCGACGTCACGCCGTGCGTTCGCGATCTGTTGACGCCTCGAATCCATTGCGCATTCGGCAAGACGGTCCAATCGGTCGTGTAGGTCTGCGATCCTGACGAGCATCTCCAATGGCCGGTCATGGTCGAGGCCAACTGGGCGAACGTGGGATTTGAGGAAGCAGCATCGCCGGATGCTGCAGAGCAAAGCAGAACGACGGCAATCACAATGATTCGCATGAGGCCACCCTTTACGATCGCGCGATGCCTGGCCTGCCACGCGGTGTGGGTTCAACGCCGAAGTGGAGTTCCGGATCGCGATGACTCCTGAAGATCTCGTGCGCTCGAATCTGGACGCGATCGGCAAGAAATGGGGATAGCCAAGGTATTGCTTTCCCGGGGTTGACCGGTGAGGCTATACTAGGAATGGATACCTCGCTAGGTGAGGCGTCCACGCAATACACAGGCCGCTGCCCGGAAACGTCGAGAGACGCCAAGCGGGTAAACCAGGCTCCGCCGAGACAAGGCGATGCCTAACGCGGCTGAGGCGCAAGCTTCTACGATGCGTGGTGCCAAAGCTCCGGTCGCGAATGAGGTAGCAACCCTTTTGGGACGCATCCCCACCGCAACCGGCCGCCTGCGAGGCGAGCCGGTTTCGTATTTAAAAGTTGGAAGGGGGTGAACGCAGATGGCATTCGCGGAAGGCTATATCTCGGAGATCGTCGGCCGCAAGGCGACCGTCGACGACCTGCCGATCGGCAAGGTCGCGGATTTCCTGGTCAACAAACCCGACGACGCATTCCCCCAGATCGACGGCTTGGTCATCAAGACGGCGCAGGGGCCGCGCTTTGCGCCGATCGAGCAAGTGGCCGACATCGATCGCAACGGCACCGTCGCGCTGACGATCGCGCCCAAGGAACCAGCGCCGCCGGACGACGAGTCGCTCTACCTCGTCTCCGATCTTCTGGACAAGCAGATCGTCGACGTCGACGGGCGCAAAGTCGTTCGCATCAACGATATCGAGATCGCAAGCACCGGCGAGCGGCTGCGGGTGATTGCGGCCGACGTCGGCGTCTCCGGCTTACTGCGGCGTCTGGGCTTGCGCGGCATCGGCAAGCGCCTCGTTCCGTCGCTTCGCAAGGGGGCGCCGCGCGCGCTCATTCCTTGGAGCTCGGTCGCGCCGATCACCGAGAAGAATCCCTCTCAGGTGCATCTCGCGGTGAAGCAAAGCAAACTTGCGCGGCTGCATCCGTCGGAGTTGGCCGAGGTCATCGGCGACCTGTCAAAGCGCGAAGCACTCGCCATCGTGCAGCAACTCGACGACGAGACCGCCGCCGACGCATTCGAGCATCTCGATCGCGACACGCAGAAATCGCTCATCGAAGATATCGGGACCGAGCGCGCCGCCGACATCATCGAGGAGATGGACTCGGACGATGCCGCCGACCTCATCGCCGACCTGTCCGAAGAAGAGCGCCGCAAGCTGTTGGGCGAGATGAGCACGTTTACCGCGCACGAGCTGCGCGAGCTGGCGAAATACCCCGACGACACCGCCGGCGGATTGATGACCACCGACTTCGTTTGGATCTACCCGCATCGTACGACCGAGGCGACGATTAACAAGATTCGCCAAATCGGCCCGAATTCGGAGTTCATCTACTATCTCTACGTCGTCGACAAGAGGGACCGACTTCTCGGCGTGCTTTCGCTGCGTGCGCTCCTCCTCGCGTTGCCGACGGCATTCATCGAGCGCGTCATGGAGACGGACGTCATCACCGTCGGGCCGGAGATGCCGGCCGTGGAAGTGGCCGCGACGATCGCAAAATACGACCTGCTCGCGGTTCCGGTGCTGCACGAGACCGGCAAGCTCCTCGGCATCGTCACGGTCGATGACGCGATCGACGCGATCATGGATCCGAACGTCGCGCGCCGTCTCCCGCGGTTCACGCGTCATCACAGACCACATGTAACCACCGAGAGTGCGTAATGCTGGCGCGCTTCCGGCTACGCCAGCTGCTGATGTTCCTCTCGATCGTCGGCCCAGGCATCATTACTGCAAACGCCGACAACGACGTCGGCGGCATCACCACCTACTCGCTCGCCGGCGCTCAATTCGGCTACTCGCTGCTGTGGCTTTTGATTCCGGTAACGGTCATTCTCTACGTGGCACAGGAGATGTGCGCGCGGATGGGTGTCGTCACCGGCAAGGGTCTCGCCGATCTGATTCGCGAGAATTTCGGCGTCAAGGTCACGTTCTGGGTGCTGGTGCTCTTCGTGCTGGGCGACCTCGGAAACGTCGCCACCGAGTTCTCGGGCGTATTCTCCGCGGGGACGATCTTCCATACCTACGTCTCCTTTCTCTCGCCCTTCCTGCTCGTGCCGCTGGTCGCCATTATCGTCTTTGCCACGGTAACCAGCCAGAATCGTAAGATCGTCGAACGGATCTTCTTCGCATTCTGTGCCATCTACGTCGCGTATATCGTCAGTGGAATCATCGTCCACCCCAACTGGCACGATGTCCTGATCGGAACGTTCCTGCCGCATTTCACGCCGTCAAAGGCCTATTTTCTCATGATCGTCGGAGTCATCGGCACGACGATCGCTCCCTGGCAGCAATTCTACATTCAGGCAGCAGCCGTTGAAAAAGGCGTATCGGAAGCCGATTACAAGTACACCAAACTCGATGTCGCCATCGGTTCCATCACGTGTGACGTCGTTGCCTTCTTCATCATCCTTGCGAGCGCGGCGACGATCTACGTCTTCAATACCGGCCATCCGGCGCATGCCATCAGCGTCTCGCTTCCGAGCGACGTCGCCGCGGCGCTCCAACCGCTTGCCGGAAAGTTCGCCTCACTGCTCTTCGCGATCGGCCTGCTCAACGCCGCAATGTTCACGGCCTCGATTCTGCCGCTCTCCACCGCGTATTACGTGTGCGAAGCCTTCGGTTTCGAGCGCGGCATCGAACTACGCTTCAAGCAAGCTCCGATCTTCTATGGCCTCTATCTCGCCTTCATCCTCATCGGGGCTTCGGTCGTGCTGCTGCCCGGAGCGCCGCTGCTCGGCATCATCTTCTACTCTCAGGTCGTCAACGGCGCGCTCTTGCCGATCGTGCTCGTCCTCAACTTGCTGTTGGTCAACAACAAACGCCTCATGGGAACCTTTACCAACAGCCTGACCTTCAACGTGATCGCATGGGCGACGGTGATACTCGTCGGCGGACTCACCATCATCTCCATCGTCACGTCGCTCGTTCCATCGCTGAGCTCGTAGCCAGCCGCCAGGTACCGCGACCGGAGCGCTTTGCTTCGGCAAGCGCCAGCACGGCGGCGGCCATCAGTTCGTCGCCACTCTCGCCGTCTGCCGGAAAGATCGCGATGCCCAACGTCATCCCGAGGTCGAACGAATGCCCCTCGACGGCCACCGGCGCTTGCATTCCAAAGACGATCTTGCTCGCGAGATCGATCGCGTCGTCCGGCCCCTCGATCACCGGCTGGAGCACGACGAACTCGCCGCCGCCGATGTGCGCGACCGTGTCGCTTCCGCGTAGCGTTTCGCGGATTCTCCGCGCGACCACGCGCAATGCCTCATCGCCCCCATAGTGGCCGATGCGCTCGTTGATCTCTCGGAAGCGGTCGAGATCGCCGCACATGACCGCGAAGGCATACCGATAGCGGCGTGCCGTCATGAGCGTCTGCTCGAGACGATCGGCGAGCAGAACCCGATTCGGCAAACCGGTGAGCGCGTCGTTGAACGCGGTTTGCGCGATACTGACCTGAACGAACGCACCGGCGACGCCGCCCGCGATGCGGGCCGGAAAGACTTCGCATTCGACCCGCACGGCGTGAGCATCGTGGTGATGCAAGTCGGCCTCGAACCGATCGCTCTCGCCGGAGAGCGCGGCGCGGACCGCTTGATCCAGCCGCGTGCCGCCGGTCAGCTCACCGCACGTGCGGCCGGTCAGCCGCTGCGACGCATAGCCCGTCAGTTGCTCCGCGGCGCGATTTGCGGCCACGATGCGGCCCTCGCGCTCGCACAGGAGCATCGCGGTCGGGGATTCGTGGAAGAGCGAGGCGAGGACCTCGCGCGTCGTGGTAAACTCCAATGTTACGGAGCGGATTCGCCGAAAGGAGGCGCGGTGACTCCCGAGGAGATCGTCGCGTTCGTCGAGGGGCTCGCGGCGGCTATCGCCTCGGGCTCCCCGGGCGCGCTTGCGGAACGTCTCGACGGGGCGGAGCCCAAAGCCGTCGAGCACGCGCTGCGCGTCGCGGCTGCGGCGATCGCGAGCGAGAGCGCGCGGGCGCGCAACGGCTCGCCCCGCGGATTCTGGGAGCACCTTGCGAGCGGCTACGCCGACGACGCAAGCGCACGCGAGGAAGCCGCCGCGGCCGGCATCGAGTTGGCCCCCGCCTATCTCGCGATTGCACTCGAGGCGGAGCCCGACGCCGGCGACGCAGCTCACGCCCCCGCGGACGTGGCGAGCATCGCCCTCGATATCTTCGGCGCAAACGGTGTCCACGTCGGCGTTCTCCAGCACGCCGGCATCCTCGAATTGCTTGTTCCGGTCGCGCGCGAGGTCGATGCGAGCAACGCGCGCACCGCCGCG
>DATCTQ010000089.1:0-18277 GCA_036567865.1 Candidatus Tyrphobacter sp. | reverse complement strand
ATTCACTGATGCGCCCCGTCGTCGACGTCCGCGGCGTGACGAAGATCTACGACCTCGACGGGCAATCCATCCGCGCGCTCGACGGCATCGATCTTACGATCGATCCCGGTGAGTTCATCGCGGTGATGGGGCCGTCGGGATCTGGGAAATCGACGTTCATGCACATCGTCGGGATGCTCGATCGCCCGACGTCCGGGACGTATCTGCTCGAGGGTACCGACGTTTCGAATCTCGACGGCGACACGCGCGCCGATATTCGCAACCGCCGCCTCGGATTCGTGTTCCAGGCCTACAACCTGCTCGCGCGTACCAGCGCGCTCGAAAACGTCGAGTTGCCGATGGTCTATGCGGGGGTTCCCGAAATCGAGCGGCGGCGCATCGCGCTCGAAAAACTCGACGAGGTCGGCGTCGCGCATCTGCGGGATCATTTGCCGAACCAGATGTCCGGCGGGCAGCAGCAGCGCGTCGCCATCGCACGCGCGCTCGTCAACGATCCCGGCCTGATCCTTGCCGACGAGCCGACCGGCGCGCTCGACAGCAAGTCCGCCGAAAGCGTCATGCGATTATTCCAGGAATTGAACGAACAGCGCGGGATCACGATCATGCTCGTCACGCACGAACCTGACGTCGCCGAGCACGCAAGGCGGCTCGTAACGTTTCGTGACGGCCATGTCATCTCGGATGCGCTGCAGGATCGGAGGGCGGCATGAACGTGCAGGCGACGATCGCGCTCGCCATGCGAGCGTTGCTGCGCAACCGCTCGCGCTCTCTGCTCACGATGCTCGGGGTCATCATCGGCGTTGCCGCCGTGATCGTCACCATCGCGATCGGCGTCGGTGCGCGGACCTCGGTACAACAGCAGATCGCGAGTTTGGGCAGCAACCTCCTGGTCATTCAACCCGGGAGCGTCACCTTTGGCGGTGCTCGCACAGGATACGGCGGCGCGTCGACGCTCACCCCGGCCGACGGGCTCGCGATTGCGATGCTGCCGGGCGTTGCCGCGGTCTCGCCGACCGTCACGTCGCACGCACAGGTCGTCGCCGGCACGCAGAATTGGCAGACGATGATCGATGGCGTCGCGCCGACCTACACGTTCGTCCGCAGTTGGCCGCTGGCGTCGGGCACGTTTTTCACGCAGCAGGACATCGTATCGGCGGCAAAGGTCGCCGTTCTCGGGCAGACCGTCGTACAAAATCTATTTCCCGACGGTTCGTCTCCCCTCGGCAGCAGCGTGCTCGTCAGCGGGGTGCCCTTCACCGTCATCGGCACGCTCGCACCGCTGGGACAGAGCGGGCCGGGCCAGAACCAGGACGACACCGTCCTCGTGCCTTACACCTCTGCGATGGAACGGCTCACGGGGCAGACGACGGTCAGCGCGCTCGACGTCTCGGCGAGCAGCGCCGACGACGTCGGCACGGTGCAAACTGAGATCACCTCGTTGCTCGAACAACGCCATCGTATCGTGGCACCGCAAACCGACGATTTCAACGTGCGGAACCTACAGGACGTTGCGGCCGCCGCGTCCTCGACGGGCGCGATCATGGAGTTTCTCCTCGCGGGTGTCGCTGCGGTTTCGCTGATCGTCGGCGGCATCGGCATCATGAACATCATGCTCGTCTCCGTCACCGAGCGAACGCGCGAGATCGGCTTGCGCATGGCGCTGGGCGCGCGCGCGAAAACGATCTTACGCCAGTTCTTGACGGAAGCGGTCATGCTCTCGACCGCCGGCGGGACGATCGGCGTTTGCGCCGGCGTCGCCGGCACGGTGCTCGTTTCGCTGCTCGCGAAATGGCCGACGATGATTCCGCTCTCCGGCGTGCTCGCGTCGGTGCTTTTCTCGGCGCTCGTCGGCATCTTCTTCGGGTACTATCCGGCTCGCAAGGCGTCGTTGCTCAGCCCGATCGATGCGCTGCGCTTCGAATGACGGGCGAGCTTCCCCGGCGCGAGCGCGTGCTCGTCATCGATGACGAGCCACGCATCCGCGATCTCCTCGAGCTCGCGCTCGGCCACCACGGTTATACCGTCCGCAGCGCCGCCGACGGAGCAGCCGGGCTCGCGCTCGTGCGCGAGTGGGAGCCCGACGTCGTCGTCCTGGACGTCATGATGCCGAAGATCGGCGGGATCGAGTTGCTGCCGATGTTGCGCAAGGTCACGGACGCGCCGGTGATCATGTTGAGCGCGAAGTCCGAGTTGGAGGATCGCCTCGAGGGCCTCACGCACGGAGCCGACGACTATTTGAGCAAGCCGTTCGAGATCTCGGAACTCCTCGCTCACATCGAAGCAAAGTTGCGCCGGCCGCGTCTCGAGCACCCCACGGCGTTGAACTTCTCCGACCTCCACGTCGATCTCGAAACCCGCACCGCGCAGCGAGCGGGAACGACGCTCGACCTCTCGCGGCTCGAATACGATTTGCTGGTCACGCTGCTGCGGCGCCCCAAACGCGTCTTCACCCGCGAAGAGTTGCTGGATCTCGTTTGGGGCGATACCCGCGACATCACCGAGGGCGCCGTCGAGCGCTACATTTCCTATCTGCGTGCCAAAGTCGACGGTGGTTTTCCGACGCGGCTCATTCACACCGTTCGCGGTGTCGGCTATACGCTGCGATCGCAATGAAGACGTTTGCGTCCTTCGCCGGCCGGATCACGCGCGGGTACGTCGTGCTCGCATGCGCGCTCATCTTGCTTGTCGTCCTAGCGTCGACACTGCTCGCATTCCTGCTCTTTGCGGGGACGCTCAACGAGGCGGTGACGGAGACCGCGCAACGCGCGGCAGATCTGGCGGCGCAAGAACGCGCGGCACATCGCACGCCCGCGCAGACGGCTGCCGCGATCGCGAGCCGGTTTTCGCACGGGCGCGTGCAGATCATCGTCTTCGACGATCGGCACCGGCTGCTCGCCGGACGACCGGAGCCGCCGTCCTTTGCGCAGTTGGTGCTGCGGTCGCTCGGCCAAATCGCCGGCGTGGGCCGAAAGCGCGTGGCGATCGCCGGGGGCGTGGTCGTCGTCGAGCCGGATCTCTCGCGCTTCCTCTCGCTCTTGGGTTGGTACTGGTCCATCATGCTACCGGTCGGCGTCGTCGCTGTCTTGCTCGCGTGGCTCGCGGGGCGAGGCATCACGCGCCGCGCACTCGATCCGCTCGAGCGCGTGACCGCGTCGCTGCGCGGCATCGCGGGCGGGGACTTCGAACCCGAGCCGCTGGCCAACGGCGCCACGGACTTGAGCGCGCTCACGAGTGCCTACAACGCCGTGGCACATCGCCTTACCGCCGCGACCGCCGAGCGGCAAAAGAACGAGGCGCGCATGCGCCAGTTCATCGCCGATGCCGGGCACGAGCTGAGAACGCCGCTGACGGTTATCATGGGTTATCTCGACGTGCTCGAAAAAGGCGCCGTTCGCGACGAGGAAAGCGTCGCGCGCATTCATGCGACGATGCTCGACGAGAGCCGGCGCATGCGCGCGTTGATCGAAAAGCTGATCCTATTGGCTCGCTTCGAGCGGCCGCCCGCGGTGGTTGCGGCCGACGTCGACGTCGGCGCCGTCGCGCGCCGTGCGGTCGAGGCGCTCGCGCCGGTTGCCGGTGGGCGTATCTTGCTGCACGCGGCCGATCGTGCCGTGACGCGCGGCGACGAATCCGAACTCTACGAGGCGATCAAGAACGTCGTGGACAACGCCGTGAAATACGCGCCGGAATCGCCCGTCGACGTCGGCGTTGCTCGAGATGACGGCACGGTCCTCGTCACCGTCTCCGATCGGGGGCCCGGCATCGATCCCGCCGATCTCCCGCACATCTTCGAGCGCTTCTATCGCGGAGACGGGAAGTACGAAATCGAGGGCTCCGGCTTGGGCATGGCGATTGCCAAAAGCGCGGTCGAGCGATTCGGCGGCAGCATCGCCGTGGAAAGCGCGAAGGGTGAGGGAACGCGCGTTACCATGCGGTTCCCTCGCCCGCCGGCGTAAACTACCTCGCGTTGCGGATCGGCACGGTCAGCCAAATCATGTATCGCCATTCCGGCACGTTGTACTGCGCGAGCGCATCCTCGACGTAGACGTGGACGAACGGCAGGATATGATAGCTGAAGTCGATGTCCCCGGTATGCGGATGATTGCCGAGCCCGTCGTTGCCCCACTCTTCACGTGCGGCGATGAGGCCTTTGCCGAGAACCGGCTCGTAGAGTTCTAACGTGGTCGCCGTACTGGCGGCTGCACCCAACCCCATCCCCGGATTCGCGTCGTACGCCGTTTGATATATGGCGAGGACGCCCGGGACGCCATTCAGCGGATCGCGCTGTACGTAGCCCGCGATGGAGCGATACTGATCGGTGCCGCCTTCTGCGAGCGGGAAGGATCCGTACGATCCGAATGCGCCGAACTCGACCGGGCTGACCGGATTGGCGTATGCGAGCTTGTATTGGAACGTCTTGTCCGTGTCGTTTGAGAAGTCGCTGAGCCCGCCCCATCCGGAACCGCTGCCGAGCCATCCGGCTTCGGCGTCGAGGCTTCCGTGGATGTAGTTGAGTTTGGCACCCCAGCGATTGGCATCGAGCTGATAGGGATGCTCGCCGACCGTAATCTCCGGCGTCGCGAACCCCGCAAGGTCGAACCACTGGCTGAACGGCGACGGCCCCGGAGCCTCGATCTTGCCGACGAAGAGATGGCCGTCGCGGTGGAACACGTTGTTATAGGCAACCCAGAAGGTATCGAGATCGCCGGCTTGATCGTTCTGCCAGATCCACTGCTGAAAGTGATACGTGATGTCGCTGCCGATCGGACCGACGGCGTGGATCGCGAGATTTCCGAACTCCGTCTGGTGCGTGCCCTGGCTATCGTAAGAAGTATTCTCGCCGATCCAGACGGGAAGCGCACGCTGCAAGACCTGCGGATCGAGCGACGCATACCCGGTGCGTTGAACGTAGCGGCCGTATGCATTGAGCGCCGGCACCTGAGTGTGACACAGACTACACGACACGCCGTAGGCCTGTGCAAACGGCGGCATCGCCTGCGCTCGCTGCATATCCTTTGGGGAAAACCAAACGAATGCGACAAACGTCGCGATCGAGACGGCGAACGCCGCCGCTCGCACGGGTAGCTTCATGGCAGCACGTGCACCGTGAGGGTCATGTTGGGGTGACCGGCACCGCAGACGATCGAGCAGTGCAGCACGTACGTACCGGCTTTTGTCGGAGTCACGTCCACCGTCCTCCACGAGCCGGGCATGATCGTCGTTTGCGGGATGCCGAGTTCCGCGGATTGCAGCCCGTGCACCCCTTCGCTAGACGTGAGACGCAGCGTCGTGGTTTGGCCGACATGCAGCTCGATCGTCGACGGGGTGAACTTCCAGTTCGACGCGACGACGTCGATGCTCGGATGCGCCGCTGCGGACGCCTGGAATACGATGACGCTCGATGCGATAAATATCGCAGCAAGGAAAAGGCGCGCGGCGCGGGTGGTTTTCATTGAAATGCTCCTTCACATTCGAGGTTGCCCCCATCGTACGAGCGCGATGGGAAACCAATGTGAAGAAGGCGGGAAGCTAGGTTCGGCGCGCTTCGCCGGCGCGATAGCGGTACACGATGCGGCCTTTGGTCAGATCGTAAGGGGAGATTTCTACGTCGACGCGATCGCCGGGAAGAATCTTGATGCGATGACGGCGCAGACGCCCCGCGATGTGTGCGAGGATTACGTGACCGTTGTCCAATTCGACTGAAAAGGTCGTGCTCGGAAAGACCTGCTTGATCGTTCCGAACACCTCGAGCGGCGCTTCTTTGGTATCCTGCGGCGGCGGCTTGGGCGGGCGTACTTCGCCGCGTCGGCGCTTGCGATTACGAACCGGTATGGTGACAGCTCCCTAATGGTAAAAAATCCGTGCCTCACACTATCCCACAATTCGGGTGCCGAGGCAAGGCCGGGAGGGCGGCCGCGCGGGCGTTCCGGCGTGCCCCGCCGAAGGACGGGAGTCCATGATGCCGATGCCCAGGATCGCCGCAATTGCGACCGCCGTCCCCGCGTACGCGCTCGACCAAGACGACGTGGCGCGGCGCGTGCGCGCCGTCTTCAGTCACGAAGCGGTCGTTGAGCGGCTGCTTCCGGTCTTCGAAAACAGCGGCATCGAACGCCGATATTCGTGCGTGCCGCTCGAATGGTACTACGACGAACACGGGTGGAGCGACCGCAACGCGGTCTATCTCGATTCGGCGGTAACCTTGCTCGAGAACGCGACGCGCAGCGTGCTCGAACGTGCGAACCTGCGCGTGGAAGACGTCGATGCAATCGTCGTCGTGTCGACCACCGGCATCGCGACGCCGAGCCTCGACGCTCTCTTGGTGGAGCGAATGGGGTTCAAGCGCAACGCTCGACGCCTGCCGATTTTCGGCCTCGGGTGTGCGGGCGGAGCGCTTGGATTGGCGCGGGCGGCGATGGTCGCCCACGAACGCCCCGGAACCACCGTGCTGTTTCTGGTCGTAGAATTGTGTGCGATATCGTTTCGCCGCGACGATGTGAGCAAGAGCAACATCGTCGCGACCGCGCTCTTCGGTGACGGCGCAGCCGCCGCGATCCTCTCGACGGCACAAACCGGACCGGCGATTGTGGGGTCGGGTGAATATCTGTTCGAGGACTCGCTGGACGTCATGGGATGGGACGTCGTCGACGACGGCCTGCGGGCGATATTCTCGCGCGACATCCCTACGCTCGTCGAGACGCGCTTCCGCGCCGTCGTCGACGAGTACCTCGCGCAGAGCGGCTTGAGGATGCAGGACGTCGATCGCGTCCTCTGTCATCCCGGCGGAGCGAAAGTGCTCACGGCGCTCGAGCGCGCATTCGGTCTTGCCGACGGCGCACTGGCGGACTCGCGCGCAATCCTGCGCGAGTTCGGCAACATGTCGGCGGTCACGGTCATGTTCGTGCTGGAACGCGCGCTCGCGAGCGGCGCGTTGCATGACGACGAGTGGCGGCGCGCGCTCGTCACCGCGATGGGCCCCGGATTCACGGCAGGTTTCGTTACGCTCGAGCGATGAGCGTTCCGCCGCTCTACTGGATCCTCGCAATCGTCGCCGCGCAGCGAATCGCCGAAGCGATCTACGCCGAACGCAACGCGCGTGCTCTGCGCAAGCAAGGCGCGATCGAATACGCGTCCGTGCAGCACCCGTTCTTCGTCGCGTTGCATGCAGGCTGGCTGCTCGCGATGCTGTTCTTCATCCCGGCATCGACACCGCCGAACTGGAGTCTCGTCGCCGTCTTTGCGCTCGTACAGGTCGCGCGGCTGTGGGTGCTCGCCACGCTCGGCCCGCGCTGGACGACGCGCGTGCTCGTGCTGCCCGGCGTGCCGTTGGTGCGAGGCGGTCCGTATCGCTTCATGCGCCACCCGAACTACGCGATCGTTGCAATCGAGATCGCCGTGCTGCCGCTTGCGTTCGGTGCGCTATGGATTGCCGCCGTCTTTACGATTTTGAACGGCGCGCTGCTCGGATGGAGGATTCGAGCCGAGAATGCCGCGCTCTCGCAGCAATGATCGTGGTATGATGCTTTGCATCGTATGCCGGTTGCTTCCGCCACTCCGCAGACGGTCAGGCGCGCCGCCGAACTTCTGCGCAACGGGGGCGTCGTCGCGTTTCCGACGGAGACCGTCTACGGGCTGGGCGCCGACGCCTTCGACGCGCAAGCCGTCGCGCGCATCTTCGAGATCAAGCGCCGCCCATTGTTCGACCCGCTGATCGTCCACGTCGCCGGTGAGGAGATGCTCGCCCGCGTCGTTCGCGACGTTTCGGCGCGGGCGCGGATGCTCGTGGAGCGCTTCTGGCCGGGACCGCTCACCCTCGTCTTCGAGCGAAGCGACGCCGTGCCGCTACTGGTGACCGCGGGCCTTGCCACCGTCGCGGTGCGGATGCCCGCGCATCCGGTCGCGCTCGCGCTGCTGCACGAGGCGCGCGTTCCCATTGCGGCGCCCAGTGCGAACGCGTTCGGGGCGCTGAGCCCGACGCGGGCCGATCGCGTCGCGCGCACGCTCGGCGAGCGCGTCGATCTCATCCTCGACGGCGGCCCGACCCCGCTCGGAATCGAATCGACGATCCTGCGCCTCGAACCGTTTCCGGCACTGCTGCGTCCCGGCGCGCTGCCGGTGGAGGAGATCGAAGCGCTGATCGGTCCCGTCGAACGCACGGTTCGCGGCGAGCACGCGCCTTCGTGGCCCGGAAGGCTGCCGCAGCATTACGCGCCTGCGACGCCGTTGCGCGTCATCGCGCCGGAGAACGTGCCGATTACGCAACGCGCGCGCGCGGGCTTTCTCGGCATGTCACGGTCGCCGGAAGGGTACGGAGCGGTGCGCTTGCTCTCATCGGCGGGCGACCTGCGCGAGGCGGCGGCGCGGCTCTTCGAGGCGCTGCACGAGCTGGACGACCTGGGCCTCGAGCGAATCGACGCGGAGCCGGTCCCGCAGGAGGGGCTCGGCCTGGCCATCGCCGACCGCCTGCAGCGCGCGTCGAGGAATCGCACCGGGCATTGCCAATAGAAGATGCCTATGCAGCAACTCCTCCGGCGTCTTGCGACGGCCGCGTTCCTAATACTCTTTGCGCTCGGCGCGCAACCCGTGGCTGCGCAGGCGGCCTTGCCTGCAAGAACCGCCCAGGACGTGCAGCAGAGCCTCCATCTGCTGGAAACGACGGCCTACCGTGAGGTGAACGAGCAGCAACTGGTCGATGCGGCGCGCGCCGCGCTGGTCGAGTACGCGCGCAAACACGGCGTCGCCGTCACGGTGCCCGCGCTTCGCGACGCCGGCGACGAGACGCGCACGGCGAGCGAACTGGACGGCGCAATCGTGAGCGCGTCCGTCGCAGCGCACGGTGACGCGACCGAGTACGCTTACGCGGCGATCGGCGGGATGGCGGCGGCCTTCGGCGATCGCTACACGGAGTTCATGACGCCGGACCAGTACCGCCAGTTCAATGCGGCGCTCGACCCCGAGCGCATCTCCGGCATCGGCGTCCTCGTCGAGCAGGATCCCGACACGTCGTACATTCGCCTCTCGTACGTGCTCCCGAACACGCCGGCGGAACGCGCGGGCCTGCACGAGGGCGATCTGCTGATCTCCGTGGACGGAGCCTCGACGAAGGGCCTGACGATCGAGGGCGTGAGCCGGTTGCTGCGCGGCAAGGTGGGAACCGTCGTTAATTTGCAGGTCGCGCCGTCTCTGCGCGTGACGCCGCGTGCGATTCCGATCACGCGCTCGGAGGTGCAGCCGCCGACGGTCGTCTTCAAAATGCTTCCGAACCAAATCGGTTACGTCTACGTGCTCGCGTTCGGCCGTGCGACGCCGGACGAGTTCAACCTCGCGCTGCAACGGTTGCAAGAACAGGGCGCGCGCGCGCTCGTGTTCGATCTGCGCAACGACACAGGTGGCTACGTGGATTCCGCGGTCTACATCAGCTCGCATTTCGTCGGCGATCAAGCGATCCTGACGGTCGAAGCTCGCGGCGACCGCGCGACCACGTACCATTCGGACAGCAAGCTTCAAATCGATTTGCCGACGACGGTGCTCGTGAACGGCTACACGGCATCCGCATCCGAGATCACGGCCGGTGCGCTTCAGGACGACGGCGCAGCGACGCTGGTGGGAACGAGAACCTTCGGCAAAGGCGTGATGCAGACGCTGACCGAGCTGGCGGACGGAGCCGCGATCAAGATCACGACCGCGCACTACCTGACGCCGGCGCGGCGCGATATCAACCTGCGCGGCATCGATCCCGACCTGAGCGTCGACGAGAACCGCGACGCTCGCTTCGGCGAACTCGACCACGACGCGCAACTGCGCGCCGCCGTCGCCTACCTTCAGAGGAAGATCGCGGTCGCTCCCCGGTAGCGCTGTGGGCGATTAGCTCAGTTGGGAGAGCGCCTCCCTTACAAGGAGGATGTCGGCGGTTCGAGCCCGTCATCGCCCATATACGAATATGCAAACGGATAAGTCGACCTCCTGCTCCGTCGAACGCGTCGGAGGCACGGTCATCCTCACGATGCGACGCTCCGAGCGGCGCAACGCGCTTTCGCTCGAGTTGATGCGCGAGTTGACGAGGCTGCTGCTCGAACTCGGCGACGACCGCGCGGTCCGCGCGATCGTGCTGGCGGCCGAGGGCCCGGCATTCTCCGCTGGGCACGACCTCACGGAACTGTGCGGCGGCGACTTGGCTTCCTATCGCGAGATCTTCGACGCGTGCGTTGCGCTGATGGACGCGATCCAAAGCGTTCCGCAGCCGGTCATCGCGGAGGTCGCGCGCGTGGCAACGGCGGCGGGATGTCAACTCGTCGCAGCGTGCGATCTCGCGGTCGCATCGACGGAGGCAACGTTTGCGACGCCGGGCGTACGGATCGGTCTCTTCTGCAGCACGCCGATGGTGGCGCTGACGCGGGCGATCGGGCGCAAGCGCGCGATGGAGATGCTCTTGACGGGCGAGCCGATCGATGCCGCGACCGCGCTTTCTTGGGGGCTCGTCAATCGGGTCGTCGAGCCGGAAGCGCTTCGCGAGGCGGTCCTTGCGCTTGCAACCCGCATCTCGCAGTCGAGCCGCGTCGTGATCGGAATCGGAAAGCGAGCGTTTTACACGCAGATCGAACGCGCGCAGAGTGAGGCGTACGCCTACACCAAGGAGGTCATGACGAGCAACGCGCTCGCAGACGAGGCACAGGAGGGGATTGCGGCGTTCCTCGAAAAGAGGCCGCCGCGTTGGGCTCCGTAGTTGCCGGAAAGGACTCTTCCCGGTAGACTAGAAGCTCCCGGACTCCTCGGCGGTCGTGGGCCCGCCCAAGGAGAAAAAAACGACGTCGCCCACACCCGGTATGCGGGCAACCGCATACGCGACGGCAAGAGCCTCGCCTACGGCGAGGCCTCTTGTTTTTCGAGTGCCGGGCGATGCGCAAGGTGCATCGGCAATTCAAAGAAAAAGGCGACCTCGTGAATACTACGGACCCGCGCGCGCGATTCGCTGCGTTGCTCTTGGCGCTCGGTCTGCTCGCATCGCTAGCGGTCGGCGCATTTCGGCTTCGAACCGAGGCGCATGCGCGGCGCGTCGAACTGGCAATGGACTACAGCGACTTCCTGCAGTTGGCGCGCTCGTACGACTACGATCCCGCGGCCTTCCTCATCGCGCTGCGGCGAGCGGGTCTGACCTCGCTTGCGCTCACCGAAGAACTGGGTTCCGACATCGGCGCCAACGGCGATGCCTATGCCGCGACCGGCGGTATGCTGCTCGCTCAATCGCGCCTCGCGCGTTTGAGCGATCCCGAACTCGCGACGCTCGCGCGCAGCGGCAAGCTCGATCCGAATGCAGTCTATCTCCTCATCTCCGATCGCTCGACCTACGAACGCTACCGCGCGCAACTGCCGCTGCACTTCATGGCCAAGAGCGTGCACGTGCTTCGCGATCGCTTCCCTTGGTTGATCGAGGTACACACGCAGATCGACTACTTCAACGGCGAGGCCCTGGGAATCCCCACCGATCAGTTGCGTCTCGCCAAGCATCTCGGGCTATTGGTGATCCCACGCTTCCAGAACGATGAACGGTTCACGCGATCGGCCATGGACGCCATGATCGACGACGTGCTGCGCTACGATCCCAAAGTCTCCACGGTCATTTTCTTCGGCTTGCGCAACCAAGTGTGGGGCTATCCCGACCATCTCGAAGACGCCGCGGCGGTCTTCAGCGAGACGGGGCACACGTTCAACTTCGGCTCGATCGAGGTGTACGACAACAGCCAAATCCAAAAGGGGAACGACACGCTTGCGAAGGCGATCCCGGGACGTACCGTTCGCGTACAGGCAATCGCCCGCACCGAACTCGACAAGATCGCGCTCGACGACGTCATCGATCGGTACGTCCTCGGCGTGCGCGAGCGCAACGTGCGCGTGGTCTACCTCCGGACGTGGCAGCATCAGGACGGCAACCTCACGATCGAGCAGACGAACGTCGAGATGGTCAAGCGCATTGCCGATGATTTGCGCGCGCGCGGTTTTCGCCTCGGGCGCGCGACGCCGATCCCCCTGTATCGCGGGAACGACCGCATCCTCGTCGGCATCGCCGCATTGAGCGTTCCGGCGATTTTCACGCTGCTGCTGCTCGCGCTGGGCTGGTACCGGCGCGGTCTCATCGTCGCGGCCTACGCGTTGACGATCCTGCTCTACGGTACGGGGCTCGCGCTGCATCACGACCTCTTCGCGCGCTCCGTTCTCGCACTCGCCGGCGCGCTGCTCTTCGAGACCTCGGCATTCCTCGCGCTCGCCCCCGCCTTCGCCGACCCACCGCAGGCGAGGTTCTGGCCGCAGGTGGCGCGTTCGGCACGCTTCACGCTGATCGCGACCGGCGTTGCCCTGGTGGGGGCGCTCGTCGTCGTCGGGCTCATGAGTTCGCCCCTGGCGATGGAGGAGATCGAGCGCTTCCGCGGCGTGGAGGTCGTGCTCACGTTCCCGCCGCTGATCGCGCTGCTGCTGTACCTTTTCAGCGGAAAGTTCCCGATCGGCTCCGCACGGGCGCGCGACGTCCTCGCCGCTCCGCTGCGGTCGTATCAGTTGCTGTTGGGGCTCGCGATCGTCGCGGCCGGTGCGCTGCTCGTGATGCGTAGCGGCAACGAGAGCTACGTTGCGCCCTCGCATGCGGAACTCGTATTGCGCCACGTGTTGGAGAGCGTGCTCTCGGTACGCCCGCGCTTCAAGGAGTTTGTCGTCGGCTTCCCGGCGATGATGCTCGCCGCGGCGCTGGTGCCCGCGCACCGGCGGCTCGTGGGATGGCTGCTCGCGCTCGGAGCCGGCGTGGGAATCGGTGACGTCATCGATACGTTTTCCCATCTGCACACGCCGCTGCTCATCTCCATGCTTCGCGTCATCAACGGTCTGTGGATCGGCGTCGTCATAGGCGCGATCCTCATCTGGCTGTACCGCCGTTTCACGCGATAGGAACCGTGGTGCGCGTGCTGCTCTCCGGTTACTACGGCTTCGGCAATCTCGGCGATGAAGCGCTGCTCGAAGTGATCGCGGCGCAAATACGGCGCCGCTTCCCCGCGGTGCGTCTCGACGTGCTCTCGGCGACGCCGCAGGCGACGGCGGCGAAGTTCGGCGTGGAGGCGACTCCGCGCTGGGACCAACGCGCGGTGCGGGCTGCGATCGCGCGCGCCGACGCCGTGCTCTCGGGCGGCGGCGGGCTGCTCCAAAGCGCGACCTCGCTGCGCAGCCTCCTGTACTACGCCGGCATCGTGCACGCGGCGATTCGCGCGCATCGCAAGACCATGATCTTCGCACAGTCGATCGGCCCGCTCGACGCCCTTGGAGCGATGCTGGTGCGGCGATCGTGCCGAGGTCTCGATCGCGCGACGGTGCGCGACGAGCGCTCGCGCAGACTGCTCTCCTCGCTGCTGCCGCAGACGCCCGTCGAGCGAACTGCCGATCCGGTCTTCCTCTACGATCCGGACGCGAGGATCGATCTCTCGCGCGAAGGGTTGGGCCCCGCATCCTCGCCGTACGCCGTCATCGCGTTGCGAAAATGCCCGTCGTCCTCCAAGGGCGTTGCAACCATCGCGCGAGCCGCGGATCGCCTCTCCGATACGCACGGCGTTCGCGTGGCCTTCTTGCCGCTCGGCGGACGAAGTGACGCCGAGGTTTCGACCGCCGTCATTCGCGCTTGCCGCACCGCGCCGATGCTGCTGCCGGAACCGACGCTGGAAAAGGCCTCCGCGATGATCGCGGGAGCGCGGCTCGTCGTCGGTATGCGTTTTCATGCGTTGGTTCTCGCCGCGCGCAGCGCGGTACCGTTTCTCGCCGTCTCGTACGACCCCAAGGTCGGCTCGCTGCTCGACGATCTCGGGTATCCGCTTTCGCCGTTATGGGAACCGGGGCGACCCGTGCCGGCGCCGGCAGAGACCGATGCGCTCGTCGACGGCGCGCTGGCGCGCCACGCCGAGTTGAGCGCACACCTCGCCGCATGCCTTCCGGGCCTTCGAGCGCTCGCAGAACGAAACTTCGACGCCCTCGGCGAACTGTTGCGCGAGCCATGAGCGAGACGACCACGCGTGATTATCGCGCGACGCTGAACCTGCCCTCGACGGTTTTTCCCATGCAGGCGGAGCTGCCGAAACGCGAACCCGCGCGCGTCGAATGGTGGCGCGAGCGGCGCACGTACGAGCGCCGGCTCGAGCGGAATCGGGGACGCACGGCGTGGATTCTTCACGATGGGCCGCCGTATGCGAACGGCGAGCTGCACATGGGGCACTTTCTCAACATGGTGCTCAAGGATACGTTCGTGAAGATCGCGCTCCTCGACGGAAGGTGGGCGAAGTTCGTCCCCGGCTGGGACATGCACGGTCTGCCGATCGAACTGGAGACGCTCAAGCACCTCGGCATCAAGGATTTTCATACCGTCGATCCGCTCGAACTGCGTGCGCGGTGCAAGGAGCGTGCGATCTTTTGGTTCGAACGTCAGCGCGGCGTGCGGGTGCGCATGGGAACCTTCGGCGATTACGACCACGCGTACCGGACGATCGATCCGTCGTACGAAGCGGTCATCGTCGAGACGCTCGCCGCGCTCGCCGAACAGGAGCAAATCTACAAAGGCTTGCGGGCGACGCTGTGGTGCATCCACGACGAGACCGCTCTAGCGGAAGCCGAAATCGAATACGAAAACAAGAAATCGCCGTCGATCTGCGTCCGCTACCCGATGACGAAGACCCAACGTGAGGAGCTGCTGACGCGTATCGGCGGTCCTTCGACTGCGCCCCTTCGGGGCTACGCTCAAGATGACAAAGCGAACGTCTCCGTCCTCATATGGACGACGACGCCGTGGACGCTACCCTCGACGGTGGCCATCGCGCTGCGGGCCGAGGCTTCGTACGGTCTCTACCGCATCGGTGACGAGATGTTGTTGCTCGCCGAGGCACTCGCTCCTGCGGCGTTAGGAACGGCGTTCGAACGTGCCGAGTTGGTCGCGCGCGCGAGCGGCAGCGACCTGGAAGGCTTGACGACCGGCCATCCATTCCTCGAGCGCTCGCTGCCGCTCGTTCTCGCCGACTACGTCGATCTGGAAACCGGAACGGGCGCCGTACATACCGCTCCGGGTCACGGCGCGGACGACTTCGAAACCGGTGCGCGATACGGACTTCCGGTTCTCTGCCCCGTTGACGCAACCGGACGTTTCACGCCGGAGGCGGGGCGATACGCGGGATTGCAGATATTCGCGGCCGACGCAAAGATCGTCGAGGACTTGCGCGCGAGCGGCATGCTGTGGCGTGCCGAGGAGATCGAGCATTCCTATCCGCACTGCTGGCGCTGCCACAACCCCGTCATCTTCCGGGCGACGTCACAGTGGTTCATTGCGATGGACCGGAACGATTTGCGCTCCCGCGCGCTGGCGGCGACCGAGGAGGTCGCCTACACACCCGAGTGGGGACGGCAGCGGCAACGGCAGATGATCGAGCATCACCCCGAATGGTGCGTCTCGCGGCAGCGTACGTGGGGAACGCCTATTCCGGCCGTCGTCTGCCTTGCCTGCGACGAATCCGTTCTCGATCCGGCGGTCGCGCGCAATGCCGCGGCGCGGTTCGCGCTGGTCGGCGCCGATGCATGGTGGCGCGACCCGATCGAAACGTACCTTCCCAAGGGTTTCGCGTGCCGCGCGTGCGGCGGCACGCGCTTCGCCGCGGAGCGCGATATCGTCGACATCTGGTTCGAATCGGGCGTCACGCACCTCGCGGTGCTCGGGCGCGACGGACTCCCGTGGCCGAGCGATGCCGTCATCGAAGGCGGCGATCAATACCGGGGCTGGTTTCGCAGCTCGCTTATAACCGGCGTCGCGATCAAGGGAGGCGCACCCTACAAACATGTCGTGAAGAACGGTTGGGTCAACGACGAACAGGGGCGCCCGATGTCGAAATCACGCGGGACCGGGCTCGACGCCGAGGTCGCAATGGAGCACTGGGGCGCCGACGTGCTGCGCCTGTGGGCGGCATCGACGGAGTTCGTCGACGACGTGCGCTTCGGCCCGAACGTCATCGAACAAGTCGGGCGCGTCTACCGCAACATCCGCAATCGCATTCGCTTCATGCTCGCAAACGTGGGCGATCTCGAACCGGATGCGATCGTCGAGCGCAACGCGATGCGCCCACTCGATCGGCTCGCGTGCGACTACGCGGACGGGGCCTTCCACGGCATCTACCGAGCCTACCTGGATTTCGACGTTCATGCCACATATTTGAAGATGCTGGAATTCGAGCGGGAGATGTCGGCGCTCTATTTCGACGCCGTCAAAGACGCGCTCTATTCGCGAGCGAAGAGCGATCCGCGCCGGCGAAGCGCACAGTCGGCGCTGCTCTATCTGCTGACCGGCTTCCTCACTGCGATCGCGCCCGTGCTCTCATTCACAGCCGAAGAGGCATGGCAGGCGCTCCCGGAATCTTTGCGGGGCGAACGCGAAAGCGTCTTCGACTTGCACTTCAACGCCGGGAAGCCCGCCGGCGACTCCATGCTCGAAGATTGGGAGACGCTGCGCACCCTCCGCGCGAAGATCGCCTCGAATGCGGAGCTGCGTGACTTCGAAGCGAAGGCGGTTCTGAATGCGACGCCGGAGTTTCGCGAACGCTGGTTCGCGCTCGGCGGCTTCGACGAAGCGGATCTACGCGAAGCGCTGGTCGTTTCTCAGCTCGAAATCCTCGCGGGTAAAGAGCCGGCCCTAACGATTCTGCCCGCGGACGGCGAGAAGTGCGCCCGGTGCTGGAAGTACCGTGCGCTCGGCGTCGACGCCCAGCATCCGGGATTATGCGAAGAGTGCGCGCAGGTCGTGCGCGCACTCCATCGCGTTACCGAGGGATGACGCTCAGCAGTTCCAGTGAGCGGGAACCCAGTAGTTGCCGCGCCAGCTGCGCGACCAGTGACCTGGGATCCATTGGCAGCCCGGACGGCCGCTGACCCAGTAGCCACCGACCCAAATCCACCTCCCGGCACGCCAGGCCCAGTGGCCGCCGTTCCAGGTGTAGCCCGGACGCGGTCGATAGTACTCGTGGCGCGGCGCGGGTGGGCCGATGCGGATGTAGACCTGCGCCGAAGCCGGCGCCGAGAATCCGAAGCCGGCCATCCCGGCGATGAGAGCGAGTGTCAGGAGCAGTTTTTTCAAATGAACCTCCAACTCGCCGCACGATTGCGGCGACGACCTGAGAACGTAAGGCGGCTGCCGGGGATTCCGGGGCTCGCCCGATTCTAAGGATTCGGCAACCCCTCGGCCGCACTCTCGTTCATTCCCTCGCGAAAACGCATCCAATCTCCGGAGTCGATCGCATCGCGCGCCTCCGCCATGAGCGCGTTGAGCAAGTAGACGTTGTGATACGAAAGCAGGCGGGGTCCGAGCATTTCGTTCGAACGGAACAGATGCGCCAAATAGGCGCGCGTAAAGGTGCAGCACACCGAGCAGTCACATGCTCGGTCTAGCGGGCGGAAATCGCGCACGTATGCGGCATTGCGAATGTGGAACTCGCCCGCGCGCGTCATCGCACGGCCGTTGCGGCCGCAGCGCGTCGGATAGACGCAGTCGAACATGTCGATGCCGGCGTCGACGGCGTCGATCAGATCGCGCACGGTACCGACGCCCATCAGGTAGCGCGGCCGCTCCGGCGGGAGCAGCTCCGCGCAGTACCGGGCGGCGCATTCCACCTCCGCGCGCGACTCGCCCACCGAAAGACCGCCGACGGCGTATCCGTCGAACTCAAGCGCGGTGACGTCTCGCGCGCTCCGCTCTCGCAGACGCTCGTCCAGTCCGCCCTGAATGATGCCGAAGAGCGCCGTCGCCTCGCGCGTGCGTGCCGCCGCGGCACGTTTTGCCCAGCGAGAAGTCAACGCCACCGCGCGCTCCAACTCCTCGGCGCCAGCGGGAAGTCGAACGCAGACGTCCAGCACCATCGCGATGTCGACGCCGAGCGCCTCTTGGAATGCGACGACGTGCTCCGGCGTGAAGCGGTGCTCGCTCCCGTCGAGATGCGAATAAAAGGTGACGCCGTCATCATCGAGCGTTCGGCGCTCGCGCAGGCTGAAGACTTGAAAGCCGCCGGAGTCGGTCAGGATCGGGCCTTCCCACGCCATGAAGCGGTGCAGGCCGCCCGCCTCGATCAAAACGTCTCGACCGGGGCGCAGCCAGAGATGATAGGTGTTGGCGAGCAGAATCTGCGTGCGCGCCTCGCGCAGATCCTCGGGCGTCAAGCCCTTCACGGTCGCGGCCGTGCCGACGGGCATGAACGACGGCGTCTCCACCACGCCGTGTCCGAGATGC
>DATCTQ010000088.1:0-53029 GCA_036567865.1 Candidatus Tyrphobacter sp. | reverse complement strand
GGCGGGCGAATCGCAGCCGCCGGTCGTCGCGCCCGTCTTCGTGTGCGCGTTTTCAGCGGCGAGCAGCGGGCTCGTCACCGATGCGAGCGACGTACCGGAGAGGAGATACTGGTGTGCGGGAAAGCTCGGACCTGCGTTCGTCTGGAACATACGATCGGCGAACGTGTAGGTTTCCGCCATCTGAAAATACGGCTGCACTTCCGCCGGTGGCACGTACGCATACGCGGGAAGGCCGGGCTGCGGGCATTGCGTACGGCCGCATATCAGCGCGACGTGGTCGAATCCGTTCATCTGCCCGCGATGGTATTCCGTCAGAAAGGCGCCGTGAGTATGGCTGATGTCGAAGCGCGTCTTCAGCGAGGTTGGGCGGAGCGGGATGCTTCGATATTCGGAATCGAGCCCGCTGTCCGCGACGTCGGCACCCGGAAGGCCGTGGAAGAGATCGTCGACGGAGCGATTCTCCTGTACGATGATGACGACGTGCCGGATCCTTCCGTCCCCGCGCTGCGTCGGGACGATCGAGCGCAACGCCGAGTGCGCGACCAGAGCGACCGTGCCCGCATTCGCAGCGAAGCCGGATTGAGCAGTGCAACCGCCGGACAGCACCGCCGCGCCGAGCGCGAATGACGTCGCCCGTAACCTCATCCTCGCCTCCTTCCGCGGCGGCGCCTTTCGAGGCGCTCCGCCCGGCACCTCCGCCGGAACTTCGGCAGCACGCGGCGAAGCAAGCAACGTGCCCCAACCGCGTATCAACGACTTTACCATCCGGGTCGCGACCGTCAACGGCTCGGGAAGCCAGTCCGCGAACCTCATCGTGAGCAATGCGATCTTCGGCCTCGGTATTCCGGTGGCGCCGAAGAACGTCTTTCCTTCGAACATCGAAGGCCTGCCGACGTGGTTCGACGTGCGCGTGACTTCGAAGGGTTATCGCTGCCGCACGCGCGACGTCGACGTTCTCGTCTCACTCAACCAGATGACGTGGCGCGAGGACGTTGCGAGCGTGAAACCGGGTGGCATCATCATACACGAGAGCACGTATCCCGTCTCGGGTGAGACGCAGCGCGACGATGTGACCTATTACGGCGTTCCGTTTGCCGAGTTGGGCAAGAAGCATTTTCAGAACGCCGATCTGCGCAAGTACCTCATCAACATGCTCTACGTCGGCGTCCTCGCGGAACTGTTCGGCATCGACGAGCCGGCGATCGAGGCCGCGGTGAAAGCGCAGTTCCGAAACAAACCGGCTGCCGTCGAGACGAACATGCACGCCGCCCGGCTCGGGATCGAGTACGCCCGAGAGCATCTACCGAAGCAAGATGCGTTCCGGCTTGAGCGTATGCGTGGAAAAACCGACGGCACGCTCTTCATGGACGGGAATCGCGCGGCGGGGCTCGGCTGCATCATGGGCGGCTGCACGGTCGCGGCGTGGTACCCGATCACGCCGTCGTCCTCGCTCTGTGAATCCTTCATTGAATACGCGGAGCGCTATCGGGTCGATACGAAGACGGGCGAGAAGAAGTTTGCGATCGTTCAAGCGGAGGACGAGTTGGCTGCCGCGGGGATCGTCTTCGGTGCGGGATGGGCGGGTGCGCGCGCGATGACCTCGACCTCGGGCCCGGGCATCTCGCTGATGGCGGAGTACGCGGGCTTCGGCTACTTTGCCGAGATTCCGGGCGTCATCTTCGACGTGCAGCGCGCGGGACCGTCGACGGGCCTTCCGACGCGCACGATGCAGGGCGATGTCGCTTTCGCGTACACGCTTTCACACGGCGACACGAAGCACATCGTGCTGCTGCCCGGCACCGTCGAAGAAGCCTACGCCTTCGCGATGGAGGCGTTCGACCTCGCCGAGCGTTTTCAAACGCCGATCCTCGTGCTCAGCGATCTCGATCTCGGCATGAACTCGTGGATGAGCGCGCCGTTGCCGTATCCGGAGAAGGGCTTCGATCGCGGGAAAGTTTTGACCGCCGAGGACCTCGACAAACTCGATTCGTGGGGCCGCTATCGCGACGTCGATCGCGATGGGGTCCCGTATCGAACGCTGCCCGGAACGAATCACGCCGGCGCCGGCTTCTTCACGCGCGGCACCGGCCACGACGAGCAGGCGCGCTATTCGGAGAATCCGCAAACGTGGCAGCGCGGTCTCGACCGGCTCGTGCGCAAGCACGACACGGCTCGGACGTGCGTCCCGCAGCCGATCGCCGAGGATGCCGGCCGCAAGGTCGGCCTGATCGCTTACGGAACGACGCACCACGCGATCGTCGAAGCGCGCGACATCCTCCAGGCCGCCGGCCTCGACGCCGACTACCTCCGCGTTCGCGCCCTTCCGCTCTCGCCGGTCGTCGCCGCGTTCATCGATCGGCACGAGCGCGTCTACGTCGTCGAGCAAAATCGCGACGGGCAACTCTACGGCATCCTGCGCACCGAGCTGGCGCCGCATCTCATCTCTCGCCTCCAATCGATTCGCCACTACGACGGCGTGCCGATCGACGCGCACGTCATCGTCGATCCGCTGATGTCCGCGGAGCGCGAACCGGCACTCGCCACGGAATAATTATGAGCACCACCAACCTCAATATCATCGGTCTCCCGCGCGACGTCTACAAAGGCTTGCCGACGACGCTCTGCGCGGGCTGCGGCCACAACTCGATCACCAACCATTTGATCAAAGCGCTCTTCGATTTCGGCGTCGAGCCCCATAGGCTCGCGAAGATGAGCGGTATCGGCTGCTCCTCGAAGACGCCGGCGTATTTCGTCGAGCAGGCTCACGGCTTCAACGGTCTACACGGGCGCATGCCGTCGGCCGCGACCGGCGCGAAGCTCGCGAATCGCGATCTGCTCGTGCTCGGCATCAGCGGCGACGGCGACACGGCCTCGATTGGGCTGGGGCAATACTGTCACATGATCCGGCGCAACCTCGACTGCACCTACATCATCGAGAACAACGGCTGCTACGGTTTGACCAAGGGGCAGTTTTCCGCAACGGCCGACTTCGGATCGAAGCAAAAGAACGGCAAGGTGAACTCGTACGCGTCGATCGACTTATGCGGCTTGGCGATCGAACTCGGCGCTTCGTTCGTCGCGCGCTCGTTCTCGGGGGACGGCAAGCAGTTGATCCCGCTGTTGCAAGCCGCGTTCGCGCACCGGGGCACCGCGATTCTCGACATCATCAGCCCATGCGTGACCTTCAACGACCACGTCGGCTCGACGAAGAGCTACACGTACGTCAAGGAGCATAGCTTCGCACTGCACACGCCCGATTTCATCATCAGCGGCAAAGAGATCGTGGTCGACTACGAGCCGGGGACGGCGCAGGACATCGAGTTCGACGATGGCTCGCGCGTGATCTTGCGCAAGCTCGAGCGCGAGTACGATCCGACCAAGCGCCTCGCCGCGCTCGAGGTGATCCACGAGAGGCGCGAGCGGGGCGAGTTGGTCACCGGGTTGCTGTTCGTCGATACGGCCGCGCAGGATCTGTGCGAGCGCGAGCACATGACGGAGACGCCGCTCGCCCATCTGCACGAGGAAGACCTTCGGATCAGCCGCGAGGATTGGGCGAAACTTACGGCACCGTCGACGTAGGGCTCTTCCGGCGCTCCAAAGCCACGAACGCATAGTACGCGGGCACCGCGATGACCAGCAGTCCGAAGGTTACGAGCGCGTTCAGGAACGATGCAACGTACGTCGTCACCACGACCGCCACGGCGACGCCCAAGAAGAGCGCGGTCGTGAACGGGTGCAACGGGATGAGGAATCGCGGCGCCGCCGCCGCACTCGCACGATCGCGCGCTCGAAACACGAAGATCGCGACGGCCGCGAGCGCGAAGAAGACGTAGTCGACGGATATCACGTAGTTCAATATCTGCGCGTATCCTTTCCAAAGCGTGATGGCGACGGCGACCGCACCTTGGAGCGCGATGGCGACGACCGGGACGCGAGTCTTTGGATGCAGCCATCCGATCGTGCGAAAGAAGATGCCGTCTTCGGCCATCGCATGATAGACTCGCGGGGAAACGAGGATTTGGTTGCTCAAGAAACCGAGCGTCGAGAGCGCGATCAGCGCCGCAATGAGCTGCGCCCCGCGCGAGCCCATGAGTGCCCGCAGGACTTCCGAGGCCGGCGCGTCCGTGTGCATCAGGCCCACCGGACCCAGGACGCGCAAGCAAACGATGTTGACCAAAACGTAGAGAGCGATAACGCCGCACACGCCCCACAGCAGCCCGCGCGGCAGCGCGCGTGCCGGATCTCTCATTTCGGCGGTCATGAAGCTCGACGTTTGCCAACCGCTGTACGCGAAGAGCACCGCAATCATCGAGATCGCCATCGCGCCGAGGAGCGGAAGCGTCGATCCCGTCGGCGTTTGTACGTTCGCTGCTGCCGTCGGATGGGCGAGGAATCCCGCGACGATGAGGCCGGCGATCGCGGCAATCTTCAGCACCATGAAGGCGTTCTGCAGGCCGCTTCCCTCTCGAACGCCGAGGCAATTGACGAACGTGAAGACTCCGAGCACGGCGGCGGCAAGCAGCGTCGGGTCGACGCTCGCACCGGTCAGCGGCTGGAAATATCCCGCGAAGGTGAGCGCGGCTGCCGCCATGCCGCCGCTCTGCGAGACGAGCAAAAGCGTCCAGCCGTACATGAACGCGACAACCGGGTGGAATGCGTCGCGCATGTATGCATAGAGGCCACCGTCGCTCGGGCGCCGCGCGGCTAACTCCGCGAAGACGAACGCGCCGAGCAACGCGATGACGCCACCCGCGATCCAGACGCCCAGGATAGCCCAACCCGCGTGGACGCTCTTTGCAACGACCGAGGGATTGCGGAAGATGCCGGAGCCGATGATGCCGCCCATGACGATCAGGGCGGCGTCGCGCGCGCCGAGGCGCCGCACCATTTTCAGTGGGTGCGCAGCCACGCGTCGATCGCCGAGAAGAGCCGTGGATCGAGATACGAGGGGATGAAATATTCCATTCCCGTCGAGCGTGCGGTGCCGGGGATAAAGATGAAGAGATGATCGTCGCCTTGCAGCAAACCCACGGTGACGTTGCGATGTGCGGCACGTGCGGCGTTCACCAAACGCGGCAGATCGGTCGGAAGCACCTGGATGTCTTTGCCGCCTTGCAGAATGAGGATCGGGCAGGGAACCCGAGCGAGAATCTTGGCGGGATCGATGCCGAAGGAACTGCGCAACCAGCGTGCCGACGGCGTGTGGATCGTTCCGGCCTCGATGAGCGCGATCTGCGCTTCCTCGTTGCGTACGGCGGCGATCTTTGCCGTGCCGCTCAGACCGCGGCTGCTCTGCTGCAGGAGGATCCGGTCGAGTGGAATTGCCGGCGGTGCGAGCAAAACGATGCCGCGGAGGCGTTCGTCCAAGATCGTCAGGCTCGGAACCAGCTCTCCTCCCTCGCTATGGCCCAGCCCGTAGATCCTCTCCGGATCGACGCCCGCCGAGTGTCGCAGAAAGCGTACGGAATCCTCGGCATCGGCGATCAGGCGGCTGCGAACGGCAAACGTGCCGCCGCTCTTGCCGCACGAGCGCTTGTCGTAACGCAGCACCGCGTAGCCTTCGTTCGAGAGATGGTTCGCGATCTGCGCGAAGATTTGATTCGGCCCGATCGTCTCGTTGCGATCGATGCAGCCGCTGCCGTGAACGAGCACGAACGCCGGAACGCGGCTGGGCGAGCGCGGCATCGTCAGCGTTCCGGCAAGGCGCACGCCGTCATCGGCGACGATCGTCACGTCGCGCGACGCGTAGCGCGGCGAGGGCAATGGAACCGGCGTGCGCGCCGGAATCGGCGATGGCTCGGCCGTCGATTCGCCGTACGATTGCAGATCGATGGCGAGGTGTTGCGACGGCAGATCGATGTGCCGTGGGACGAACGTCTCGGGATCGTACCAGAACGTAAACGTCTGATGCTGCAGCTCCAACGCCGTCGACAGGTCGGCGGCGGGAACGTTCGCGGGGCGTGATTCCGTGACGGGAACGACGCTCGCTCCGAGCGCCAAGAAACCGCGGCAGACGCACGCGACGGTCAGGTGCGTCGCGCCGGTGACTTTCAGCATCGCGGGCACGGTCGCGAGGCCGGCGATCAAGTTCTCGTCGACGAGAAAGGGTGCGCCGCCGATCTCCGAAATCGTGATGCTGTGTCCGGCGGCGGTCAGCGTGGCCGATCGTCCCGCGAAGGTGATACCAACCGACCCGGTGCCGCCGTTCAGCGAGTATGAGGTCGTCGCAAAAGTCTGCTCGACGATACCGCGGAGGGTCAGAATGGGACCGGTCGGTGTCCCGGCACTCTCGGTTACGTCCATGACTCCGTGCGCGTGCGTGATGACGACGGCGCTCGTGATAAGAGGCGTGCCGCCGACGCTCATGGAGTATCGGTACGTGCCCGACGGCAGCAGTTGTGCCCGCGGCACCGCGGCGGCGGGCAGCGCAAGCGCCCCTGCTGCGAATGCGGCGATCGTCCAAAGGTATCGCATCTTCATCGCGAAGTCTCCCGCATGCTCGTACTCGCCGTCTTCATCAGCGCGCTGCTTGCTCCGCTGAGCATCGCTCAGGCCGCGCCCCCTCCGTCGACGCAGCCCTCGCCGCCCGCAGCGCCTCAAGCCGCAACGCTGAACAACGGGCCTTGCTTGGATTCACCTCGCGCCGTTCCCCATGTCCTGCAAGAGCCGGTTGTGAGGCAAATGCAGGTCGTGCGCGTCGATCGCGTCGCTTCGACCGCGACGATGACGCGCGATGAGATCATTGGGTTCCTCTATACGACCGCAGACGGCACGACGTGGCTCGGCCAGCGCACGCCGGAGTACATGTCGGCGGAGGACGCGCGCCAAATCAACCGGGTATTGGTTTCGACGCGTCTCTCGCCGCTCGAGCCGAGCGCCTTTCCGAAGACCACGGAGTACGGCGTCCCGATTCACACGGAGCAGTTCTTCCGCGTGCAGATCCCGGAAACGGCGCTCGAACCGCTGCGGATTCGGATCGAACCGTGCGTCGCTTGGCCGGAGGGCCGCCCGCTTCCCGACCCGACGTTGTAAGGGGACTGCATCTCCGTGGCGTGCCTCCGGGTCTAAACATGGGATGGACTTTGTGATCCGTCCGCGCCTCGCGTACTTCGAGCCGAACGCCGACGTCTTCGTCGATGACGAAAACGCGACGGCGGTGGTTACCGTCGACGTAGCGGGTGCGGATCCCGAGAGCCTGCGCGTCGAGATCGACGACGAACGCGGCCTCCTGATCTCCGGACGGCGACGCGAACCGGATCGCTCGCGCTCGGGTTCGTTCGCGCAGAAGGAGATCGCCTACGGCGATTTCGCAAAGGGCGTCCATCTTCCGGTTGCGGTCGAGTGCGACGGCGCAACCGCCACGTACGCGGACGGCGTGCTCGTGATTACGCTGACCCTCGCGCCGACCGCGTATCGACCGACCTCGCGCACCGAAATACGCATGATCGTGAAAAGGATTCCCTGTTAGATGCCCGCGCGCAAAGCCTCCCGCATCATCCCCGCCGGTTCCATCGGTATCTTGCCGCTGCAGGAAGCGGTGCTTTTTCCGAACACCGTGATTCCGCTCGCGGTCGTGAAGAAACCGGGTATCGCTTTGGTGGAAGAAGCCTTACGCGAAGGCAAATCGATCGGCCTTTGCGTCATCAAGGATCGCGAGATCGAGAACCCGACGCCCGACGACGTCCAACGCGTGGGAACGATCGGCGTGATTCAGAAAATGCTGAAGATTCCGGACGGAACGCTGCGCTGCATCGTCGCTGGGCAACAGGTCTTTCGCATCGAGCAGTTCACGCAAGAAGAGCCCTACATGGTTGCGTCCTATTCCGAACTTCCCGACATCACCATCGAGAACGAAGAACTCGTCGCGATGCACCGTAACCTCGCCGGGCTCTTCCAGCGACTCCTTTCGTTCTTGCCGCAGGCGCCGCGCGAGATGGAGATGGAGGTCCAGAATATTACGGACCCCAACGTTCTCTCGTACTTCGTCGCGTCGACGATGCGGCTCGATACGGCGGACCGGCAGGCACTGCTCGAAGAGCGCGACGCGGCCAAGCGGATGCGCAAGCTCACGATGCTGCTCACCAAAGAGTTGGAGGTCGTCGAGCTCGGCCATAAGATCCAGAGCGACATCCAGCGGGAAATGGAAAAGAACCAGCGCGAGTTCTACCTCCGCCAGCAGCTTCGCGCGATCCAGGAGGAGCTGGGTGAGGTCGACCCGCAGCAGGCCGAGGCCAACGAGCTGCGCGCGAAGATCGAGGAATCGCGCATGCCGGAGGATGCGAAGAAAGCCGCGGATCGCGAACTGGAGCGCCTCTCGCGCGTTCCGCAGGCCTCGCCGGAATACAGCGTCATCCGCACCTACCTCGACTGGCTCGTACAGTTACCGTGGAACAGCGAAACGACCGATCACATCGACATCGAGAAGGCGCGCAAAGTTCTGGATGAAGATCATTACGATCTCGACAAGATCAAGGACCGCATCATCGAGTACCTTGCGGTAGGAAAGTTGAAGAAACGCTTGACCGGGCCGATTCTTTGTTTCGTGGGACCGCCGGGCGTCGGTAAGACCTCGCTCGGGCATTCGATCGCGCGCGCAATGGGACGAAAGTTCGTGCGCCTCTCCGTCGGTGGCGTTCGCGACGAGGCCGAGATTCGGGGCCATCGCCGGACGTACATCGGCGCGATGCCGGGATCGATCATCCGTTCGATGCGCGATGCCGGCATGAAGAACCCCGTCATGATGATCGACGAGATCGACAAAGTCGGGGCGGATTTTCGCGGCGACCCTCAATCGGCGTTGCTCGAGGTTCTCGACCCCGAACAGAACGTGAACTTTCGAGACCACTATCTCGACTTACCGTTCGATCTCTCGCAAGTCTTGTTCATCTGCACGGCCAACAGCCTGGATTCGGTTTCGCCTGCCCTTCGCGACCGGATGGAGATCATCCAGCTCTCTGGTTACACGGAACTCGAGAAGATGCAGATCGCCAAACGCTATCTGCTCGCGAAGCAGCGCATTGCGAACGGCTTGAAGGAGACGCAGGCGCAAATAGGCGACGCGGCATTGCGCGCGATCATCACGGATCATACGCGCGAGGCGGGCGTCCGCAATCTCGAGCGGGAGATCGGTACGGTCTTTCGCAAGGTCGCGCGCAGAATCGCGGCCACGCCGAACTTCAAGGCGCGCGTCAAGCCGGAGAATCTGGCGGAGTATCTCGGCAAGCCCCATTTCTACAACGAAGCGCGCAGGCGCGTGGCGTCGGTCGGGGTGGCGACAGGCATGGTTTGGACGCCCGTCGGCGGCGACATCATCTTCATCGAGACGCAGGCCATGCCGGGAAGCGGCAAGCTGGTGCTCACAGGGCAACTCGGCGACGTCATGAAGGAGAGCGCGCAGGCGGCAGTTTCCTTCCTGCGTTCGCGTTCGCAGGAGTTGGGGTTGCCCGACGACTACTTCGCGAAGCACGACCTGCACGTCCACGTCCCTGCCGGTGCGACGCCGAAAGAGGGGCCGTCGGCGGGCATCGCGCTCGCGACGTCGATCGCGTCCATGCTGACCGGCATCAAGGTCGATCCGTCGGTTGCAATGACCGGCGAGATCACGCTGACGGGTCAGGTGCTGCCGATCGGCGGCCTCAAGGAGAAGGTCTTAGGTGCAAAACGCGCCGGGATCGCGAAGATCCTGATGCCCAAGCGCAACGAGATGGATCTCGACGATATCCCCAAAGAGGTGCGCGATACGATGGAGTTCGTCGCGGTCGAGCAACTCTCCGACGTCTTCGCGCACGCGCTCGGCAAGCGCATCATCGCACCGAGCGTCTTCGAAAGCGGACGGACGAGCAACGTCGTACCCATGCACCGCAATGGCTCGGTGAAGCGGGCGCGCATTCATCGCAAAGCGCGCCGCTGACGCCGTTAGACTTGCTGGCGCTGGAGGATCGGCTGAACGAACGGCTTGGCTAAGTCGGGCAGCTTGCTGTAGATCGCATCGTCGACGCGCCGGTTCTGCTGCGAGAGCACCGCGACCAAGCGCGACTTGTGCAGATCCGCGCGGAGGCTCTGCGAGAGCGGGAAGAGCAGCGCGACAAACAGCACGACCCAGAGCAGGACCGCGCCTTTCGCGAGACCGACGACGCCGCCGCCGAGCGCGTTGCCGGCGCCGAGCACCGGGAGATGCACGTAGCGACCGAGGAGCCAAATCACGAGCATGACCACACCGTAGACGATGAGCCCGCTCAGAATCAGTCCGGTAACGTGCGCGGAGCCGGGGTTCATCTTGAACGCACGCTCCAACCCGTTGTCGAGCATGCCGTTGTAGTAGAACGCCGCCGCGAGCGCCAGGAGGACCGCGACGATTCCACCGAGTTCGGAGATGAAGCCGCGCGCGAAGCCTTTGATGGCTGCCAGCGCCAAGACCGCGATGATGATGACGTCCGGCCAGCCGAAGGATGTTCCAGTCATACTCGTACCATAGCCCCCAATCGTTCGTGGAGCGCCTCGACGGCTCGTGCCACGGCGGCATCCGCCTCTTCGTCCGTGATCGTTCCGTCGAAGCGTTGCATCGTGGCCCGCACGGCCAAGCTCTTCCGGCCTCCTTCAACCTGCGGGCCGCGATACTCGTCAAAAACACGCACCGCCGTACAGGTATCCCCGATGGCTTGCGCCGTTACTCCTTCGACGGCCTCGGCGCTCACCTCTACGTCTACCGAGAGAGCGAGGTCCCGGTAGGTTGACGGGAAGCGCGACGGCGGGCGGTATCGAGGGGCAGATCGCTCCGGGAGCCGGTCGAGGCGCACCTCCGCCAGGTAGAGGGGAAGGGAGGAGCCGTAGGAGCGCTCCTCCCGCGGGTCGACCCGGCCGAGAACGGCGACGTGCACGCCGTCGATCGTGAGCGCGGCGCTCTTCCCGGGGTGGAGCGGGGCGCGCCGGACGGCCTCGATGCCGCTGCCCTTTCCCGTCAGCACGCGAAGGAGCGCCTCGCAGTCGCCGCGCAGGCGAAGAAACTCGGTGTCGCGCCAGGCCGGTTCCTCGCCGCGCTCGGCGGCGTAGGCCAAGGTCAGCATGGGAAGCTCGGCGACGACGCCGCCCTCTCTTGCGAAGACGTGCCCGATTTCGAAGAGACGGTAGGCGCGCCCGAGACGCGCGAGATGCGAGAGGAGTGCGGGCGCGGCGTCGGTGCGCAGATATCGCTGATCCTCGGAGAGCGGGTTGCGCAACTCGACCGCGTGCTCGTCGCCGTCGGCGCGCAGCGAGTGCGTGACGATCTCGTGATAGCCGAGCGCGAGCATCGCACGCGCTGCATCGCGCTCGAGATGGTATTCGCGGCTCGATATCTCGTGCGGTGCCGTCGCCGGCAGCGCGGCTTCGATGGCATCGTAGCCTTCCATCCGGGCGATCTCCTCAACGAGATCGGCGGCGATCTCGAGATCGTTACGCCAAGGAGGTACCGTGACTTCGCAAACCTCTTTGCGACGCTCCACGCCGCAGCCGAGCGCGACGAGATGCTCCATGATGCGTTCGGCTGTAAGGCGCAGCCCGAGCAGGCGCTCGACGTCATACACGCGCAGCGCGATCGGACGCGGCGACGCGAGCGGCGCGCCGGTGATCGCCGGCGCATACGCGTGGCCTCCCGATGCCGTCACGAGTTGCGCTGCGCGCGCAGCGGCGATCTCCGCGAGTACGGGTGCAGGCGATTTTTCGTGCCGGGCCGATGCCTCCGTGCGCAAACCGAAGAGCTTCGCGGTGCGGCGCACGCGCGCGCCGTTGAAGCTGGCGGCCTCGAGGAGGATCGCCGAGGTCGCGTCGGTGACCTCGCTCGACGCGCCGCCCATCACGCCCGCGAGGCCGAGTGGCCCGCCGGCATCGGCGATCACCAACGCTTCGGGCGAAAGCGTCCGCTCGACGCCGTCGAGCGTCGTGAGCTTCTCGCCCGCCTTCGCGTTACGAACGATCAGCCGTTGATCGGCTACGCGCGCGGCGTCGTAGAAGTGCATCGGCTCGCCGGTTTCGAGCATGACGTAGTTCGAGATATCCACCAGATTGTTGATCGGCCGCACGCCGCACAACGCGAGGCGAACGCGCGTCGTCGCGGGCGCGGGCCTCACGCGCACTCCGTCGAAGCGCTGCAGGACGAACTGCACGCAATCCGCGGATTCGATCTCGACGCGCGGCGCCGGCTGCGCCGCACCTTTCCCCGGATTCTCGAAAGGCGGGAGCCGCAGGCGAACGCGATAGGAAGCGGCCAACTCGCGAGCGAGGCCGATCGCGCACATCACATCGACGCGATTGGCGGTGATCTCGACGTCGAGTATGTCGTCGCGCAGGCCCAGCAGCGCAACCGCATCGCCGCCGATCGGCAGCGCATCGTCGAGCTGCATGATCCCGTCCGCTTCGAACCATTCGGGCGGCAAGGCCAACTCGTCGGGAGAGCAGAGCATGCCTTCCGACTCGATACCGCGCATCGTCCGTCGCTCGATTTCGAGATGCGGCAGACGCGCGCCGACCGTCGCAACCGGAATCACCTGCTGCGCCGCGACGTTGGTCGCGGCAGTGACGATGGTCAGCGCTCGATCGGCGCCGACGTCGACGTTGCAGACCTGCAGCCGGTCCGCGTTGGGATGGCGTTCGAGCGCGACGATTCTTCCGACGAGCACGTTCGCGATCGTCGGGCGTCGCACGATCTGGTCGACCGGAAAGCCGAGCATCGCCAACCGGTCGGCGATCGCTTGCGATTCGGCGGGAAGATCGACGTACTCACGCAGCCACGAGATCGGTATGCGCACGCTCTTCCCTATGCGAGCTGTTCGAGGAAATCGGGATCGCTGTCGATGAACCGGCGGACGTCGTCGACCTCATAGCGCGGGAGCGCAAGACGCTCTGCGCCGAAACCGAACGCCCAACCCGTCACGACCTCGGGATCGTATCCAACCTCGCGTAGCACGTTCGGGTGTACCATGCCCGCACCGCCCAACTCGATCCATCCCGCTCCGCCGCACATGTTGCAGGCGGCTCCGGCGCCGCCGCATTTGGGGCACGTCGTGTCGACCTCGGCGCTCGGCTCGGTGAATGGGAAAAACGACGGGCGAAAACGTACCCGCTGGTACGCTCCGAAAAGTGCACGGCAGAGCCCCGTCAGCATGCCTTTGAGATGTCCGAAGTGGATCCCCTCGGCGACGAGCAGCCCCTCGATTTGGTGAAATTGGAAGAGATGGCGTGCGTCGACAGCGTCGCGCCGATAGCACTTGCCCGGCGCAACGATCGCAATCGGCGGTCGATGCAGCTGCATCGTTCGAATCTGCATCGGCGAGGTGTGCGGGCGCAGCAACAGCGTGTCGTCGACCCAGAACGAATCGAAGCCTTCGCGCGCGGGATGCTCGAGAGGAATATTGAGCGCGTCGAAGTTGTAGTAGTCCGGCTCGACCTCGGGGCCGAGTACGACGGCGAAGCCGTGGCGCTCGAAGTAGGCGCAGGCGTCTTCGATGACGCGGCGCACCGGATGGATCGAGCCGAGGGATGCGGGAATCGCCGGGAAGGTGACGTCGATGCGCTGCGAGAGTTGTGCGTCGACATCGCTTGCCTCCAGCGCGCCGCGGCGCTGCGCCAGCATCGTCTCCATTGCCTCGACCGCGTCGTTGATCTGCTTCCCCGCACTCGGGCGCTCCTCGGCGGGAAGGGTGCCGATGCCGCGGCGGATCGTCGTGACCTCTCCGTTGCGGCCGAGATAGGCGATCCGGACGTCCTCGAGGCCCCGCTCGTCCTTTGCCGCCTCGGCGGAGGCCGAGAAACGTTCTCGGAGTGCCGCGAGGGTCGCGGCCAGTTCACTCATTCCAGTCCGAACCTTGCCTTTGCCAATAACAAAACGCCCGGCCTTACTCTTGCCGGGCGCTGTCTGGAAAGGCCTTCAGGCCTTGCTCGTGGGTTCAGCTCGGACTCGGTGCGGGGTGGGTCCGTCGATACGCGAGGTAGGCGTTGATCGACCCCGTTTGAGCGAAGAGTTTCCAGAAGAAATCGCAGGTTGCCATACAGCGTCTGGTCTCCTTCTTTGCACCGTAGCTCCGGCTCACCGTCCGGAATGCGCTGAGTATACCACGGGCCCCGGAGGCCCGGTAGTCTTGACAAAGCGCTCACAATTCGTCTCGAATCTTTACGGGCCGCCTGCTTCGAAGAGGGCGATCGAAGCGGCCACCCCGGCGTTGAGGCTCTCGACCGGAGCCCGCATGGGAATCGCCACCAGCCGGGCGCAGAGTGGCTCCCAGAGACCCAGCCCCGTGCGTTCCCCTCCGACCACGAGAACCGCCAGTCTTGGCAGGCCCCGCTCCCGGATCGGTTCGCCGCGATCGCACAGGCCGACGATCGTCCTTCCCGTGGAGACGGCCGCCGCCTGGACCTCCCCCGGCTCGGCCAAGGCGAGCGGCACGCGGAAGAGCGAGCCCATCGCCGCCCGGACCACCTTCGGGTGATACGGGTCCACGCTCGGACGCCCGAAGATCACGCCCGCCGCGCCGAAGGCTTCGGCCGAGCGCAGGAGCGTTCCGACGTTCCCGGGATCGTTCAAGCCGGCCAAGGCGAGGACGATGCCCGGTCTTGCGAAGAGCGGCGAGAGTCCCATGAAACGCCGCCGGGCGACGCCGACGATGCCGGTGGGCGTCGTCACGTCGGAGAGGCGCTCGGCATTTTTCTCGTCGACCTCCCAGACGGGTACGCCGTTCTTCTCCAAGTCGGCGAGCAGCGGCGTCGCCTCGTAGGCGGCTCGGGTCGAGAAGATCCCTTCGATCTCGGTGCCGCTCTCGAATGCCTCGGCGAGCAAAGTGGGCCCTTCGAAGAGGAAACGCCCTTGCTCGCGCCGGCCTTTCGCCGCGTGCAGCTTTCGCGCTTCGAGAAGTCGCGCGGCGTGCGCGCCGAGGCGCTTCGCCATCAGCGCCGGACGCGCCGCGCGACGTAGGCGCGCGTCGTGACCAAGAGTAGGGCGGCGAAGATTCCGGCGAGCACGTCGGCAACCTTATCGTTGAAGTGATGCGGAACGACGAAGATGTTCATCGCATAAACCGCGACGACGAGGACGAACAGAAAGTAGGCGAGCCACGCCAGCTCCCCGAGGATCGAGCTCCGTCCCATGAAGCCCCAATGCTCGTCCGGACCCGCGGGTCCTTCGTGATCGCGCGGATACATCGTCCTAGCAGGCCCCCATCGGAGAAGCTGCAACTTTCTTGGACGTTTTCACACGGATGTGAAACTTCAAAACTTTGTTTTTCCAATGAAAGTGCCGCAGCGCGAGCGAGCCAGGACGGCGAGCGAGCAGCGGTTCGACGATGGGGGCCTGCTAGGACGATGGATCCAGGTGAAAGCGTGATCGGGTCGCAGCTCGTGTTCGAAGGGCGCGTCTTTCGCGTGCGCGTCGACGAGGTTCGCTACGAGGACGGCAGCATGCATCGCTTCGACGTCGTCGAACATCCCGGATCTTTCGGCATCATCGCGCTTCCGACGCCGAACGAAATCGTGCTCGTGCGCCAGTATCGCCATCCGGTGCGGCGGTGCTTGTGGGAGATCCCCGCGGGGACTGCCGAGCCCGGGGAGGACCCGGCGCGCGGTGCCGCGCGCGAACTTGCCGAGGAGACCGGCTATCGCGCCGAGCGCATTCGCTCGCTCGGCGCGATCTTCATGACGCCCGGTTTCTGCGACGAAGTGATGCGCTTTTTCGTGGCCGAGGGCTTGAGCGTAGGCGGGCAGTCGCTCGACGACGACGAGCGCATCGAGGTGGGGCGCTTCACGCCGGAGCAAAGCCGGCAGCTCCTAAGGGCGGGCGAGATCGCCGATGTAAAGACTTTGCTCGCTTTGCGTTGGATGGCGGGGGACCGCGGTGAACTCGTTCCCGGAATGGTCGATAGAGTAGATTGACTCGTTCCATACGGAGGAAGAACCGTGGAAGTCCCGGGTGATATCGATGCCGTCCTGAAGCGTCTTCTCAGCGGTACGCGACCGTCCAGCGTCAAGGACGATCGCTCGCTGCTTGCCGCCGAGGACGAAGCGTATCTGCAATCGCTCGTGTCGGCGGTTCGCACCGGGCGCCGCGCCGTGCTGATCGTCGAAGACGTCGATGAGCGGCTGCGCTACATGTTCAGCAACGCGTCCCCGGCGCAAGCCGTGGCGATGCTGGGCAAGGTTACGGAAGCCACCGGACGCCGCATCGCGGACAACGAACTCTAGGAGCCTGTAGGGTTCCTAGGGCGTAAACGAGAGGAAGTCGATCTTGCCGTCGGTCGTCACCGCGAAGCGGTAGTGGCGTTCACCCTTCTTGAAGAGAACGAGAAACTCGTAGGTCGTCCCGCCGTTTGCGCTCGGCATGCTCGAAACGGGCACCATCGAGATCACGCGGCCCAGCGCGGCGATTCCCGCATCGTGCACGACGCGATCGGAGAGATAGGCGCTGAAGGACGGCGTCAACTGCGTGCGATCGATGCGGCCACTCGCGAGTCGCTCGAGCCACTCGCGCGCTCGCGAGAGTACGCCGTTGTCGACGTGTTGCGCGCTGGGTGGAAGCAACGTATCGAGAATCCGCCCGGCAACGCTCTCGGGCAATACCGCGGAGCCGTGCAGTGAATCGGCGTTGGTGAGCACGATCACCGCGATGTGATCGTCGGGCAGCACCGCATTCATCGCGTGATAGCCGGGAATCTCGCCGTTCTGCCAGACGAAGCGCCTGCCGCCGCGCTGATCGATGTTCCACCCCATGCCGTGGCGCTCGAAACTGCCGGGAAGCCCGGGCGTGAACATTTCGCGAACTGCGTCGACGCGTAGCAGGAGCGGAAATTCGATGTCCCATTTCGCCAAATCGTAGATGTTGCTCACAACGCCGGCATCGCCGCCGAGGCGCGTCGCGCTCCAGGGTTGGGTGCGGACGAACTCGCTGCGCCCGACGGTGTATCCCACGGCATGCGTGGGCGAGATGCCGGTGTCGCCTGCGAAGAACGAGCCGTCCATCACGAGCGGCAGGAAGATGTGCTGCTGAAGGAAGTCGGACAGCGGGACTCCGCTCGCGCGTTCGACGATGCGGCCCGCGACGAGATAGTTCAGAGGGTTCTCTGCGTAAACGGTTCCCGGCGGGGCGAGCGGCCGCGCGGCATTTGCTGCGGCGACGAGGTGCGCCCAGTTCGATACGGCGGGCAGTCCGGATGTTTGGTCGAGTAGTTCGCGAATCGTCACGAGCCGCGCGACGGTCAGATCGGGCATGAATCGCGTGACGGGATCGTCGAGCTTCAGCTTCCCGTCCTGCTCGAGCAGAAGAATCGCGGCGGCGGTGAACTGCTCGCTGATCTGTCCGATGCCGAACTGGGTTCCCGGAGATACGGGAGTGCGCCGCGAGAGGCTCGCTTCGCCGAAGCCCCGCGCGTAGACGAGACGCCCCGACGCGACGACGCCGACGGCGATCCCGGGCGTCCGGCGCGCGTGGATCTCCGTCTCGACGATGGCGTCGATGCGGTGCGCCGTCGTCGGAGTGAACTCGAATGCTGCCGCCAGGCTCAGCGTCGCGAACATCTATTTGCCGACGGCTTGCTTCGCGAGGTTGAGCAGCGTTCCAAAAGCCTTGGCGTCGCTGATCGCGAGGTCGGCGAGCGCTTTCCGATTGAGGCTGACGCCGGACTTCTTCAAGCCGTGCATGAGCAGCGAATAGGAGAGGCCTTCGCGGCGTGCGGCTGCGTTGATGCGGCTGATCCAGAGCGAGCGAAAGTCACGCTTGCGCACGCGCCGGTCGCGAAACGCGTAGGCCAGCGACTTGAGCAGCGCTTCATTCGCGACCCGATAGTTGCGCCGCCGCGCGGCGCGAAATCCCTTGACGAGCTTCATCACCCGGCGACGGTGTTTGAGGCCTCCGACGCCTCGCTTGATGCGTGCCATGTCGAGCCCTCCTAAACCAAGTACGGGATCATCGCGCGAATGCGCCGCAGATCTCCGGGTGCCGTCGGCTGGTCCTTGCGGAAGTGGCGTTTGCGCTTCTGCGACTTCTTACTGAGAATGTGACCGCATCCGTCGAACTGATGACGGTGCAGCACCTTGCCGTTTGCCGTCACCTTGACGCGCTTGGCGGTTCCGCGATGGGTTCGAATTTTAGGCACCGGTTTGCTCCTTCTTAGAATGGCGCCGCACCTTGCGCGGCGCCCGGCGCTTCGTCTTGCTTCCGGCGCTTCGCGCCGTCAACGTCACTGCGCGCCCCCACCCGACTTCGCGGGTGGGACCCCCATCTTCGCGGCTGGGACCGCAGCTTGCTTGGGCGGCACCGAGTATTTCGGCGGACCGGTAGGCACTGCGCGAGGCGCCAAAATCATGAACATGTTCTTTCCTTCGAGCCGAGGCTCGCGCTCGACGATCGCTAGCGGCGTCATATCCTCGGCCATGCGATCGAGCAATCGCCGGCCGAATGCCGTGTAGGTGATCTCACGCCCGCGGAACATGATCGTAACCTTGATCTTGCTCCCGTCCTGGAGGAGGCGCTCCGCCATCCGAGCCTTGGTCTCGTAGTCGTGCGTCTCGATCTTCGGACGCAGCTTCACTTCCTTTAGTTCGAAGTGACGCTGCTTCTTTCGTGCGTCCTTGTCCTTTTTCGACTGCTCGTACTTGAGCCGTCCGTAGTCCCCGATCTTGCAGACCGGCGGTTGTGCGTTCGGTGAGATTTCGATCAGATCGAGTCCGGCGGCGCGGGCTCGCGCCTGGGCATCGTCGGTCGGCATGATGCCGAGTTGCTCGCCGTTTTCGTCGATGACGCGAACGGAGCGGATGCGAATCTGATCGTTGGTGCGGAGCGGTCGAGCTATGGCGTTACCCCCTGGAAACGAAAAATGGCGCTGCCGAAGCAACCCCACTAGCGGAACCGGCCGGCGGTCCCTCGAGTGCGACCGGATCGCCCGCAGGCATCCGGTGAGCGTCTCTTGCGAGACGCTGCTTCGGCTCGGAGAGCATAGCAGGGCCTTTGGAGCCCTGTCAAAGGAACAGGAACGATAAGACATTGACATAAGATAATGTGTTATGGTATAGTATCGTCATTATGGATCAACTCATTGACGGTACAGCCATTCGCGGATTAAGACGCCTTTTCAAGGAAGACGATATAGCAGGCGCCTTCTTTAATTGGGCTGCGAACCGCCAGAATGATGCTTCTCAGACGTCTATAGAATATCTTGCGCAGAAAGCGGGCGCCGATCGTCGCCGCGCAATCGGGCTGGCCAAGGCTCTGGAGGACCTCGGCTGCGCTCGGTTCGTCGTCGGGCGTCGTGGAGGCTCGAGCCGCGTGGTATGGCTCCGCAGCCTCAAAAGCATTGGCAAGGCCGCCGCGGGTATCTCCGGGGAGCTCGACACCGTCGACCCGGACTTAGCGGCTGAGACCGCCGGCCTGAAGGGCGATGAAGCGGTGAGGGACGGGGACGGCCGTGGCGACGGCGGCTACGGCAAAAACGGCGACGGCGACGGCTACGGCCGCGAGACCGCCGACCTGAAGGGCGATGAAACGGTGACGGGGCGGCGCGTCCCCCTTACGATCGCCGAGGCGAAAGAGCAGCTTGCTGCCGCCCTTGGCGTCTCGCCCTCGGCGATCGAGATCACGGTGCGCGCGTGAGCGACCAAGAGCGCGGCGAGGCTGGATCCGGCCGATTCGCGGCAAGATACTACCGCGCTCCCGATGGGGCGGAACCGGTTAACGATTTCATTGAGAAACAGAAGGCCGCCGTTCAGCTCGCGATTGACCGCAAGATCGAGCTGCTGAACATGCTCGACGAGAAGCATCCTCATCTCGCGTTTCCGCATAGCTCACAGGTGGAGGGTGAGATGCGAGAACTCCGATGTCATTATGGAAGAACGTTGTATAGGATCCTCTATCGCCGAAGGGGCACCGTGCACGTTCTTCTTCACGTTTTCGAAAAACGTAGCGACACCATTCCGGAGGCCGACAAGAAAATCGCCCGCGAACGGTGGCGCGACTTCGAGAAGCGCATGAGCGTGAGCGCGCGCAAGGCTGCTAATCCGCTCGGCAAGAGAGCTCCGGGCGCAAGACGGTCTTGACGATAGTTATCAAAACTGGTACATTCCAGTTGTGGCGCGGAGGGAATCGGGGCGAGTCAGCCCGCTCGGTGGGGACGCTAGAAAAGCAGCCGCACGTCGTCGTGCATCAAGTCGGAAATATGCCGAACTTGAAAAGAAGCATGAGGTGGCGCTTGCCATCGCCGATCTCGTAATTCTGCACCGTACGCGTACAGGACTTACGCAAGAGAATCTTGCTTCGAGAATGAGAACGAGTGTTTCTGCAATTTCGCGTCTGGAGTCAGGGTTTCATTTGCCGTCCATTGAGACGCTGCGACGACTAGCTGCCGCGCTAGGTGGGCGTGTCAAGATCGATATCATTGGCGTTGGATCAGAAAGACCACGCCACCGAGGGTCGCGCGTTCACGCATCCTAATTTTATGGTGCTGCCATCGGCAACACTGATGAGAGGCTAAGGAGACGCGGAGAAGTCGTCGATTGCCTCGGCGAAGCGGTCGAGCAAGAATGCGATCGCGTCGTCGTCGATGACGAGCGGAGGGGCGATCCGCAGCACGGATTCGTGCGTATCTTTGGCAACGATTCCGCGCTCCAGCAGAGCCTCCGCAAGCGTGCGTGCCGGCATGTCGAGTTCGACGCCGATCAGGAGGCCGCGGCCGCGCACCTCTTTGATCCGCGCCGACGGAATCGCGCGCAGCGCCGAGACGATGCGTTCTCCCGCGCGCCGCGCGCGGGCTGGAAGCTTCTCCTCGACGATCACGTCGAGCGCGGTACGTGCGATCGCCGCCGCGAGCGGATTGCCGCCGAAGGTGCTGCCGTGATCGCCCGCGCCGAACAGGTCCATCAGGGCACGGCTTGCGAGGATCGCGGAGACGGGATAGTAGCCTCCGCCGAGGGCCTTTCCGACGATGAGAATATCCGGACGCACGTGTTCGTCGTCGCACGCGAAGAGATCGCCGGTCCGGCCGAGGCCCGTTTGAATCTCGTCGGCGACGAAGAGCACGTCGCGCTCCCGGCACAACCCGGCAACGCCGGCGAGAAACCCTTGCGGCGGAACGATGACGCCGCCCTCGCCTTGAATCGGCTCGACGAGCACCGCGCACGTCAGCGGCGAGAGCACGCGCTGAAGCGCCGCGAGATCGCCGAACGGCGCGATGTGAAAACCCGGAAGAAACGGGCCGAAATCGGAGCGATACTCCGCGGTCGAACTTGCCGAGATCGCGGTGATCGTTCTACCGTGGAAGTTGTTGGCGAAGACGACGATCTCCGCGCGATTCGACGGAATGTTTTTGACCTCGTAGCCCCAGCGCCGCGCGAGCTTGATCGCGGTCTCGACCGCCTCTACGCCGGTGTTCATGGGCAACGCCGCATCGTATCCGGTTATGGTGGTGAGGCGTTCGAGGAAGAGCGGGAGTTGGTCGTTGTACATCGCGCGCGACGTCAGAGAGAGGCGTTGCGATTGCTCGATGAGTGCCGCACGGATGCGCGGATGGGCGTGACCGTGGTTCAGCGCGGAGTAGGCGCTCACGCAATCGAGATATCGACGCCCGCGTACGTCCCAGAGCCAAACGCCTTCCGCGCGCTCCACGACCACCTCGAGAGGGCGATAGTTGTGCGCGCCGTAGCGCGCTTCGAGGGCAATCAGTTCGTGGGCGCGATCGGGCATGATACCGTATGATACCATCCCCATGATGTTCGATTCCGCCTCCCTCGAACGCTTTCTCGCGCGCGACCACGAACGAATCTCGGAGGCGGGCCGGACGATCCTGCTCTCGCACGGCGCGGTGCGCCCGCGGGCGGTCGTGCTCCTTCACGGCCTTACCGCGAGCCCGAAGCAGTTCGTGCGATTTGCCCGCGATCTCTTCGCGCGCGGTCACAACGTGCTCGTGCCGCGGCTCCCGCGTCACGGGTACGGCGACCGGATGACCGGCGCGCTTGCGGGCTTGACCGACGAGCATCTGCGCTGGTTCGCTCGTGAGAGCCTCGACGCTGCGCGAACGCTCGGCGATCGGGTGACGATTGCGGGCTTCTCCGCCGGCGGAACGCTCGCGCTGTGGCTGGCACAGCACGAGGCGTTCGATCGCGCGGTGGCGATTGCGCCCTTCCTCGGCGTTGCGTGGCTGCCGAACGCGCTGCTCGGCCCGGCGATAAACGTGCTTCTTCGCTTACCGAACCGGTTCGTCTGGTGGGACCCCGTCCGGCGCGAGAGGCAGATGCCGGCGCACGGCTATCCGCGCTACGCCACGCACGCGATCGCGTACGTGTACCGCGTCGCCGGCGACGTCATGCGCGACGCCGCCTTGGGACCACCGAAAGCGCATGCGGTCGTGGTGGTTACCAACTCCCGCGAAGCGACCGTCAACAACCGGGCCATTCGCGCGCTCGTCCGCCGTTGGCGCGAATCCGGCGCTACGATCGACCGGCGCGAGTTGCGCCGGATGCCGCCCTCGCACGACATCATCGAACCCGAGCGCAACGTCGCGCTTGCCGACCGCGTCTATCCCGCGATCCTCGAAGCCATCGATCCAAAGGGTGCCGAGGCGGGCGAAGCTCCATAGGGCTGGCTCGACCAAGCCAGAATCGGGCGTAGTGCATGGGGCGGCTGCCCGCCCGTGGAATGGCCGCTTCGCATGCCACGACTGAAAATTGCCGTCGCGCCCAATCGATCGAATTGGATCGAAACGATGCGTGCCGCTTACGAGCGCGCGTCCTATAACGATGCCGCCCGCATTTTCGACTACTTCGCGGGAAGCGCCGCGCCGTTCGATACGGTCTTGTTGCGCGCACGCATCTTCCTCAAACAGGACGAACACGCGTCCGTGATCCGATTGCTGACCGAACGGAAAGGCTCCGGACACAGCGAGATCGCGCAGCGCGCCGTGCTGCTCGCCGCTGCCAACGGTCAGATGGGGAAGTTTGCGGCGGCCGACGAGTTCTTCGATGAAGCAGAGAGTTTGGCCCGAGCGAAGCGCGATCGCGAGCTGCAAAGCGAGATCGCTTACCATCGTGCGCGCCGCTATCTCGTCGAAGGCAAGATAGAAAACGCCCGCGCAATGCTTGCGGTCGCTCAGAAGGCGCGCGCGCCGATTTTGCGGCTGCGCGCGAGATACCTCGAGAGCTCGATCTTTGCCTGCGAAGGCCGCTATCGCAAGCAGGCCGACGTGCTGCTCGATCTGCTGCGGAAAATGGAGTTGCAGAGCGGCGACGCGATCGAGATCAGAGCGCGGGCCACGCAGACGCTCGGCGCGCTCGCACGAGAAATGCACGTTCCCGGCGCCCTGGCCGCCGTCGATGCGCAGTTGGCCGGCACTCCGTGGCCGGAGGATTTCGCGGTCCAGCGTTTTCGAGCACTCGAAGCTGTGGGCTGGTGCCACGCACTGATCGGCGACTACTTCAACGCCTTTCGCTATCTGAAGCGGAGCGGCGAGCAGGCCGTCGGCGAGCCGTGGCGGACGGTTGCGGCGTGTGACCGCGCCTATCTCGCTCGCTGCAACGGCGAGCCGCTGTGGTCGCAGCAAGAACTGGCCGAGGCCGAGGACTACGCGTCGCAGATCGACTGGCCGGCGACGCGGGATGAGGAGCGGCTCGGGCTCCTACTGCTTGCAGAGTTGTTCGTGCCGGTCGATACGTCGAAGGCGGCGTTCTATCTCGCGCAGTACGACGAGTTGAACGAGAGCAAGTCTCGCCGGTTGCACTTGCGCGACGATGCGCGGCCGGTGGCCTTCGCCAACTACTCCCGCGGACTCGTTCATCTCGCGATCGGAAAACGGCGCCTGGGCATCGAGTCCCTGCGCAAGAGCCTGGAGACGTTCGCAAAGTGCGGCTATGACTGGCGCGCCGGCCGCTCCGCGTTGCGGCTCTTCGAAGCGATGCGTGACGAGTCGTACCTCGAAACGGCAAAGGAAAAACTGCGACACTACATGGGGAGCTGGCTCGGCAAGGAGTTACGCGTACTGAGTGACCAACGCCACGCGAAGCTTCCACCGATGCAGAGGAGGGTATTCGAGGCAATGTGCCGCGGGTTGTCCTCGAAGGCGATTGCAAAGGAGTTGGGCCGCAGCGAGTTCACGGTGCGCAACCACATCAAGCTCGTTTTCAAGACGTTCGGCGTGAACAGCCGTTCGCAGCTTCTGGCAGAGGCGGCGCGGCAAAACATTATTTGACGGCGACTTCGTAGGAGGTGTGCGATGGCAAACCGGCAACAGATCTGGGCGGATTACGATGCATTCGAAAACTTCGGGTTGTACTATTCGGTGCACCAGGACTTCGAGCAGCAGCGAGAGATCCACGCCGCGTTCGATATCGCGATCTCCGCCCGCATCCCCGGCGCGCAAATCGGTGCCGTGATCGTGCGGCCGATCAAGGAAGGACCGTGGGCGATGAATATCTCCTACGCGAAGGGAAGCATCGGTGGCGAGGTGAGCCATTGGCACGGCGTGCTGCCGGGTGGAGGGCCAGGACCATGGGAAAACGGCGGCCTCTTTTCCGCGCGGTTCGATCTCACGGTCCGCGTCGACGTCGAGATCGATGAGATCGGTTCCGTCAATCTCCCGACGATCCGCAAGACCGTCGCGCTTCCGCTGTACTGGAACGTGGATACGCAGCGATACGTGTACGTTACCGTTTAATGTTGCGCGCTCGTGAAGCAGTCTAAGCGCTGTGCGTGGGCGTCCACGCCGGAGATGATCGCGTACCACGACAACGAATGGGGGCGCCCGCTTCACGACGATCGAGCGCTCTTCGAGTTCCTTACCCTCGAAGGCGCGCAGGCGGGTTTGAGTTGGCTGACGATACTGCGGAAGCGCGAAAGGTATCGCAAGGTCTTTGCCGGCTTCGATCCCGTACGCGTTGCGCGCTTTACGCCGGCGAAGATCGAGCGCCTTCTCGATGATCCCGGCATCATTCGCAACCGGATGAAGGTCGAGTCCGCGGTGTCGAACGCGCGCGCGTACCTCAAGGTCCAACGCGAGTTCGGTTCCTTCGATGCCTACGCGTGGCGCTTCGTCGGAGGTAAGCCCGTCCGCCGCAAACATCGCTCGGGCATCCCAGCGACGACGCCTGAAGCGGAGGCATTGAGCAAGGACCTCCGCCTCCGCGGCTTCCGTTTCGTCGGACCGACGATCATGTATGCTTTCATGCAAGCCGTCGGGATGGTCGACGACCATACCACCGATTGCGGCGGGCGACGACGTCCTTAGACCAGCGTGGGAAGCGGCAAGGATGGGCGCGTCGTCAGGTCCGGCCTCACGAGGATCGCGTGGGCGAGCGCCTCGTCCATCAGATCGAGGGCCTTGTCGAGTTGGGGGTCGCGCCCGTCGCGGTAGTCGTGCGGTGCGATGTCGACCTCGTAGTCGGGATCGGTCCCGTAGTTCTCGACGCTCCATCCGACGTCGACGAACCAGAACGAGTATTCCGGCTGCGTCGTAACCGTGCCGTCGACGAGGTGATGGTAGGGATCGATCCCGACGACGCCGCCCCAGGTGCGCTTCCCGACGAGCGGCCCGAGTTTGTAGAGTTTGAAGCAGTGGCTGAAGATATCGCCGTCGGAACCGGCAAACTGATTCGTAATCGCAACCATCGGACCGGCAACGGACTCCGGCGGGTACGGCATCGCGATGCCATAGCGCGGCGTGTCATACCCAACGCGTTTGCGCGCGAGCTTCTCGAGCAGCAGCGGGGAAACGTGGCCGCCGCGGTTGTAGCGCACGTCGACGATCAGGCCGCTCCGGTCGAACTCACTCAAATAACCGCGATGGAACTCCGCAAAACCCCACGGCCCCATGTCGGGAATGTGCAGGTACCCCACGCGGCCGTTCGTGCGCTCGCGCACGTACGCGCGCTTCGCCTCGACCCACGCGCGATAGCGCAGCGCCGATTCGCTGCTGAGCGCCTTCACGAGCACGTTGCGCTCGGGGTTCCGCCCTCGCCGCACCGCGATCGCGATCTCGCGATCCGCAGCGTTGACGAGAAGCCGCTCGGGCGCCGCATCCTTCGTCAAGCGTTTTCCGCCGATGCCCGTGAGGACGTCGCCGACCTCGATGTCCAGGCCGGGTTCGGCGAGCGGTGAGTCGCTCTCGCGAATCCACGAATCACCACGGTAGATGCGCTCGACGCGATACGCGTCTTCCTCCCCGTCCCACCGGAAATCGGCGCCGAGAAAGCCGCGCTGATACGGCAGCGGCTCGCGGAAATCGCCGCCCCACTCGTAGGCATGCGACGTGCCGAGTTCGCCGTGCATCTCCCAGATGAGATCCGAAAGCTCGGTGCGCGTGCGCACGCGGTCGAGCACGGAGCGATACCGATCGTAGACCCTGTCCCAGTCGATGTCGCTCATGTCCTCGACCCAAAACTGCTCCGTCTGCAGACGCCACGCTTCGCGGAACATCTGCGCCCATTCGTCGCGCGGCACGATTTCGACGCTCGCGCGGTCGACGTCGATCCAGCCGCTCTTGCGCCCCGGCTCCGGCGGCGGCTTCTGCTCCTCCCCCTCCTCGGGCAGATCGTTGAGCGCGTCGATCGCGCGCAGGCGGTGCTGCGAGCGGTAGAGCAGCGTGCGTCCGTCCGCGCCTAGACGAATGTCGCCGACGTCGTGCGCGATCGTTGCGCTGCGCTGCTGCTCGAAATCGTACGCGAGCAGGGTGCCTTGATCTTCGGGTTGCTCCTCGTCGCGCGAAACCGGCTTCACGCCGCGGACCGGAAAGCGTGTGAAGAGCACCCGTCCGCGCGCCGCGACGATCTGCTCGTAATCACCTTCCTCGACGGGAAAGCCGAGAACGCGTCCGGTGATCCCCTCGAAGTCGATCGCGATGTCGACCTTCTCCTCGCGTTTTCCGTCACGTTCTCCGGGCGCGTGATCGTGATCGCGATGAATCGGGTGAGGCTTGGGCACGAAGGGTGACGGCACGTCGGCGCGCAGCGTCACGACGAAGGGCCGATTCGCTTGGGGGAAACTCAAGTCGAAGTGGAGTGCATCGTAGACCGGGTTGAAATCGCGCGTCGAAATGAAGTAGAGGTATTTCCCTTCCGGATCCCACGCCGGCGAACGATCCTCGCGGAGCGGCGGCGTGACGTCGTGTATGCGCCCCGACCTCACTTTGAGGACGCGAAGAATCGAGGTCCCCACAACCGGGGCCCACGCGTAGGCGAGGAACCGGCCGTCGGGCGAAAAGGCGAGATCGGTCACGCGGCGTGCCGGGCTCCGATCCAGCGTACGAACGCGGCCGTCGTCCAAGTCCAGCACGCAGAGTTCGTGACGATGGTTTGCGAACGCAACGACGTCGCGTGTCGGCGAAGCGGCGAGTTCGGTGATACGACCGACGTCGCCGACGCTGACCGGACGCGGGGGTGTCGCTGCGTCGGCATCGTGCACTTCGAACTGTTCGTAACCGCTCGAGTCGGTAACGCAGATGAAGTGCTTGCCGTCGTGAAGCCATTCCGCCAAACGGTAACGAGCGCGGCTGCCGATACCGTGATGGACGGCCGCACCTTCGAAGAGCGGCATCGTCAACGGCTGACCGCGCGCGATCAGGGCGACGCGCGTGCCGTCGGGATGGGGCGAAACGTGTTCGAGCGACTCGCTCGCACCCTCGAAGCGTCGCATCGTTTGCGGCGCTGCCGAGTTCGTTTCGATCTCGATCTCGCGCACGTCGTCCTCGGCGACGTCGTAACGCACGATTCGGCCGCCGCAGGCGTATAGGATGCGCGCGCCGTCGGTTGACGGAAACCGCGCGTAATACTCGCTCTCGTTGGTGTGGCGGCGCACGTCGCCGCCGGCCATGGTGCACGAGTAAATATTGCCGATGCCCTCGTGGTCGGCGAGGAAGAAGATGCGGTCGGCGATCCACATCGGCCACGTCGGATTGCCGTCGGGAAGGTTGAGGTGGGTGAACGTTCCGCTTCCCGAGGTATCGACCCAGATCTCGCCGGCGGTGCCGCCGCGATAGCGCTTCCAGCGCGCCGGATCGACGGCATTGCGCCCGATCGCCATCGCACCGTGCCCGCCGAACGCGAGCGATTTCGCATGACCGAAGGGCAGTTCGCGCGGCATACCGCCTTCGCGGGGCACCGTGAAGGCGCGGGTCTCGTTCGGGTACCATGCGCCGGGGTTGGCCGCAAACGCGATATCGCGGCCGTCGTCGCTCCATCCGAGCGTCCAGGCCTGCGTGCTGCCTAAGAACGTGAGACGGTGCGGCCGGCCACCTTCCGCGGGCATAATGTAGACCTCGGGGTGCCCTTCGTCGGTCGAGGTGAACGCAATCCATCGGCCGTCCGGGGAGATCCGCGGAAAAGAGCAGGCACCGAAACTCACCGTCAAACGCACGGCGGCACCGCCGCTTGCTTGCACGCTCCAGAGGTCGTCTTCGCAGACGAAGACGATCCGATCGCCCGCGATTGCCGGATACCGATAGTAGCCTTGGTTCATGTCGACCGTGGTGGTTGGCGACGGCGCGGCTTCCCCCCGCTGGCCCGCCCGCTTGCGCCGGGCTTCACTTTGTAGTACAAAGTAAAGGATGCTGCACGCCGCCTCCCTGGCCGACGTCCCCGAACACGTTGCCGTCATCATGGACGGAAATCGCCGGTGGGCGCGCGAACGCGGCCTGCCGATCGTCGAGGGGTATCGGCGCGGCGTCGTCGCGCTGCGAGAAGCGGTGCGCGGCGGGCTCGAAGCCGGCATCCGCCGTCTGACCGTCTACGGTTTCTCCACGGAAAACTGGACCCGCGACGCGAGCGAGATCGGCGTCGTCATGCAGCTCTGCGCCGCGTGCGCGCAGAGCGAGAAGTCCTCGTTGCTCAAGCAGGGCGTGCGCGTCGAGGTCATCGGCGATCTCGATGCCTTCGCGTTTCCGGCCCGCGCTGCCGTTCGGGACCTCGTGCGCAGCACCGCGCACAACGTTCGCATGACGCTGACGCTCGCGCTGAACTACAGCGGGCGCGCCGAGATCCTGCGCGCGGTTCGCGCGATCGCGGCCGACGTGAAGGCGGGGCGGCTCGAACCGGATCGCGTCGACGAGCATGCGTTGCGCGAGCGAATGTACGCGCCGCACGCACCCGACCCGGATCTGCTGATCCGCACGGGCGGCGACCAACGCGTCTCCAACTTCCTGCTCTACCAACTCGCGTATACCGAGCTGCTGACGCTTCCGCTCATGTGGCCGGATTTCAAAGTCGAGGATTTCGCGAGCGCGGTGCGCTGCTTCGGCGACCGCCGCCGCCGCTACGGCGCCTAGGAGCCTGTCAGCGGCTGAGTAACCGCTGCAGCGCGCCGATGATCTCCGATTCGTTTTCGAGTTGCGTGACCAAGGGCACGAGCGTCGGCGTCTGCGTGCGCACCTCGAAAGGAAGCAGCACTTCGGGTTCGACGAACGGCGTTGCCTTCTCGCCGGCGAGCGTTCGGAAGATTAGTTCCGCGTAGAGCGCGTTGCCCCAGCCGAACTCCGAACGCGTGAAGCGCCAATAGCCGTTGTCGTAAAAGCTTTCGTGGATGAGCCCATCCGCGCTGTCCGTCTCGGCGAGGGTCGTAATCGCGGCGGCGACCTCGAGCGACGAGGTCGAAGTGAGCGCGCGCCCGATGATTCCGAGCGGCCAAACGTTGTCGGCCGGCGTGTGCGGGCTGCCGACACCGCTCGCGTAGCGCCCCACGTAGTAGTACGGGTTGGCGCGGCTCAAAGCGAATTTACGCGTGTTCAAGTAGCCGACGTCATAAGCGGAGGACCAACCGAGATACGGCAGCGAGACGAGATCGGGAATGTTCGCGTCGTCCACGAGCGCGTAGCGTCCGAAACCGTCGGTCTCGTAGGCGTACATCCAGACACCGCGTTGCTCGTTATAGAAGAGCCCGTACCGCTCGATCCCCGTCTGCACGCGCGCGCCGAGCGCCGTCGCCCGCACCGCGAGGGCCCGATCGCGATATCCGGCGATCGCGAGCGCCGCCAGCTCGCGCAACGCAACGACGGCGATCGCATTTTGCGGAATGTTGAAGCGGTATTGCACGGCATCGTCGGACGGCCGGAACGCGCTCCAGATCAAGCCCGTTCCGGCGTTGTACGCTTCGTCGGTGATCGTGTGGAAGGGATACCGATAGCGGTTGCAGCGCGCATGCTGCTCCTCGCAGGAATAGGTCGTCACGATGAGTCGCAACGCTCGATGCAGGTCGCCCGTGAAGATGGAGCGGTCGCTCGTCGTGCGCCAATAGACCCAGGCGAGCAAGACGGGCCAGGCGAGTGAATCCACCTCCCATTTGCGTTCCCACACATGATAGTCGGCTTGAAAGGCGTCGGCGTACGGATCGGCGAGGACGTTGCGCGCGTTGCGCTCGATCACGCCCTCGGTTCGTTCGCGCAGGACGGGGAAAATCGAGTCGAACCGCACGTACGGAATCGTCTGTGCGGAGGAATCTCGCAGCCACATCGCCGGGATGTCGCCGGTCTGCACGTACGTCGTCGCGTCGTCTTCCAGAAAGAAGTCGTTGAAGAGCGTGTGAAAGAGCGTCTCCGGCTCGATCGCGCGGTGGCGCCCGCCGGTGAGCGGCACGATCAGCGTCTGCGCGTCGGCCGGGCATGCGGCGAGGAGCGTCGCAGCGACGAGGATCGCGGCGGCGATGACGGTGCGAACCTTTGTCATTAGTGCAGCGCGTCCTCGATCACGCTTTGGGCGAGCGGTCCAAGATCGACGGTGTCGGCGTTGCAGAGCAGCACGACGCCCAAGCGCTTCGACGGCACGATCGCGAGATACGACGAGTAGCCTTCGATGTAGCCGCTGTGCCACGCGCCCGGCAACGGGCCGATGTAACCGCTGAAAAATCCCATGCCGTCGATCATGCGCGCCAGATCGGCGCTGTCGACGACCCGTAGCGCCAGCAGATCGTCGATCCACGCTGCCAGATCGAGTGCGTTCGATTCCAAATCCGCGGCTGCGAAAGCCAGCGACGGCGTTCCCGCCGCCAAACTTCCCTGCGCGCGGTTAGGTTCGCGCAGGATCGGGTTCCAACTCGCGGTCGCTCGCAAACGCAACGGCGCGAAGAGATCGCGATGCAGCCAGGCAGCCAACGGGGTGTGGGTGACCCTCTCGACGATCATGCCCAACAAGACGTAGTCGGTGTTGCTGTAGCTCCACTGGGTGCCGGGTTCGAAGCGAAGCGGCAGTGCGGCGACGCGCCGCACCAAAGTCTCCGGCGAGACCGGATTGCGCGACGTGCGATTGAAACCGGGCAACTGCGCGTAATCGGGGATACCGCTGGTGTTCGACAGGAGTTCGCGAAGCGTCACGTCGCGCGCGGCAGAGTACCAGGGCACGTATTTCGACAATGGGTCGTCGAGCGAGAGCCGGCCGCGCTCGCTCAGACGCAGGACGCCGGCCGCGATGAACGGCTTTTCGAGCGAGGCGATCGCGAAGATCGTTGACGTCTGCACGCGAATGCTGCGCCGGCGATCGGCGAAACCGTAGCCGTGCGCGTAGACGATGCGGCCGTCGCGCACGACCGCGAGCGAGAGGCCGAGAATGTGACGATCGCCCATGACGTAGCGCACGATGCGATCGATGCTCGCGCGCGGAGCGGCGGCGAGCGATAACGCGAGGGCGGCAGCGTGCATCGAGCGCGCTTTCGCGTTTTTGTTTGGGGTCCCATCCCGCGAAGTGGGATGGGGGCGCGCAGCGGAGTTTCCGGCGCGAAGTGCCGGAAGTGGAGCGTAGCGCCGGGCGCTGCGCAACGTGCAGCGCCTCTTTAAAGAGGTGCGCCGCCGCGGCCGCCGCAATCCTGCCTTGCTTTGAACGAGCAGGCGGCAATCGACGCGCTCTTGCGGGATTTCGATGCGGGCAAACCGCGGGCACTCGCGCGAGCGATCTCGCTTTCTGAATCCGGGCGCGGCGCGCCGGTGATCGGCGCGCTCTGCGCGCGCGCCGGCCGCGCGACGACGATCGGCCTCACCGGTCCCCCGGGAGTCGGCAAGTCGACGCTCTCCGCCGCGCTCGTGCGCAAAGCCCGCGCTCTGGAGAAAAGGATCGGCGTTATCTCCGTCGACCCCAGCTCGCCGTTCACGCACGGCGCCCTTCTGGGCGATCGCATTCGCCTCGCAGAGCACTTCACCGATGCAAACGTCTTCATCCGCTCGATGGCGAGCCGCGGACACCTCGGCGGGCTTGCCGGAGCGAGCGCCGACGCAGCGTTGCTCATGGACGCATTCGGCTTCGACATCGTGCTCGTCGAGACGGTGGGCGCCGGTCAAAGCGAGGTCGAGATCGCGGAACTCGCACAGACGACGATCGTCGCGCTGCAGCCGGGCAGCGGCGACTCCGTGCAAGTGCTCAAAGCGGGCATCATGGAGATCGCGGATATCTTCGTCGTGAACAAGTCCGACCACCCGATGGCCAACCAGTTGCGCCGCGAGATTCGCTCGATGATCGAGATTGCGGCGTACGCGGGATGGGTGCCGGAGTTGGTCGCGACGCAAGCGCTTACGGGCGAAGGTATCGAAGAGCTCTGGGCTGCGATCGAGCGTCACGCCGCCTACTTGAATGAAAGCGGCGAGATCGCCCGGCGCAGGCGCGAGGCCTTCTCGCACCAAGTTCGCCATATCGTCGCCGGGCGGATCGCGGAGCTGGTCGAGCGTGCGGTCGACGCCGACGCCGCGATCGAGGGCGATCCCTACGCCGCCGCCGCCCGCGCACTGCGGTCGGTCGGCATTCGGGAATGACCTCGGGGGAGCGCGCGTGAAGAAGTCCCCGTGGCAAAGATGATCGAGCGCGCGAGCGGCCTCGGGGCGGAGACGACCCCCGAGTACGAGGCGCAGGGCGAGGCCTGGAAGGAAGGGTCGCAGGCGGGCGCGCCGCGCAGGGGTCCAGGCTCGGGCGCCGTCGATCGCACGATCTCCGACGTTCCGCTCAAGACCGTCTACACGCCGCAGGACGTCGAGCACCTCGACCTGGCGCGCGATCTCGCCTATCCGGGGGGATACCCGTACACGCGCGGGCTGCACCCGAACGGTTATCGCGACCGCCTCTGGACGATGCGGCAGTTCGCAGGCTTCGGCACGGCGCGCCAGACGAACGAGCGTTACCATTTCCTTCTGGCGCAGGGACAGACGGGGCTCTCGGTCGCGTTCGACATGCCGACGCTGATGGGATACGACTCCGATGCGCCGCAAGCGCGTGGTGAAGTCGGGCGTTGCGGCGTTGCGATCGACTCGCTTGCGGACATGGAGACGCTTTTCGAAGGCATCGACATGGGCGCGATCACGACGTCGATGACGATCAACGGCCCGGCCGCGATCGCGCTCGCGCAGTACGTCGCTGCAGCCGAGAAGAAAGGCATCTCGCGCCGCGTGCTCGGCGGCACCGTGCAGGCCGACATCCTCAAAGAGTACATCGCGCAGAAGGAATGGATATTTCCGCCACGCCCACATATGCGCGTGATCGTCGACATGATCCAGTTTTGCACGAACGAGATGCCGCGTTGGAACACGATCTCGATCTCCGGGTATCATATTCGGGAAGCGGGCTCGACCGCGGCGCAGGAGCTGGCCTTCACGCTCGCCGACGGATTTGCCTACGTCGAGGCGTGCATGGCGGCCGGCATGGACGTCGACTCGTTCGCACCACGCCTCTCGTTTTTCTTCAACTCGCACATCGACTTCTTCGAAGAGATCGCGAAGTTTCGCGCCGCCCGCCGGATCTACGCGCGCCACATGCGCGATCGCTACGGCGCGAAGGATCCGCGGTCGTGGCAGTTACGCTTCCACACACAAACCGCCGGCTGTAGCGCGACCGCGCAGCAGCCGGAGAACAACATCGTGCGCGTCGCCTACGAGGCGATGGCGGCGGTGCTCGGCGGCACGCAATCGCTGCACACGAATTCCATGGACGAAGTGCACGCTTTGCCCACGGAGAAATCCGCGGAGATCGCGCTGCGCACGCAGCAGGTGCTCGCCTACGAGACCAACGTGACCAACGTCGTCGATCCTCTCGGCGGATCCTATTTCGTCGAAGCGCTGACCGATGAGATGGAGCGTGAGGCCGAGGCGTACTTCGAGCAGATCGCCCAATACGGCGGCGTCGTCGAGGCGATCGAGGCCGGTTTCTTCCAGAAGGAGATCGCCGAGGCGAGCTATCGGTACCAACGCTCGATCGAGTCGAAAGATCGCGTCATCGTCGGCGTCAATGCCTTTCAAAAGGAAGAGGACGCCGAAGACATCGAGCTGCTGCGAATCACGCAGGAGACGGAAGCGCTGCAGGCGGGGTCGGTCGGGGGCGTGCGCGAGCACCGCGATGCCGCTGCTGCCGGCGCCGCACTCGAGCGGCTGCAGCGAGCGTGCCGCGACCCCAAAGACAACGTCATGCCGCATTTGATCGATTGCGTGAACGCGTACTGCACGGAAGGTGAGATCGTCGACGCGATGGTCGAGGTCTACGGAAGATACGTGGAACGGAGCGTATTCTAAACGATGCAAGGCCTGGGTGATATTCGGCGCCGGCGCGTACGGCGTACGCTCTCCGAAGTGAAGCAAAAGCTCGAGGAAGCTCTTCGCCTGAGTAAGGCTCGCGATTTGGGACTCCGTGGCCGAAGCCAAGCGTAGCGCCGGCCCGTTGCGGATCGTCGTGGCGAAGGCGGGCCTCGACGGACACGATCGCGGTGCCAAAGTCATCGCCCGTGCGCTGCGCGACGCCGGCATGGAGGTCATCTACACCGGCCTCTTCCAGACGCCGGAGCAGATCGTGCAGACGGCGATCCAGGAGGACGCGGACGGCATCGGGCTTTCGATCCTCTCGGGCGCGCACATGACGCTTTTCCCGCTCGTCGTCGAACAGTTGAAGGCCCAAGGTGCCGGGGACGTCGTCTTTTTCGGCGGCGGCACGATCCCACCCGAGGACGCGGCGGCGCTGAAGCGCTTGGGCGTGCGCGAGATCTTTACGCCGGGCGCGCCGCTGCAGGAGATCGTCGACTTTGTCGAACGCGAGTGCGGCAAGCATCGCCAACTCGTAGGCTGATTCTTTGAAGGTTCGAACGCGCGTTGCGCCGTCGCCGACCGGCGACCCGCACGTCGGCACCGCATACGTTGCGCTGATCAACTTCTGCGCCGCTCGCAAGGGGGACGGCGAGTTCGTTCTGCGCATCGAGGACACCGATCGGGCGCGCAGCACGCAGGCGTCGGAGGCGGCGATCCTCGACTCGCTGCACTGGCTCGGATTGTCCTGGGACGAGGGGCCGGACGTCGGCGGCCCACACGGACCCTATCGTCAGAGCGAGCGCTCTGCGATCTACCGGGATCACGTCGAACGGCTGCTCGCGGAAGGGCACGCGTTCACGTGCTTCTGTACGCCCGAACGCTTGGAGGAAATGCGCGTCGCGCAGCAGGCTGCGAAGCAGCCGCCGCACTACGACGGACACTGCCTGACGCTCGAGCCGCAGGAAGTCGAAGCGAGTCTAGCGGCGAGGATTCCGCACGTCGTGCGCATGAAGATTCCACCTGAGGGCGTCTGCGTGTTCGAGGACGAGCTGCGCGGTCGCATCGAGATCGACTGGAGGAGCGTCGATATGCAGGTGTTGCTGAAATCAGACGGCCTGCCGACATATCATCTTGCCAACGTCGTCGACGACCACCTGATGGAGATCACGCACGTCATACGCGGCGAAGAGTGGGTTTCGAGTGCGCCCAAGCACGTACTCTTGTATCGGTACTTCGGCTGGGAACCGCCGAGGTTCGCGCACCTGCCGCTGCTGCGCAATCCCGACAAGAGCAAGCTCAGCAAACGCAAGAATCCGACGAGCATCTTGTATTACCGGGAACGCGGCTTCCTCGCGAAGGCCGTCCTGCACTTTCTCGGTTCGCTCGCCGACTCCGGGAACGACGACCGCTTGTTCGAGGCGCACGATCTTCTCCTTGCGATGTGGCAGCGCTTCGACGTGCACCACATTTCGCTCGGCGGTCCCGTCTTCGACACGAGCAAGTTGAGATGGCTCAACGGGCAGCACATCCGCCGCCTTTCGGTCGCCCAGTTTCTCGAAACCCTCGGCGAATGGGGATTCGTTTGGCCGGCCTCGGTTCCGGCAGAGCACCGCGAGCACATCGCGCGGGTTGCCCAGTCGCGTATCGAAACGCTCGCGGACTTCTCTGCGCTGATCGAATTCTTCGCGGAGATGCCGCCGGTGAGCAAGGCCGACCTCCTTCACGAAAGGCTCCAAGCCGGTGAGGCAAAGAGCGCACTCGACGCTGCTCGCAAGGAACTGGCCTCCATTCCCGAAGGCGAATGGCATGAGAGCAACATCGGCGCCCACCTCAAGAAGGTCGCCGAGGACGTCTTGAAGATGCGCTTCAGAGACGTCGCGCGGCTCTACTACGTCGCGATTACGGGAAGCCCGACGTCGGTACCGCTCTTCGATGCTATGGAGATTCTCGGCAAGAGCGAATCGCTGCGCAGGCTGCGTACTGCGCTGGAGGAGTTGCATTGAAGGGCGTGCGCGCGGTCGTGCTCGCGGCGGGGAAGGGGACGCGGATGAAGAGCGCGATCCCAAAGGTGTTCCACGAACTCTGCGGACGTTCGATGCTGTGGTGGGGGCTGCAGACGCTGCGGGATGCGGGCATCGAGGAGATCGTCGTCGTCGCGAACCCGGAGATGGAGGCGGGCCTCGCACCCTTGAAGGCGCCGGGAAGCCGCATCGTCGTTCAGCGCGAGCAACTCGGCACGGGCCACGCATTGCGGATCGCGCTGGAGGCGATCGAGCCGCGCAAGGGCGGGCGCATCCTGGTTGCAAACGGCGACATGCCGCTCGTGACGGCCGAGATCTTTCGTGCGGCCCTCGATGCGCTCGGCGACGGAGCGATGGCGCTCGTAACCCTGCGCGCCGGGACCGATTCCAATTTCGGGCGCATCGTGCGCGACGGCGATCGCATCGTCCGGATCGTCGAGGTGAGGGATGCGAGTCCGGCGCAACTGGCGATCGAGGAGACGAACGCCGGCATCTACGCGGTCGACGAGATGAAGGCGCGCGACGCGGTTGCGGCCCTGCGCAACGCGAATGCGCAGGGCGAGTACTATCTGACCGACGCCGTCGAGCACCTCGCATCGGCGGGCGAGCGAATCAGCCCCGTCGTCTGTCGCGACGAGAGGAGCCTCATCGGAATCAACGATCGGAGCGAACTGGCTCGCGCGCGATCGTGGATGAACGAACGCCTCTGCACGGGGCACATGCGCGACGGCGTAACGATCGTGGACCCGCAGACGACGTATCTCGAGCCCGAACTGAAAATCGGTCGCGATACGGTCGTCTATCCGAATACGACGATTGCCCGCCTCTCGCGAATCGGGGAAGGCTGCACGATCGGCCCCAACGCACGCCTTTCGAATGCGAAGATCGGCAACCGGACGGTAATACGCGAGAGCGTCGTCCTCGATAGCGCAATCGGCGACGACGCACACGTCGGGCCGTTCGCCCACCTGCGCGGCGAAACCGTTCTGGCGAACGAGGTGCGCATCGGCAACTTCGTCGAGTTGAAGAACGCCCAACTCGGCACGGCGGCGAAGGCGAGCCACCTCTCGTATATCGGCGATGCAACGGTCGGCGAAGAAACCAACGTGGGCGCGGGAACGATCACCTGCAACTTCGACGGTAAGCGTAAAAACCGCACGAAGATCGGAAAGCGCGCGTTGATCGGTTCGAACTCCTCGCTCGTCGCACCGATCGAGATCGGCGATGACGCGCTGACCGGGGCGGGCTCCGTCGTCACGAAGGACGTGCCCGCCGGGGGGCGCGTGGCGGGCAACCCAGCGCGACCGCTCCCGAGCAAACCGTCCTAGAGCCACGCGCCGCGGGCACTCTTCCAGAGCATGGAGGAGTTGTTCCGTGCGCTCGTCGCCGCGGCGCGGCGCTCGAGCGACGACGTCCTGCGGGTGCTCGATCTCGCCGCACGCGCCGCCGAGCCGCGGATCGACGCGGTGCTCTTCTTCGCATGCGAAGGCGACGTGTTGACCTGCCGGTATGCAAGCGGAACGCGCGCCGAGCATTTTCGCGCCTTGCAGATACGACCGGAGGATCGTGCCTTGCCCGCGCGCGCGGCCTTGCTCGCGCAAACGCAACGGCTTTCGCGTGGAGCCCGGGGCCTGATGCCCGGCGATCGCGCGGCGCTCGCCGCACCGATGATCTCCGGCCGGCGCGTAGCGGGGGTATGGTACGGCGCCTCGGCCTCGCCGATGCATCTCGAGAGCGGCGAACGCATCGTGCGGCTGACCGAATGCGTGTGCGAACCGTACGTGCTGGCGCTCGAGCGCGAGGCCGATCGTAACGACGCGACCTTCGATAGTCTCACCGGCGTGCTGACGCCGCGCGCCTTTCGCCGAACGCTCCACCAACTCGTTGCCGCCTCCGACGCCGTGATCTCGCTGTGGTTCGTCGATACGGATCGTTTCAAGCGCATCAACGACGATTATGGCCACGCCGCGGGCGACGTGGTGCTGCAGCGCATGGCCGCGCTGCTGCTCGGACATGCCGTTCCGGAAATGGATATCGTCGGGCGCAAGGGCGGCGACGAGTTCTGTATGTTGCTGCGCGGGCGGACGAAGATGCGCGCGATCTTGCGCGCGCAGTCCTTTTGTGCGGCCGTTCGCGTCAACGACTTCGGCGTGCCGGCGCGCATAACGGCGTCCGTCGGCGTCGCCGCCTACCCGTTCGACGCTCGCGATGCAGCCGCGCTGCTGGAGGCGGCCGACGCCTCGATGTACCATGCAAAGCGCTCCGGCCGCGACCGCGTCGCCTACGCGGCCGAAGGCTCAGGCTTCGCTCTGTATGAATAGGGTGGGGTGCCCCTCCCCCATCGTTTGGCTCGCCTCGCTGTCGCGGCGTGTCTGGTGCTCGCGGCAACGGGATTCGCGGTGGCGGCGCTCCACCGCCCCGACGAACTCAACCGCCACGTCGATGCGATTTCGCCGGCGCAACTGCTCTCTACGCCGATTGCCTCGCTCGTCGACGATCGGCGGCAGGATGCCGGCGAGCGGCTCATCTCGCTGGAGTTGCCCGGATGGTTCGCTCTCGTGCTGACGCAGGCGGTGGTGCTTCTCTATTTCTGGCGCTCCGGCAATGCGGCCCGCTGGCGTAATGCGTTGCGGGCCCGCCTCGGCTCGGAATCCGCGGTGCGCTTCGCCTTCGGCGCGACCCTGGCGTTGGTTGCGCGCGCCGCAGCACTGATCCCGTCATTCTATCTTTGGCGCGTCGATCGGATCATGGGACTCTCGGAGGCATTGACGCGCGTCTGGGCTTACGAGTACGTGCTGGGCACGATCATCGGTATGCTGGTCGCGGGCGTCATCGCCGCGGTCGTGCTGTGGCTCGTCGATCGTACGCACCAGTGGTACCTGTATACCATCGCGGGCATCGTCGCAATCGCGTTGATCGGAACGCTCGCCGATCCGTATGCAATCGCGCCGCTCTTCGAGCGATATGCCCCGATGCAGGGCGCTATCGCTTCGCAAGCCCGAGCATTCGCGGCGCGCGCGGGGTATTCGGATATCCCGATCGTCGTCGAGCATCGCGCCGATCGCATTCCCGTCGACGCGGCGAAGGTCCAGGGCATGGGTGCAACGCAACGGATCGTCCTCGCCGATACGCTCGTTTCCGCCTCGACATCGGCCGAGATCGACTTCTACGTGGCAGACCAGATCGCGAGGCTCAACGACCACGATCCGCTCGACCTCGCGCTGATCGATGCGGCGATCGTCATCATCGCCGCGGCGCTCGCGGTCTCACTTGCGGACCGTATCCGCTTCCGGCGCGACGACGACCCCATCTCGCGGATCACGCTCGTCGCCGCGTTGCTATGCTGCATCTATATCGTTGCCGTCCCGATCGACCATGCGGCCGTTTCCTCGATGCAGTTGCGCGCCGACCAACAAGCCGTTGCGATGACCGGCGATCGCGCCTCGGCGATCCGCGCGTTCGTGCGCGCCGGCGACGAGCGTATCGAGCAAGTCTGCCCGAGCACGCTCGGCCGCGTCCTCCTCTACCGCACTCCCTCACTCGGTCAAGACGCTGCGGCCATCGGCAGCCAGAGTGGCTGCTAAAGCGGCCTCACCGTCGCCACGGGTGCGGCGCGATCGCGATCGCGTCGTTGGCATACGAGCGGATGTACTGAAATGAGACGAAGCCGTAGCCGTCGTCGCCGAAACTCGTCCCAAAACTGTTGCGGAAGATGAAGTATCCGCCGCCCGGGAAATTCGCCAATTGGCGAAATCCGACCAGATCGATCGAATGTCCGTCGAACATTGGGGGATTCGCGCCCGCGTTGGCGCTTCGCGGGTAGTCCTTGAGCAGCGGAACGCCGTGCACCGTGACCGTTGCAAAGTTTGTCTGCCACCAGATTCCGGTGGCCACCGGACGCCCTGAGCGCAGGATGCGCAACGTGCGTTGCAGCTCAGCGCTCGTCATGCCGACTTGGTTGTTCCAAACCTTGACGATCACGAACGGATAGCGGACGGGGAATGCCGACTCCGCGGCGCGCACGACGCGCGCGCCCGGCGTCGCCGGATGGGCGGCGTTGAAGGAGGCGCGATAGGGCATCTCGCGCGCGGTCGCGATCGCGTACTCCCGATAGCCGCTGATGAACTTCGTGAAGAAGCCGCCGTCCTGGTCCTCAGCCGTTGCCCGGTTTCCGGCCCAGTTGAGGTACTCTTCGGAGAGATCGAGTCCGGGCGGCGTACCGGGCATACCGGCCCTCTGATACTCGATCAGGAAGGTCGTTGCGAACACGGTGCAGGTACCCCGATTGCCCTGATCGCGCACGTGCAAGCCGCGTACGCGAATCCGCGATCTCAGATCGACCTCCGGTCCGTGCCCGGGAGCGAAATGCTCGATGAAGTAGATGTGAACCGGTTGGGCCGGACGCCACACGATGCGAAAGCTCTGCGCGGATGCAGACGGTGCAAAGGACAGGGCCAGGAGCGCCGAAACGAGCGCAAGAGATGCAATTCTGAACACGGCAGCCACCTCCAGAGACGCGTGCTTCCATACCGCTCGACTTAGCCCTGGGGCCACGTGTTTGCGAAGCGCATCGCCGCGTCGATGCCGTCGCCGAGCCAGAGCTGCACTGCGTCGGCCGCGGCACCGATAATGGCGGGAAGCGCCGCGCGCTCGGAAGCGTCGAACGGCGCAAGCACGTGATCGACGGCGTCGTCGTCCTTCGGACGGCCGACGCCGATGCGAAGGCGCGGGAAGCCTTCTCCGATCGTCGCTATCACGGAGCGCAGGCCGTTATGGCCGCCATGGCCGCCGAACGCCCGGGCGCGCAGTGTACCGAACGGCAGATCGATGTCGTCGGCGACGACGAGTACGCCCTCTGGCGGCGTGCGGTACCAGGAGGAGATCAGTCGAACCGGTGCTCCGCTCAGGTTCATGAACGACGTCGGCTCGACGAGGACGACGCCGCGCGAGGCGTCGTAGGTTTGGCGAGCGGAATCCTTGCGTTTCCATTTCTCGACGCCCAAGCGCGTCCCGATCTCGTCGACGACCATGAAGCCGAGATTGTGTCGCGTGCGTTCGTACTCGCGCCCGGGGTTGCCGAGGCCGACCACGATGCGGGGTGGGACGCGCGGCCTCACTCCGTCGTTTCGGGTGGGGTTTCTCCGATGACTTCGGGCTGGGGCGCCTCTTCGACCGTGGGAGCGGCCGCCTCTTCGAGTTGGTGCGCCGTCTTCGACGGCTCAAGCGCGGCGACGACGGTGTCACCCGGCGTCAGCAACGTAAAGCCGGCGGGCAGCGGAACCTCCGACGCGATGACGTGCTCGTGGATGCCCAGGTCGGTGACGTCGACGTCGAGCTGCGGCGGCAGCGCATCCGCCGAGCCTTCGACCTCCAGTTCGTGCACGAGCAAGTCGAGCACGCCGCCGAACTCGCGCACGCCGCGCGGGTTGCCGACGGCGATGACGCGCACGCGCGCGCGAACCTGTTCGTGCGCGGAGACGCGAAGCAGGTCTGCGTGAATGACCTTCCGCGAAACGGGATCGCGCTGAATCTCGCGGACGAGCGCAGTATCCTTGGTCTTGCCGCCGTCTTCGAGCGTGATCATACCGGTGCGGCCGCCGCGGTGCAGCAACTCTTCGAAGCTTCGCGCTTCGACCGCCAGGGTCTCCGGCTCGCTTCCGTGGCCGTAGAGGACGACCGGAACCTTTCCGGCGGCGCGCAGCGCCTGCGCGCCGGTCGTCCCGAGCCGCGCGCGACGTTCGACAGAGAGCTTCAGCATCAGCCCACCACCGCCGGCTCAGGGACGAAAGGGAAGTCGGTCCCGGGAAGTTCGTCGCCGAAGAGTTCCGAGACCGAACGGTTCGTCGTGATCCGAAGAATGGCATCGGCGAACGTCTGGGCGATCGAGAGCTGCACGAACTTTGGGTGCGCCTCCGCGTTTGCAAAAGGAATCGTGTTGGTCACGATGATGCGTTCGATATCGGAGTTCTCGAGCACCTCCACGGCTTCGCCGGCGAAGATGCCGTGCGTTGCGACCGTCAGCACGCGCGTCGCGCCGCGCCGTCGGATCGCCTGCGCGGCCTTGTCGAGCGTTCCGCCGGTCGAGATCATGTCGTCGACGATGATCGCGGCCTTCCCCTCGACGTCTCCGACGATCTCCGCGACCTCGTTCACGTCGGGTTCGGGGCGCCGCTTGAATACGATGGCGAGCGAGCTGCTCAGACGTTTGGCGAAGAGTTCGGCGCGATGGACCCCGCCGGCATCCGGCGAGACGACCACGATCTTGTCGTCGTACAGCCCTTCCTTCTTGAGGTAGTTGCAGAGGGTCGGCATCGCCATCAAGTTGTCGACCGGGATGTCGAAGAAGCCTTGGATCTGTGCGGCGTGAAGGTCCATCGTGACGATGCGCTTCGCCCCCGTCACCTTCAAGATATTCGCCATGACCTTGGCGGAGATCGGCTCGCGGCCTTTCGTCTTCTTGTCCTGCTTCGCGTACCCGTAGTACGGGATGACCGCCGTGATGCGCGAAGCCGAAGCGCGCCGAAGCGCGTCGATCATCAGCAGCAGCTCCATGACGGCGTCGTTGACGCCGTTGCCGTTGGGCGCCTTGCAGATCGATTGCAAGACAAAGACCTCCGAGCCGCGCACGTTCTCTTGGATCTCGATGCGCGTCTCTTCGTTCTTGAATTTCGTGACCAGCGCTTTGCCGAGCTGAACCTTCAGACGCTTGGCGATCTCCTCGGCCAGCGCCCGGTTCGAACTCCCGCTAAAGACCAGCGGACTGCCGCTCAAGAGGCCCTCCCCGTGACATGCGGCAGAGTTTTCGGGCCCCGGGGGGCTGCACCTTGCGCCCCGTGCAACCCGCTGCGCTCCCATCCGAGTCGAAGCCCTCGTGCTCCGCCATTTCGAACTGGTTGCCCCGTTTTCGCTTGCCGGCGATCAGCCCAAGGCGACGGATGCACTTGCGCGGGGGTTGTTGGGCGGCGATCGCGCGCAGACGCTGCTGGGCGTCACCGGCAGCGGAAAGACGATGGCGATGGCGCGCGTCATCGAGTTGCTGCAAAGACCGACGCTCGTCCTCTGCCATAACAAAACGCTCGCCGCGCAACTCTGCGCCGAGTTTCGCGACTTCTTTCCGCAGAACGCCGTCGAGTACTTCGTCTCCTACTTCGACTACTATCAGCCCGAAGCGTACGTTCCATCGACGGACACATACATCGAAAAGGACAGTTCCGTCAACGACGAGATCGAACGCCTGCGCCACTCGGCGACCCAATCGATCCTCACGCGCCCCGACACGCTGGTCGTGGCTTCGGTTTCCTGCATCTACGGCTTGGGCTCGCCCTCCGATTACATCGAGATGTCGGCGACGGTGCGCGTCGGTGAGGAAATCGATCGCGACGTGCTCTTGCGCAAGCTCGTCGACATGCAGTATCGTCGCAATGACCTCAATCTCGTCCGCGGTACGTTCCGCGTCCGAGGCGACGTGCTGGAATTCGTCGCGGTCGACGAAGAGTTGGTGCATCGGATCGAGTTCTTCGGTGACCAGATCGAAGCGATCAACGTCGTGAACATGCTTACGGGGGAGTACGTCGAGAGCAAGGACGAGTTGATGATCTTTCCGGCGAAGCATTTCATCACACCCGACGAAAAACTCCGCCGCGCGATCGACGCCATCGAAATCGAGTTGGAGGAGCGGCTACGCTGGTTCAGGGAGCGTGGCAAATTGCTCGAAGCGCAACGCCTCGAGCAACGTACGCGCTACGACCTTACCATGTTGCGCGAGGTCGGTTACTGCAACGGCATCGAGAATTACTCCCGCCACCTCGCCGGCCGCGAAGCCGGCTCGACGCCGTGGTGCCTGCTCGACTTCTTCCCGGCGGACTGGCTCCTCTTCGTCGACGAATCGCATGTCATGCTGCCGCAGGTGCACGGGATGCACGCCGGCGACCGCGCGCGCAAGACGATCCTCGTCGAGCACGGCTTCCGGTTACCGAGCGCGCTCGACAACCGTCCGTTGACCTACGATGAGTTCGACAAGCACGTCAACCAAGTCGTCTATGTCTCCGCGACGCCGAGCAGTTACGAAACGGGGCGATCGACGCAAGTCGTCGAGATGATCATTCGCCCAACGGGACTCGTCGATCCTGAGGTCGACGTGCGCTCGACCCGTAACCAGGTCGACGACCTCATGGAAGAGATCAGGCTGCGCGTCGAACGCAAAGAGCGCGTGCTCGTCACCACGCTGACGAAGAAGATGGCCGAGGATCTCACCGATTTTTTGGTCGAGATGGGGTTACGCGTGCGCTACTTGCACAGCGAGATCGACACGCTCGAGCGCGTCGCGATCCTTCGCGATCTGCGCGCCGGCGTATTCGATGTGTTGGTCGGGATCAATCTACTGCGCGAAGGTCTCGACCTGCCGGAGGTTTCGCTGGTCGGGATTCTCGATGCCGACAAGGAAGGCTATCTGCGTAGCGGGACGTCGCTCATCCAGACGATCGGGCGCGCCTCGCGACACGTCGAGGGCAAGGTCATAATGTACGCCGACGTCGTGACCGAATCGATGGCAAAGGCGATCGGCGAAACGCGCCGCCGGCGTGCGATGCAACTTGCTTACAATGCCGAGCATGGCATCGAGCCGCGCTCGATCCGTAAGGAGATTCGCGACATCCTGAGCATGGTCGGCGGCGGCGAGGAGGCGCGCGGCCGCGCGAAGGCCGAGCGTCTTCCGCGGGAGGTCGCGCTCAAGACGATTGCGGAGTTGGAGCGGCGGATGCGCGAACACGCGGCGAACCTCGAGTTCGAGCGGGCGGCGGCCTTGCGTGACGAACTCCTCGAGTTGCGCAAGCAATTGGGTACGAACGAGTCGCTGCTCCTCGGCGGTAAGGCGCCGAAGATCTTCGATCGATCGATCGAGGAACTCGTGGGTAACTAAGCCAACGCCTCTCGCGATGAGCGGCATGCTGGGGACGATCGTCGCTGAGATCGCGATCGTGCTGTGCGTCGCGGCGGGAGCGGTCGGGGCGCACTTCCTCGTACAGCGCCGAGCGGATTACCGGCGCTTCTCGAGCCATAACGACGTGGCGGGTTTTCTCATCTCCGTCGTCGGCATCGTCTATGCTGTCTTGCTCGGATTCGTGATCGTCGTCGTTTGGGAGCGTTACACGGCAACGCAAAACGTCGTCAACGGCGAGGTCGCCGCCGTCGCGGACGTCTATCGTATTGCGGCGGCGTTTCCGGCCCCGCTGCGCCTCAAAGTACGCTCGCAACTGGCCGAGTACATCGGCGTCGTCGTGCGCGACGAATGGCCGCAGATGGACGGAAGCAACGTGCCTTCGGTAGCGCCCGTTCTCGAAGCGGCCGCTCACGAGATCGATCTCTTCCAACCCGGCAACGTGGGTCAGGGCGACGCGCACGAGGCCGCGATGGCGGCCCTGCAGCGACTGTTCGACGCGCGGCATCAGCGATTGAGCGCCGTGGAGCCTTCGGTGCTCCCGGTGCTCTGGACCGCGTTGATCGCCGGCGCGATCGTGACGCTCGGCTTCGCGTACCTCTTCGGAACCGAAAACCGCGGCGCGCAACTGTTGATGACCGCCGCGCTCGCCGGGATCATGGCCGTGCTGTTCGTCGTGATCTACGAGTTCGATACGCCCTTCGGCGGCGCGGTCGCCGTCTCGGACGTACAATGGACGACCTTACAGCAACGCCTGCCGTCGATCCCCTAGGAGCCTAGGTCCTATTGGTCCACGTAGATCGCATTCGCGATCGCACCGAGCAACTGCCCTGCGATCGTCGCGCCGTCGACGTCGTGTCCGAAGGCGGCGTCGTTGAGGTAGAGGCAGAAGGCGACGTGGCGCCCGCTGCGCGTCGTCACGTATCCCGCCAAGCCTTTGCTGATGATCGTGCCGCGGGAGAGCAAATTGGGCCAATCCCAGGTTCCGGTCTTTGCGTGCACCTTTCCGCGAGCCGGCGCGTGCGTCTGGATGTCGGCGAGCGTGCCGTCGACGCCGAGAACCGGAAGCGCGCGATAGAAATCGGGATACCACGGCTGCGCGCGCACCCATGCGAGGTACGTGACGATGAATTCCGGGGCGAAATAGTCGTTCGCTCCCTCGCCGTCGGCTTGCGACGCGCCGGAGAGATCGAGTCCGGCCCTGCGCAGGAACGCGCTCTCGACGTCGAAGCCGGCCTGGAGTTGGTCGTGCGTCGCGTGTCCGGCATACACGCCGAGCAGATAGGGCATTTCCGCCGCGTGCAGGTTGTCGCTGACCTTCATCGTGACCTTGATATCCTCGCGCAATGGCGGCGAGACGTGCTGCGCGACGAGATTCGCTGGAACGTAGGACGGCGCGTAGGAAGCCCGTTCGAACGCTCCGTCGACCGGTGGGTCGGCGATGGAGACGCCCGCATCGCGCAGGGCGAGCGAAAGCGCGTCCTCCGCGAAGCGCGGCGGGTTCGGGACGCGGTAGGCATAGAGCGTCGGGCGATCGGTGATCGCGACCACGCCGGAGATCGTAACGATGCGGCCGCCGTGTTGGTCGTCGGCATCGGTCAAGGCGAGCGTATCGTCGGTGTGCGCTGCTGCCGTCGTCGCGGCGTTCACGAAGCGCGCATACGGCGTTTGCGGCGAGATCGAGGTGACGATGACCGGATCGCCGACCTTTGCACCGGGCGCTACGATGACGTCGACGATGTTGTCGTTGAGGATTACCGGCGAAACCTCGGTTCCCGTGCCGGCTTCGGCGCCGCCGTCCGGGAAGAGCGATGCGTCGACGACGACGCGTCCCGTCACGCTGCGAATGCCGCGCGCCGCCACCTGCTTCGCCAACTCGCGTAGCACCGCGAGCGGATCGCCGGGCACGGCTTTGGTTCCCGGCGAGCCGTCGTAGGCGTGATCTTCATTTTCAAATGCGAGCGTGCCGTCGGGTTGAATGCGCTGCGAGAGGTCGGGATCGCCCGAGGCGACGAGCACGAGGTCGCCGTGGAGGACACCGCTCGAATCGACGGGCCCGGTCCGGTAGACGGGCGTCGTAAAGCGGAAGGCCGGTCCGAGCACGCCGAGTGCCGTGCCCTCCGTCAGCGTTTTCGTCGTCGATGCCGGAACGAACAGGCGTTGTGCGTTGTGCGCGTAGAGCATGCGACGGTGGTCTAGATCGTAGATTGCGATGCCGAAAGAGGCGTGCGTGTAGCGTGGCACGTTGATAAGACGGGCGATCGCTTGAGACAAGGTTGGTGCTCGCTGCGCTGCCGCCGCAGAAACGGCGGTCATGCCCAAAAGAAGGGCCGGAATGAAACGAAGGATACGCATTTCAAAGACGAAGGTAGAACATGTGGGCTTTTTCGTCCTGCTTCGGTGCCGATGAGACTGCGCCGGATCGACGTCGTGCTCTTCGACCTCGACGATACGCTGCACGACGATACCGCGGCGTATCGCCGCGCGGCGACGCGCGTCGCGGAAGAGGTCTCGGCGGAGCGCGGCCTCGACTCTCGCGCGCTCAACGCGGCGTATGTCGAGGCGGCCGAAGGCTTCTGGAGCAACCTCTCCAACGACGATCTGACCGTCAAGATGGTTGACGTACGCAAACGGCTGTGGGCGCGCGCTCTCGCGCGTCTCGGCGTCGTCGACGATACGCTCGCGGCGCGTTGCGCCCGCGACTACAACGCCTACCGGCGCGGCTACTTTGCGCTCTTCCCGGGCGTGCGCGATTTTTTGCTGAACCTGCGTCGCCAAGGCAAGCGCATCGGCCTCGTGACCAACGGCTTTGCCGAGACGCACCACGACAAGATCACGGAACTCAACTTGCGCGACGTGCTCGACGCGATCTTTATTGCCGATGAGATCGGAATGGTGAAGCCGGATCCTCGACTCTTCGCGCATGCGTGCGAGACGCTCGGCGCTCCGCCGGAGCGGTCGGCGATGGTCGGCGATCGGTACGAGCGCGACATCCGCGGCGCGATCGAAGCCGGCCTCTTCACGATTTGGGTCAACGTGCGCGACGAGGAGCTGCCCCCGGGAGCGCCGCCGCCGGACGCCGTATGCAGGACGATCCTCGAGGTCGAAGGGGTGCTGGAGGCTGCATCCCTCCCGGCGGCGCACGGTTCATAACAACGACATGGCCACGGGTCTCGATTCCATCATCATCAAAGGCGCGCGCGAGCACAATCTCAAGAACGTCGACCTCGTCCTACCTCGCAACCGCCTGATCGTGGTGACGGGACTCTCCGGTTCGGGGAAATCGTCGCTGGCCTTCGACACGATCTATGCGGAAGGGCAACGACGCTACGTCGAGTCGCTCTCGTCGTACGCCCGACAGTTCCTCGGACAGATGGAGAAGCCCGACGTCGATTACATCGAGGGCCTCTCGCCTGCCATTTCGATCGATCAGAAATCCACGTCGCGCAATCCGCGATCGACCGTCGGAACCGTGACGGAGATCTACGACTACCTGCGCCTGCTCTACGCGCGTGTCGGTACGCCGCACTGCTACAACTGTGGCCGCGAGATCAGCACGCAGTCGAGCGAGCAGATCGTCGATTCCATCATGGAATTACCCGAAGGCACGCGCATCCAGTTGCTGGCGCCGATCGTCCGCGGCCGCAAGGGCGAATACGCGAAACTTTTCGAGGAGATCGCGAAGGAAGGCTTCGCCCGCGTTCGCGTTGACGGCGACGTTCGAGAGCTACGAGAAAAGATTGCGCTCGACAAGAAACGCAAGCACACGATTGAGGTCGTCGTCGACCGCCTCGTCATGAAACCGGATCTGCGCAAGCGCCTGAGCGACTCCGTGGAGACGACGTTGCGCCTTTCGAGCGGCATCGTGACCGCAATCGCGGGCGAGCGCGAACTCACGTTCAGCGAAGCCTTCGCATGCGTCTACTGCGGGCTTTCGTTTGAAGAGCCGGCGCCGCGGCTCTTTTCCTTCAACTCCCCCTACGGCGCGTGTCCCGCGTGCACCGGCCTCGGAGTAAAAACCGAGATCGACCCGTGGAAGGTGATTCCGGATCGCTCGAAATCGATTGCGGAGGGCGCGATCGTACCATGGAGCAGGACGCTAGGCACCGGCAAGTATCCGTCGATGAACCCGTACTATCTGCAGCAGGTCGAGCGTGTGCTCAAGCGGCATCGCGTGCGCATGACGACGCCGATCGCGCAGATGAGCGATGAGGTCGTCGATCTCATCCTTTATGGAACCGACCGCGAGCAGGCGTTCGCGTATACGTCGCGCGCGGGCAAAACGTGGGAATACCGCGCTTCGTTCGAAGGCGTCGTGAACAACTTACAGCGGCGGTACGGCGAGACATCGAGCGAGTACGTGAAGGAGGACATCGAACGGTACATGTCTTCTTCGATTTGTCCCGTCTGCAAAGGTGCGCGGCTGAAGCCCGAAGCGCTCGCGGTGACGGTCGGAGGCGCGAACATCGATGCGCTCGTGCGGAGTTCCATCGAGCAAGCCGAGGCATTTTTCCGGGACCTGAAGCTGACCGAGCGCCAGGAGCAGATCGCGCATCAAATCGTCAAGGAGATTCGTGCCCGCCTCGGCTTCCTCTCTAGCGTCGGCCTTAACTACTTGACGCTCGCGCGTTCCGCGACCACGCTCGCGGGCGGCGAGTCGCAACGCATCCGTCTCGCGACGCAGATCGGCAGTGCGCTCGTCGGCGTGCTCTACATCTTAGACGAGCCGTCGATCGGCCTGCACCCGCGCGACAACGACCGGCTGCTCGCGACGCTTAAAACGCTGCGCGATCTCGGAAACACCTTGATCGTGATCGAGCACGACGAGGACACGATGCGCACGGCCGACGTGATCGTCGATATCGGCCCCGGTGCCGGCGCGGAAGGCGGCGAGATACTGACCGTCGGATCGCTCGAAGAGATTCTGCGCGATCCTCGTTCGCAGACGGGAGCCTATCTCTCCGGGCGCAAGTTCATCCCGATCCCGCGGCGTCGGCGCGAACCGCGCGCGTGGCTGGATATCCGCAAGGCGACGGCAAACAACTTACGGGGCATCGACGTGCGCGTTCCCGTCGGGGTCTTTTGTGCCGTCACAGGGGCGAGCGGCAGCGGGAAATCCACGCTCGTCAACGAGGTGCTCGTGCGAGCCCTCAATCAATATCTGCACCACCAGCGCAGAGGCGCGCCGTCGACGTTTGCGACCGTCAAGGGGACGGATCAGCTCGACAAGCTCGTCGTCATCGATCAGTCGCCGATCGGCCGAACGCCGCGCAGCAACCCTGCCACGTATACCGGCGCATTCGATTCCATCCGCGAGATCTTTTCGCTCGTACCCGACTCGAAGATGCGCGGCTACACGCCGGGGCGCTTTTCGTTCAACGTCAAGGGCGGGCGCTGTGAAGCCTGTCAGGGCGACGGCATCATCAAGATCGAGATGCACTTCCTCCCCGACGTCTACGTGCCGTGCGAGGTTTGCAAGGGCCGGCGCTACAACGCGCAGACGCTCGAGGTGAAGTATAAAGGGAAGTCGATCGCGGATATCCTCGAGATGCGCGTGGACGAAGCAAACGACTTTTTCGAGAACATCCCTCGCATCCATAACAAGTTGCGAACGATTTGCGACGTCGGGCTCGGCTACATCAAGATGGGCCAGCCGGCGACGACGCTATCGGGCGGCGAAGCGCAGCGCGTCAAGCTCGCGACGGAATTGGCACGCCGCTCGACCGGTCGCACGTTCTACGTGCTCGACGAGCCGACGACGGGCTTGCACTTCGCCGACATTCACAAGCTGCTCGAAGTCTTACAGCGTTTGGTCGAGACCGGAAACAGCGTGCTGGTGATCGAGCACAACTTGGACGTCGTGAAGACCGCCGACTACCTGATCGATCTCGGTCCGGAGGGCGGGGATCGCGGCGGCACCGTCGTCGGCACGGGCACGCCGGAGGAGCTGTCACGCAACGCGGCATCGTATACCGGCGCGTACCTCGCGCCCGTGCTGCGCGATCAGCGCGCCATCGGGCATCACGTTCCCGACGCGCGTCGCTTGGAGGACCTGGAAAAAGAGAACCTTCGGGTTCTCGACGATCTGGCAAAGAACCAACGCGTCGAAGTCGAGGCATGAAGGCCGAGGACCGAGCGGCAGAACTGCGCGCGCGTCTCGAAGAGGCAAACGTGCGCTACTACGTGCTCGATGCGCCGACGATTACGGATGCCGAGTACGACGCGATGCTGCGCGAGTTGGTCGAACTCGAGGCGGCGCACCCGGAACTGCGCACCGCCGATTCTCCCACGCAGCGTGTTGGGGCGCCCGCCGCGGAGCATTTCCCGGCCTACGAACACCGCGTTCCGATGCTCAGCCTCGCCAACGCGTTCGGTCCGGACGAGTTGCATGCGTTCGACGAGCGCGTGCGCAAGCTCGCGGAGACCGATGTCGCGTACGTCTGCGAACTGAAGATCGACGGGCTCGCGATCGCGTTACGCTACCGCAACCGCGTCTTCGAGCGCGGCGGAACGCGCGGGGACGGGCGTATCGGCGAGGACGTGACGGCGAACCTGCGCACGATCAAAAGCATTCCTCTGCGGTTGCGAGGGAAGGTTCCCGCGGAACTCGAGGTTCGGGGAGAAGCCTACCTGCGCAAGAGCGATTTCGCGAAGCTGAACGAAGGGCGGGAACGAGCCGGGCTCCCCGTCTTCGCAAATCCGCGCAACGCCGCATCGGGCGGCGTGCGGCAGCTCGATCCGAAGATGACGGCGGAGCGGCGGCTATCGTTCTTCGCCTACGGCATCGCTCGAGAAGACGTCGCCCCGAGCCAGTGGGAGGCGCTCGCGCATCTCTCCGAGATCGGCTTTCACGTCAACCCGAACGTCGCGCGCCGCGAGAGCATCGACGAGGTCGTCGCCTACTGCGAAGAGTGGGAGGAGCGACGCGACAGCCTCGATTACGAGATCGACGGCGTCGTCGTGAAAGTCGACGACTTTGCGACGCAGCGGCGTCTCGGGTCGGTGGGGCGCAATCCCCGCTGGGCCGTGGCGTTCAAGTTCAAGCCGCGCGAGGCGCGCACGAAGTTGCTCGATATCGCTATCAACGTTGGGCGCACCGGCTCGCTGAACCCATACGCGCTTCTCGAGCCGGTGCCGATCGGTGGCGTGACGGTGAAAAACGCGACGCTACACAACGCCGACTACATCGCGAACAACGACATCCGCATCGGCGACACGGTGCTGGTCATGCGAGCCGGTGACGTGATCCCGCGTGTGGTCGGGCCGGTCGTCGAGATGCGCACCGGTAAAGAGCGCGTCTTCAAGATGCCCAGGCGCTGCCCGGTCTGCGGCTCGGATGCAGACCGGCCGGAAGGCGAGGCGATGTCACGCTGCACGAACGCGGCGTGCCCCGCGCAAGTCTACGAGCGCGTGCGCCATTTTGCGTCGCGCGGCGCGATGGACATCGAAGGTCTCGGCGACGTGATGGCCGGCGAGTTGACCTCGCGCGGGCTCGTCAACGACATCGGCGACGTCTATGCGCTCGATGCGAAGAAGCTTGCGCAGGTGCCGCGCACGGGCGAGAAGAGCATCGCGAAGCTGCTCGAGTCGATCGAGTACTCGAAGCAGCGCGG
>DATCTQ010000087.1:0-86996 GCA_036567865.1 Candidatus Tyrphobacter sp. | reverse complement strand
CGCGCCGCGCTGCACGTCAGCGGCGGCGTCGGCGGCGCCGGCCCGGCGATCGATGCGCCGCTCAATCTTCGGCGCGCGCGGGCGGCGCTGGCGATCGGGCGGCGTATCTTCGGCCCGGGACGCGTCAGCATCTACGACGATCTGGGCGCCTACGCGTTGCTGTACGACGGCGCCTCCGTCGAGGAGTTGCGCGCCTTTGCGCGCAACTCGCTCGAACCCGTGCGTGCCTACGACGAAAAACACCAGACCGAGCTCGTTCGGACGCTCCGCGTCTATTTCGCGTTGGGGCAAAACGTGAAAACCGCTGCTGCGGAGTTGCACGTGCACCGTCATACCGTCTTTTATCGCCTGCGGCAGATTGCAGAGATCTGCCGCTGCGATCTCGGCACGCCGCACGACCAACTCACCCTTCGACTGGCGATGGCGATCGATGCACTCCACTCCTGAGGCGCGCCCCGCGAACAAGCGCGACACGCTCAAACTTGCCAAGGAGCGCAACGTGCGCTTCGTGCGTCTGGTGTTCGCCGACATCCTCGGCGTCAGCAAGAACGTCTCGATTCCCGCGAGCGAGTTGGAGGCCGCGCTCGACGGCCGCATCACCTTCGACGGCGGCTCGATCGATGGATTCGTCCGCGGCGAGGAACTCGACATGGTGCTGCGCCCCGATCCGCAGACGTTCGCCCTCTATCCGTGGTCGACGCCGGACGGCCCCGAGGCGCGGCTGATCTGCGACATCGCGATGCCGGACGGCTCGCCCTTCGAAGGCTGCCCGCGCACCACGCTGCGCCGCGCGATCGAAGGTACGGCTCCGGCACTCGCGGGCGCAGAGGTCGGACTCGAGATGGAGTTCTACCTCTTCGAACGTCACGCGGGCGATCTCGGTTCGACGCAGACGAGCGACGTCGGCTCGTACTTCGATTTCTCCGCGAACGATCGCGGTGAGGAGGCGCGCAACGCCATCGTCGCGGTGCTGCAGGGGATGGATATTCGCGTCGCCTCCGCGCATCACGAGCACGGCGCAGGGCAGCATGAGATCGATGTCGCCCACGACGATCCGCTGCGAGCCGCCGACCACGCTTTGACGGCGCGCACCGTCGCCAAACACGTCGCTGCCGGCTTCGGTCTCGATGCGACCTTCATGCCGAAGCCGCTCGAGGATCGTGCCGGAAGCGGGCTCCACGTCGATCTTCGGCTCGCCGAAGGCACCGATGCGGAGTCGGTGCTCTACGCGGTCGGCGGCTTGCTCGCGCACGCACCGGCGACGACCGCAATTTGCAACCCGACGGTGAACTCGTACAAGCGCCTGGTCGCGGCTTGGGACGCGCCGATCTATCCGCTCTGGTCGCGTCGCAGCGCCAACGCGCTCGTACGCGTGCCGCCGGCGTCGCCGCCTCGCATCGAAGTGCGCAGTCCTGATCCCGCTTGCAATCCCTATCTCGCGCTTGCGGTGCTGCTCGGCGCGGCAACGGACGGCATCGCGAACGCGCGCCTTCCGGGCGATGCCTGGGAAGGCTCGACGTACGACCTCACCGAGCGCGAGCAGCACGAGCGCGGCGTCGGCATGCTGCCCAAATCGCTGCGCCAGGCGATCGCCGAACTGGATGCGGATCCGGTCGTGCGCGCGGCACTCGGCGATCATCTCTACCACGCGTTTCGCGACGCGAAGCTCGCGGAGTACGAGCGCTACCGGCGCGCCGTGCATCCGTGGGAACGCCGCGCCTACCTCAGGTTGTACTAGCGTTCGAGGAAGACGCTGCCCGTACGGCGTTCATAGAGCCATTCGACGCAGTAGCCGGCGCAAGCGCTCGCTACGAACACGAGCCACGGCAGCCCATATCCGTAATGCGCGATGCCCGTCGCTTGAAGCGCCATGAGCGCCGCAGCGGCGAGGAACCCTGGTGCCGTAATCGCACAATGGATTTCCCGGCAATGCAGAAAGTTCTGCGCGCAGTACGCCGCGTACGCTCCGAAAAGACCCGTCGCGAGCCAGTCGCCCCACGATTGGTGATGCGCGTTCGCGTAAGCATCCGCAGCCGAAACCGTCACCGCGAGGATCACGACGAACCACCGATTGTGGAGCAGCGGGATACGCACGTCAGCGGCCATTCGAGGAGACGTGGCGCGCCTCCCGTCGGAGCGTCTGCCAGGCGGCTTCGACGTCGCTGCGTTGCGTGCGCAGGTTGCCGATCGCCAAGCGCAACGCGTAGCGGCCGTCGAGTTTCGTGTGCGAAATGAAGACGTCGCCGCCGGCATTGACGCGCTCCAGCAGCCCCGCGTTGAAGCGCTCCGCCTCTTCTTCGCTCATGTCGTCGGCGCGGTAGCGAAAGCAGACGACGGAGAACGGGTGCGGCGCAAGCACTTCCCAGTTCGGCTCGGCATCGATCCACGAGGCGAACTCGCCGGCGAGCGCGATGTGCGAGCGCAGTCGTTCCCGGATTCCCTCTGCGCCGAAGTGCCGCAGCACGAACCAGAGTTTGAGCGCGCGAAAGCGGCGTCCGAGCTGAATGCCGTAGTCCATGTAGTTACGCACGCCTTGCTCGGGCGTCGCTAGGTATTCGGGAACGAGGCTGAACGCGCGGCGCAGCGTCGCTTCGTCGCGCACGTAGAGTGCGGAACAATCCATCGGCACGAAGAGCCACTTGTGCGGGTTGACGACCAGCGAATCGGCGTTCTCGACGCCGTCCAACAGCGCTGCGAACTCCGGAAGCATCGCCGCGACGCCGGCATACGCGGCATCGACGTGCAGCCAGATGCCGTGTCGTTTGGCGATCTCCGCAATGGCCGGCACCGGATCGATCGACGTCGACGACGTGGTGCCGATGGTCGCAACGACCGCGAGCGGGCGCATTCCGCGCGCGCGATCTTCGTCGATCGCACGATGAAGCTCGTCCGGACGCATGCGAAATTCGTCGTCACAGGCGACACGTACGACGTTTTCGAGCCCGACGCCGAGCGCGATCGCTGCTTTTTCGATGTGCGAGTGCGTGTGCGCCGTTGCATAGATCCGCAGCACCGGGAGATCGCGTCCGCTCGCACCGTGCTCGCGGATGCCGAGGTCGAGCGATTCGCGCGCGGCCGCAAGCGCGGTGAAGCTGCCGACCGAGGCGGTGTCGTAGATGATGCCGGTCCAGCCGTCGGGGACGCCGATCAGCTGCCCGAGCCAGCGCATCACCACCGACTCCAACTCCGCCGCGGCAGGCGACGTGCGCCAGAGCATCACCTTCACGTCGAGCGCCGCCGCCAGCGCCTCCGCCGCGACCGCAACGGGTGCGGCGCTGGTCGCAAAATAGGCAAAGAAGCGCGGGTGATTCCAGTGCGTGATCCCGGGCACGATGATGCGTTCGAAATCGCCGAAGATCTGATCGAAGGGTTCGGATTGCTCAGGTGCTCGATCGGGTAGGCTCGCTTCGATTTCGCCCGGCGCTACGCGCGGCAACACGGGGTAGCGCCCAGGGTGCTCGAAGTACTCCTCGATCCAGCGCCCTACCCGCGCAAAGTCATCGTGAAACGTTTCGTCTTCACGCACCATGGGGGAGTGTTGGCGCCGCCTACGGAGAATCCGTTTTTATGAAGTATCGCACGTACCCGAGCTCCGCCGTCACCGTTAGTGAGGTCGGCTTCGGCCTCTGGACCACCTCGACGGGCTGGTGGGGCCGGATGAGCGACGACGACGCCGTCGCGCTGCTGCACGAAGCCTACGATCTCGGCATCACGTTCTACGACGCTGCCGACACCTACGGAAACGGGCGCAGCGAAGAGCAGCTCGCCAAAGCGTTTCGCGATCGCCGCGACCGCGTCGTCTACGCGACCAAGTTCGGTTACGACATCTCCTCGAAGGACTCGGCCGCGCGCCGCGGGCAGTTCGAGTTGCCGCAGGATTTTTCGCCCGCGTTCGTGCGCCGCGCGCTCGAAGCGTCGCTGCGTCGCCTCGAGACCGATCACATCGACATCTACCAGATGCACAACGCTCGCTTGGCGCAAATCGACGACGACGCGCTCTGGGCGCTTCTCGAAGACTTCAAGCGCGAGGGAAAGATTCGCATGTACGGCGTCGCGCTGGGGCCGGCGATCGGATGGCTCTACGAAGGCGTCGACGCGGTCGTCAAGCGTAATTGCGCGTCGTTGCAGATCATCTGGAACATGCTCGAACAGTTTCCCGGCAAGGAGCAGATCGAAGCCGCCGATGACGCGAAGGCGGACACGGGATACATGATTCGCGTTCCGCATTCGAGCGGAATGCTCGAAGGGCATTATACCGCCGAAACGGTCTTTCCGGAAAACGACCATCGCCGCCATCGCCCACGTTCCTGGCTGCTCAACGGCATTCAAAAAGTCGAGCGGTTGCGTTTCTTGGTACGCACCGACCGCACGCTTGGGCAAGCCGCGATCCAATGGCTTCTCGCAGAACCCCGCGTGATGACGGTATTGCCGAACATCTACGATGCGGAGCAATTGCGCGAGTTCGCTGCCGCGCCGCAGACGCCGGCCCTCACCGGCGAGGAACTGGCACGCATCCGCGATCTCTACGCGAACAATTTCGGCATCGAGGAAGAGCCGTGCGCCTTCAAAGGCACGATGACGCGCGACGCGGTGAACGCCTGATGCCCGCTTCGCCCGTCTTCACGCCCGACGCCCCGACGCCGATCGGTCCCTATAGCCAGGCGATTCACAGCGGCGAGTGGCTCTTCTGCAGCGGGCAGGGCGCCATGGACCCGAAAACCGGTACGCTCGTCAACGACAACGTAAGCGTGGAGGCGGAGCAGACGCTGCGAAATCTCGGCGCCGTGCTGCGCGCGGCCGGATACGATTACGGCGACGTCGTGAAGACGACGATTTTCCTCACCGACATGAACGACTTCGCCGCCGTCAATGTCGTCTACGCGAAGTATTTCGACGCGGTGAAGCCCGCCCGCTCCACGGTTTCCGTCAAGGCGTTGCCGCTCGGCATCCGCGTCGAAATCGAAGCGATCGCCCGCAAGTAGCGCTTAGCGCGTGAACGGATAGAACGTCAACGCGATGACCGCGATCGTGCAGATTGCGGCGCTGATTGCCGCGAGCGGCACGAACGGCCTCGCGTCGTGCACGGGGTGCTCCACCCGGTCGTACATCGCTCGCACGATGCGCCCGTAGGCATAGAGCGAGATCGCGGTTCCGGCGATGAGCAGGACGCCGAGCCAGACGTAGCCCGTCGCAACGCTGCTGCGAAGGATGAGCACCTTCCCGAGAAATCCCGCGGTCGGCGGAAGACCGGCCATCGCCAACAACAGCACGGTCATCGCGAATGCCGCCCACGGACGGCGGTAGCCGAGGCCGGAGAAGTTCGCGAGTAGCGAGCCTTCCTCTCCTTCTCCGGAGAGCATCGCGGCGACGGCAAAAGCGCCGAGGTTCATGAACGAGTACGCCACGAAGTAGTAGAGCGCCGCGTTGAGACCTTGCGCGCCGCCGGCAAGCGCGGTGAGAATATAGCCGATCTGCGCGATGCCGGAGTACGCGAGCATGCGCTTGAGGTCCCGCTGCGAGAGCATGCCCACGTTGCCGACGATCATCGAGATGCCGGCGACGATCCACACCGGCAGCAGCAGCGCCGAGGCGTGCTGTGACGGCAGCGACCACAAGAAGACGCGCACGAGTACCGCGAGCACGCCCGCCTTCGTGGCGACGCTCATGAACGCCGTCACGGGAAGGGGCGCGCCTTCGTACACGTCGGGCGCCCACGTGTGGAAGGGCACGAGGCTCAACTTGAACGCGACGCCGACGAAGAACAGTCCGACGCCGATCCAAAAGGTCGCGTTCGTCCCGAGCGCGGGGTTCGAAAGCGCGGAGAGCGCAACGCTGCCGGTCGCGCCGAAGAGTAAGGCCATCCCGTACAGCAAGAATCCCGTCGCCGTGGAACTGAGGATCAAATATTTGAGCGCGGCCTCGTGGGCACCCTTGCGCTCGGCCATTCCGCAGAGCGCGTAGAGCGCGAGCGAGAGCAGCTCGAGCCCAAGGAAGATCGTCATCAGATTGCCGGCGCCCGACATCAGCATCGCGCCACAGGCGCTCCACAGCATGAGCGCGAGCGCACCGGCGACGTGACGGTTCTCGCCGATTGCGCCGTAGAGCACGACGGAACCGAGCGTTGCCGCCAGGACGATGCCTTGGAAGAGCAGCGATGCGTCGTCGACGACGAACGCGCCGCCGAATGCGGTGCCGTGCGTTCCGAACTGCAAGAACACGAGCACTCCTGTGCCGATCGCGCCGATCGCCGCGATCCCGATCCCAACATATCGCCGTACGAACGTGCGTGCGAGCAAATCGACGACGAGCACGACCAACCCGGTCGCGGCGAGCAGGGCGATCGGCAGCACCGCCGCCCAATCGGCGTTGGTGACGTTCGCACTCATCGGGTCAATACCAGCAATGCGTGCGGATAGATACCGAAATAGAGCAGCGCCGCGAGCAACGGCGCGACCGCGAGACCTTCGATGAGCGACAGGTCGCGCCGAATCGGCAAATCCGGCACCTCCGGGCCGTTGGTCGCACCTTGCAACAGCCGCAGCATGTACGCCGATGCGATCACGATCGCGATCAGCGCGAGCACGGCAGCCCAACCCAAGCCGGCCTGATAGACGCCGATCAAGACGATCAACTCGCCGACGAAGCCCGCGAGCCCGGGAAGTCCGAGCGCCGCCAGCGCCGCGATGCAGAACGCGCCGGTCAACCGCGGATTCGCCCAGCCGAGCCCGCCGAGCCGCGCGAGCGATCGCGTTTCCTCGCGCTCCTCAACGTAGCCGATCACCAGGAAAAGTGCCGCGCTGAAGAGCCCGTGCGCGACGATGTAGACGAGCGCACCGCTGAGCGCAAGCGGGTTTTGGGAGGCGATCGCGAGCAGGATCAGGCCGAGGTGTGAGAGCGACGAATAGGCGACGACGCGCTTGGCGTCGGTCTGCACGAGCGCGATGAGCGCTCCGTAGAGTAACGAGATCACCGCCAAGATCACGAGCACCGGCACTTCCTGCCGAAAGGAAGACGGAAAGAGTGCGAGTCCGATAGCGATGAAACCATAGAGCCCCGCCTTTGATTGCACCGCGCTGACGACCGCGACCATCGGGGCCGGCATCTCCTCGTAGGAAGGCGGCATCCACGTATGCAGCGGCCAGACGGGCGTCTTGACCAAGAATGCAAACGCAAAGCCCGCGAGAATCCAAGGCGCCCAGGCGCCGGCAACCGCGTGATAGGCCGGATTGCCGATCACGTCGGTCGAGCCGTAGAGCGCGCCGAAGGCCGCGACCGCGAGCAGCAGCGTCAGGCCGCCGGCGAAATTGTAGATGAAGTATCGCCACGCGGTCGCCGGATGCGCCGTCCAATTGAGCAACACGAAAAAGACCGGCAGCAGCATCGCGTCCCAGAAGAGCGCGAAGAGCAGAAGGTCGCGGGCGAGGAAGAGACCGGCCATCGTTCCCTCGAGGATCAGCAACGCGGCGATCATACCGCGCGTACGCGCGACATTGCTTGCCAGCACCGCGCAAAACGTACACAACGCGAGCAACACGATCAGCCAATGCGAAAGATAGGTCGATCCGAAGTGGATCTCCGCGACGAAGGGATGCGAGAACCAGCGCCAAGACCAGGACTCGCCGCGATCGGCGATCGCGAGCACGAGGACGCCGGCCGCGACGACCGCGCCGATGCTCTTCGATATCCGGATATCGTCGCGCGGCAACAAGAAGAGCAACGCCCCGGCAGCTATCGGTAACAAGACGATGACGAGGGCAAGCATCAGTGCGCGATTCCGAGGACGTAGTACGCCAGGAAGCATCCTACGCCGACGACGATGATGAGGGCGTAGGCACGCACGAGCCCCGACTGCAGCGCGCGCACGAGGGCGCCGAGCCACGTGGAGAGAGCGGCCACCCCCTGAACCGCGCCGTCGATCACGTGCGGATCGATGACCCGCCCAAAGATCGAACCGAGCAAACGTGCGCCGCGCACGAAGAGCAGATCGAGAAACGCGTCGACATAGAACGCATTCGCTAGGACCTTCGGCATGCGCAGCGACTCGTCGCGAAGGCGCGCAACCGCACCGGCTTGGGCGGTCGTCGTCGCGTACCGTGCCGCTGCGACGCCGATGCCGATCAGCACGACGCCGAGAGCAATCAGTGCGGTCACCCATTCGGGAACGGTTTGCCCGGACGCCGCGTGCACGGGAAACTGCGCGGCGAAAAAGTGCGACCACGGCGACGTCCCGTCAAGCGGGAAGAGCAGCCAGCCGGCCAAGACCGACGGTACGACGAGCAATGCGACCGGAAGGCCCATCACCCACACCGGAGCGTGAGCCTGCCCCGAGCCTTGAGCCTGCCCCAAGCCTGCCGAAGGCGGCGCCGGCTCGTGCGCGCCACCGGCGTTCGCCGGCTCCCACGCCATCCCCAACTGTGCGGGATCCACGTTCCCGCGGTACTCTCCCAAGAACGTGATGAAGAACAACCGGAACATGTAGTACGCAGTGATGCCGGCGGTCAAGAGCCCAACGCCGTACATCCACGGATGCCCGCTTTCGAGCGCACCCTGGATGACTTGGTCCTTGCTGAAGAATCCGCTGAAGCCGGGAATGCCGCAGATCGCGAGCACGCCGGTCAAAATCGCCCAGAAGGCGAGCGGCATCCGGGCTGCCAGCCCGCCCATCTTCCGTACATCCTGCTCGTTGTGCAGCGCGTGGATGATCAAACCGGATGCGAGGAAGAGCTGCGCCTTGAAAAAGGCGTGCGTGAAGAAGTGTGCGACGCCGCCTGCGTACGCGCCGACGCCGACGCCCATGATCATGTAGCCGATCTGCGACACCGTCGAGTACGCGAGAATGCGCTTGATGTCCCATTGCGCCATGCCGAGAATCGCGCCCAGGAGCGCGGTCAGCGCGCCGATCGTGCCGACGAGCATCTGCGCGCCCGGACTGTGATTCCACAAGGGCGCGCAGCGAGCGACGAGATAAACGCCCGCGGTCACCATCGTGGCGGCATGGATCAGCGCGGAGACCGGCGTCGGGCCCTCCATGGCATCGGGAAGCCACGTGTGCAGCGGAATTTGTGCCGATTTCGCGGCCGCACCGATGAAGAGCCCCACGCAGATCGCATACAGCAGCGGCGCGCCGAACGTCGCCGAAGCGGCGAAGGTATCGCCGAACCGAATCGAGTGGACGTTTGCGACGATCAGGAAGATCGCGAACATGATCCCCACGTCGCCGACGACGTTCAGGACGAACGCCTTGCGCGCCGCCGCGACCGCGGAGCGCCGCTCGAACCAGAAGCCGATCAAGAAATACGAAGCCAGGCCGACGAGCCCCCAACCGACCAGCAGCCCGATCCAATTGTCCGACAGCACGAGCAGCATCATCGCGAAGATAAAAAAGTTCATGTATGCGAAGAAGCGCGCGAAGGCGCGATCGCCGTGCATATAGCCGATCGAATAGAGATGGATCAGGAAGCCGACCCCGGTGATGATAAGTGCCCAAAGCAGCGAGAGCGGGTCAAGCGCCAGCCCGAAGTCGAAGCCGCTCATCCACGAGAAGAGCGTAGCGTGCGCGCCGCCGGGCTGCATCGCGGCGCTCCATAGGAGCAGTGTCACCACGAACGAAATCCCGACCGCCGCCGTCGCCAACCAACCCGCGAGACTGCGCAGCCACGGCCCGAACGCCCAGCACGCAACCGCGCCCGCGAGTGGGATCAAGAGCGCGAGCAGCAGCATCATCCGCGCAGCGCGCTCGCCTCGTCGACGTCGACGTTCTTGGAGGTGCGGAATGCGATGACGATAATCGCGAGCGCAATGGCCGCCTCCGCCGCCGCAACGGTGATCACGAGGAAGGCAAAGACGTGTCCGGCATCGTTCAGCCATACACGAGCGTATGCCACGAAGAGCAGATTCGCGGCGTTGAACATCAACTCGATGCTCATCAGCATCACGAGCGGGTTACGGCGAACGATCACACCGGTAACGCCGATGAAAAACATCACGGCCGAGAGCGCAACGTAGTACCCGAGGGGCGCGACAAGCAAGCTTGACGGCATCAATCACCCTCCCGTGCGATCGCGTCGCGCATCGCCTTGCGTACTTCTTCGGCTCGGCGGCGCGTCGCGACGTACGGCGTGCGTTCGCCCGTAAGGGAGATGACGCCGATCACCGCGACCATGAGGATCAGCGCGGTGATCTCGAAGGGCAGCAGGTACGTCGTGAAAAGCGCCTTGCCGAAATCGCCGACGCTGCCAAAGACGTTCGCGGCTCCAACGGGTCCGACGCTCGCTGCCGCTCCGGGTACGGGAACGGGCGTCGGATGTGGCATGAAGATGCCCAGGACGACCAAACCGAGTGCGAGCAGGATCAGCAGCACCGCCGGGCCCGCAATGCGCGGGAGCCGGTTCGGCCCGACGGAGAACGGTGCGACGCCGCTCGAGAGCAACGCGATGACGAAGAGGAAGAGGACGAGGATTGCACCCGAGTAGACGATGAGTTGAATCATCGCAAGAAACTCGGCCGAAAGCGTGAGGTAGAGCACCGCGAGCGCGAAGAAGTTCGCCAGCAGCGCGACGACGCTGTAGATGGGCTTGGATGCCATGATCGTCCAGACGGCGCTCGCCACCAGCACGACCGCCGGAACCCAGAACAGCGCGCTCATCCGGCGAGCCCCCTGCGCTCGTCCAACAGTTTTGCTCCGTTATAGGTCGCGTCGTACCCGGCAACGACGTCCAGCGTCGACTTCTTCTGCGCAACAGACCCCAGGTCGGCGGGAATGCCGCCCGGCCGCTCGTCGGGCGGCACTCCGACGCCGCCCTCCGGCGGCACCAAGAGCCGGTCTTTCGCGTAGACGAACGAACCGCGACGATAATCCGACATTTCAAAGCGCGGCGTCAACACGATGGCATCCGTCGGGCACGCCTCTTCGCACATCCCGCAGAAGATGCAACGCAGCTCGTCGATCTCGTAGCGCGCCGCATAGCGCTCGCCCGGCGAGCGCCGGTCCTCCGGTGCGTTCTCGGCGCCGATGACGGTGATTGCGTTAGCCGGGCACGCACTCGAGCACAGCTCGCATCCGATGCAGCGCTCCTTTCCGTCGGCGTACCGGCGCAGTTCGTGGAGGCCGTGGAAGCGCGGTGCGTGCTGCTTGCGGATCGACGGATACGGGATCGTCGGCTTGCGCTTGAACATCATGCCGATCGTGATCGAGAGTCCTTTGAGAATCGCCCCGACGTTGTAGAGCCGTTTGTGCATCGCCATCGACCGAATCCCTAGTTCCGCACCGCGACGACGACCGCCGTTACGAGCAGGTTGAGGGTTGCGACCGGCAGTAGGACCTTCCACCCGAACGCCATGAGGCGGTCGTAGCGAAGGCGCGGCAACGTCGAGCGCAACCAAATGTAGAAGAACATGAAGAACGCGACTTTGAGCAGGAACCAGCCGATGCCCGGCAGCCAGCTCCAACCGAACGGTGCGTTCCAGCCACCGAGAAAGAGCAGGCTCGCGATGCACGAGACGGTGAGCATGTTCACATACTCGGCGATGAAGAACAGGCCGAAGCGCAGGCCCGAATACTCCGTGTGGAAACCCGCGACCAATTCCGTCTCCGCTTCGACCAAGTCGAAGGGTGCGCGGTTCGTCTCCGCGACGGCGGTGATGACGTAGACGACGAACGCGACGAACTGCGGGATGAAGAACCACACGCGTTGCTGCGCGTTGACGATGCCGTCCAACGACGTCGTGCCCGCGAGGATCAGCACCCCCACGAACGAGAGGCCCATTGCCAACTCGTAACTGATCATCTGCGCCGTCGAGCGCACGCTGCCGAGCAACGGATACTTCGATCCCGACGCCCATCCGCCGAGCGAGATTCCGTAAACGCCGAGCGACGTGATCGCGAGCAGGAAGAGCACGCCGGCGTTGACGTTACCGATCGACCACGTGCCGTTCGACGAGGCGCCGAACGGGATGATCGCATAAACCGAAAACGCCGTGAGGAGCGAGATGAACGGCGCGAGCCGGTAGATCAGCGGATCGGCGGTCCGCGGCGTGAGATCCTCCTTTAGCATGAGCTTCGCCGCGTCGGCGGCAGGCTGCAGCAATCCCCACGGACCGACGCGATTCGGCCCGGGGCGCAACTGCATCCAACCCATGACCTTGCGCTCGGCAAGCATCGCGTATGCGAACGTCGTGATGACGACGAAGAGCAAGACCGCCGACTTGATCAGAACCAGAAGCCAGATGGGCATTACCCGCTCACCTCGCGCAAGGCGGCGATGCGTTCGTCGTGCGCGCTCGTCCCGTCGCCGGAGAAGAGCCGGCGCGGCGGGGCTGCCTGCACGTCGAGGCTCGCGCCGTAGCGCGCATCGCCGAAGCCGAACGCCTGGGGACGCGCGGCGAGTTCCGCAATCGCGCTCTCGACCTCCTCGGCGGTCGGCAGCTCGATGCCGATTGCGAGCGAGAGCCCGACCAGCATCTCCAAGTCCGCGAGCGGACCCTCCGGCGCGGCGAGCGACGCTTTCAACGGTAACGCATCACCCGCGAGGTTCAGCGTCGTACCGCTCTTCTCAAAGGCGCCTTTTGCCGGCAGGACGAGCGTCGCAAGCTCCGCCGTCTCCGTCATGAAGAGTTCGGTTGCAACGACGAACGGGATGCGGCCGAGCGCCTCGCGCACCACGTTTACGCTCGGCGCGTTACGGACCGGGTTCACGCCGAAGAGCGCGAGCGCAGCGATCCTACCCTCGCGCGCATCGGCAAACATGCCGAACGCGTCGCGCCCGCCCTCGCGCGGCAGCATGCCCATCGTCTCCGCGCCGCGCGCGTTGGGCTGCTCGCTCACGATGTACGTCATCAGGTTGGGAACGCCGCCGAGTCGTTCGTGGAGGCGTTTGCCGAGCGCGACGTCGACGCCGTCCCATACCAGCGCAACGCGCTCGACTCCCGCGCCCAACTCGGCGATCGCGGCATCGAGGTCGTGCACGTGGACCACGCGAGCGCCGTTGCGTGTCACCGCCTTGCGAATGCGCAAGTCGAAGACCGGTGCCAACTCCGCCGGGCTTTCGCCCGCGATCAGAATCGCCTGCGCGCGTTCGATCTGGGCGATTGCAGCCGAATGCGTTCCCGGAGTCGCCTGCCGCTGCCGCCCCGCACGCCAATCGAGGTTCTGCGTCCCAAGCGCACGGAAGAGATACTGGAGAACGAATGCCTCTTCGTTCGTGAGGCGTCCGCCGCCGATTGCACCGAACGAACGCGGAGCGCTCGACGCTTTGCGCAGTTCCGATGCCCACAACTCGAAAGCATCGTCCCAGCCGATTTGCACGAATCGCCCGCCGCTCTTATAGAGCGGCTGCGTGAGCCGCTCGCTCGAATCGTAAAAGCCGACGTTGTAGCGCCCGCGATCGCATAGCCACCCGTCGGAGACGGCATCGTCCTCCGGGACGGACATCGTGCGCATGATCTTGCCGTAACGCACCTCGACGCTCTGCCGGCACCCGACGGAGCATTGCGTGCAGCTCGTCTGGGTCCGGTCGAGATCCCACGGCCTCGATTTGAACCGATAGGTCTTCGAGGTCAGCGCGCCAACCGGGCACAACTCGGTGACGTTCCCCGTGAAATGATGCCGATATGGCTCGCCGGTCGCCGTCGCGATGATGTCGCGATGGCCGCGATCCTTCACGACGAGCTGCTGGTCTCCGACGATGATTTCGTCGAAGCGCACGCAGCGCTGGCAGACGACGCAGCGTTCCTCGTCGAGCACGATGGTCGGCCCGAGATCGACCGCCTTGGGTTTGCCGTACTTCGGATCGGCGACGTCGGAGGCACCGCGCCCGTATGCCATCGCGTAGTCCTGAAGATCGCATTCCCCACCCTTGTCGCAGATAGGGCAGTCGAGCGGGTGATTTGCGAGAAGCAGCTCGATGACCATCGCGCGCCCCGCGTCGGCTTTCTCGCCGCGCGTACGCACCACCATGCCCTCCGCGGCCTGGGTGTTGCACGCGATCTGCAACTTCGGCATGCCTTCGATCTCGACCAAACACACCCGGCAGAGTCCGGCCGGTCCCAGCTTCGTGTGATAACAGTAGACCGGGATCGCCTGCTCAATGCGTTTCGCCGCCTCGACGAGCAGCGTGCCCTTCGGAACCTCCACCGGAACCCCGTCGATCGTCAGCTTGACGAGATCAGGCGTCATGTGATCACCGAAGACTTGAGAATTCGTGCTTCGAACTCTTCCGGGAAACGCACGAGCACCGATTTCAAGAACGGCTCGATGGAATCTCCGAGCGGGCAGAGGTTGATGCCGGTGATGCCCGAGCTGATGCGGTGCAGCATGTCGAGGTCGCCGTGCAGGCCGCGGCCTTTCACGAAGCGCTCCAGCACGCGCTCGAGCCAGTGGCCGCCTTCGCGGCAAGGCGTGCACTGTCCGCACGATTCGTGCGCAAAGAAGCGCACGAGATTGTAGGCAGCCTTGACGAAGTCGGTGGTATCGTCGAAGACGACCATGGCACCCGAGCCGAGCATGGTTCCCGCCTTCGCGAGCGACTCGTAATCGTACGGAAGGTCGAGCTGCTCCTCGAAGATGCACGCCGAGGACCCGCCGCCCGGTTGCACCGCTCGCAGCGCGCGCCCCGGACGCAAGCCGCCGGCGATCTCGATCAGTTCGCGTACGGTCGTGCCGAGTGGGATTTCGTAGTTGCCGGGCCGTTGCACGTGGCCGGAGACGGAGACGACCTTGAAACCCTTGCTGCGCTCGGTTCCGACGCCGGCGAACCACTCCCAACCGCGCGCCAAGATCGGGACGAGGTAGGCGAGGGTTTCGACGTTGTTTACGACCGTCGGCATGCCGTAGAGTCCTTCCACCGCCGGAAACGGCGGCTTCAGGCGCGGTTCGCCGCGCTTGCCCTCGAGCGAGTTGAGCAGCGCCGTCTCCTCGCCGCAGATGTACGCGCCCGCACCGCGATGGACGGTCACCTCGATGTCGTAACCGGAACCGAGCACGTTCTTGCCGACGAATCCGGCCGCGCGGGCCTCTGCCAGCGCCTGCGTGAAGACGCGATGCCCTTCTTTGAATTCGCCGCGAATATAAATGAACGCATGGTGCGAGCCGATCCCGTAGGTGCCCAGGAGCATGCCTTCGAGCACGAGATGCGGCACGTTCTCGATCAACATACGGTCTTTGAACGTGCCGGGCTCCGCCTCGTCGGAGTTGCAGACGAGATAGCGCGGCTTTCCGTTCGAAGGCAGAAAGCTCCACTTCTTTCCCGTCGGGAAACCTGCGCCGCCCCTTCCGCGCAGCCCCGACTTGTCCGCATACTCCATCACGTCGGCGGGTTTCATCGCGGTCAGCGCGCGCTTCCACTGCTCGTATCCACCGCGCTCGCGATAGACGCCGATCGAACGCAAGTCGGCTTCGCCGATCCCGTCGGTGATCACCTTAACGACCGGCACCGCTCGCCTCTTCTTCCTCGATCAGCTTCGCAAGGTCGCGGGATTCATGGACGAGGCGCTCGCGCGTCGTGTCCCGGAACGAGGCGCCAAGGTCTGCGATGCGATCCAGCATGATGACGCCGCTGCGATCGCCGATGCCGCCTGCGTTGTCGGGATCTTGCACGCCGCGTGCACCTGAAGACTTCCGCCCGCGCGCAACCGACGCGTCCTGCGAAACGCTCCACGTTCGCTCGGGCTTCTCGGTCTGGGCCATCGCGGAGGCCGCGTAGCTGCCCGCGCGCATCGCCGCGAGCATCGCCTCGATCTGCGCCTCGTCGAGATCGTAGACGTACTCTAAATTCACCTGACCGCACGTCGCGCGATCGCAGGCGGCGAGACATTCCACTTCCTCATAGGAGATCAGACCGTCGGACGTCGTCTCGAGGTGCCCGACGCCGAGCTTTTCACGAAACGTCTGCATCACGTCTTCGGCGCCGTTGATCGTACAGGCGAGGCCGCGACAGACCTGGACGACGTACTTACCGACCGGTTTACGAAAGAGCAGCGTGTAGAACGAAACCGTCGACTCCACGACGGCAGGCGTCAGATCGAGCATCTGGGCGACCGCACCCATCGCTTCCGGACTCACGAAGCCCTCGTGTTGCTGGAAGAGCTGCATGATCGGCAGCAGCGCGGAGCGCTTGTGCTCGTAGCGCGCGACGATCGCTTCGCATTCCGGGCGCAGCCGTAACAGCAGCGCGGAGAATGCTTTCTCGCGCTCGCTCACCGGTCGACCTCACCGAAGACCGGGTCGAGCGAACCGATCGTCACGACGAGATCCGCGATGAGATTGCCGGGCGCGATCCCCTTGAGCGCCTGTAAATTATAAAGGGACGGCGGTCGCGTGCGCACGCGGTACGGCCGATTCCCGCCGTCGCTGACGACGTAGTACCCGAGTTCTCCGCGCGGCGATTCCACCGCTTGATAGACGTCCCCCGGTGGAACGCGGAAGCCTTCGCTCACGATCTTGAAGTGATGGATGAGCGCCTCCATCGAGAGCGCGATCGTCTCCTTCGGCGGTGCCGCAACCTTCGGGTCGTCGATCATCACCGGCCCCGGCTCTTCGAGGCGCGCTCGCACCTGCTCGAGAATTCGGTGCGCCTGATCCATCTCGTCGAGGCGCACCAGGAAACGGGCGTAGGCATCACCGTCGGTGCGCGTCGGCACGTCGAATGCGTAGGTTTCGTAATCGCAGTACGGAAATGCGCGGCGGACGTCGTACGGGATGCCGCTCGCGCGCAACGACGGCCCGGTGACGCCCCACGCGAGCGCGTCCTCTGCGCCGAGGTGCGCGATCCCCATCGTGCGGTCTTGAAAGATCGGATTGTTTTGCAGCAGCCCGCGCAGGTCGCGCATTCGCCCTGGAACCTTTTCGATGAGGGCGTCGAGTTTGGCGAGGAATCCGTCGGGAAGGTCGCCGTTGACGCCGCCGATGCGTACGTAGTTCGGGTGCATGCGCGCGCCGCCCGCGGCCTCTTGCAAATCCAAGATGTTTTCACGCAGATCGAAGGTGTAGAAAAACACCGAAAGAGCGCCGAGATCGATACAATGCGTACCCAGCCAGACGCAATGCGAGGCAAGGCGGGTGAGCTCCGCGAACAGCACGCGAATCGCTCGCGCGCGCGCCGGAATGCGCTCGCTGATACCGAGCAGCCTCTCCACCGCCAAAACGTAACAGAGCGAGTTCGATTCGGGGGCGAGGTAGTCCATGCGCTCGATCACCGTCTGCGCCTGCGACCAGAAGAGATTTTCCGCGCTCTTCTCGATGCCCGTGTGCAAGTATCCGATCTCGGCGTCCGCTTTCACCACGCTCTCGCCGGAGATCTCCAGCATGAGTTGCAGAACGCCGTGCGTCGAGGGATGCTGCGGCCCCATCGAGAGCACCATCGAGTTGCCCTCTTGCGACACGATCTCGGGCGTAAGCGGCGTGGGAGAAAGGCTCACCCCAACGTGCTCCGCACGTCGGGGACCCCAAAGCGTTGAACAGGCGCTCCCGTGCTACGCACCTGCGCGCCCCCCGGCTTCGCCGGGGCCCCCTTTACGCTGCTCCTGGAGTGCGGCAAGCGTCTCGCCCGAGGGAGGCGTGCTCGCGGGCACGTTACTCTTCAGCGCGAACGCCGGGCGCGGCGAGCGCTCGCGCGCCGGGCCGCGCAGCGGATAATCCTTGCGCAGCGGGTGCCCTTCCCACGTATGCGGCATCTGGATCCGGCGCAGGTCCGGGTGGCCGTCGAAGATGATGCCGAAGAGATCGAACACCTCACGCTCGGCCCAGTCGGCGGCCTTCCAGAGATCGCTCACGGTCGGCACGTGCGGATTCGCCGCCTCGACGCCGCAAAGCACCCGCAGGCGCTGCGGCGTTCCGATTTCGGCGATCGTCCGCGCGGCCACCGGCACTTTCAATAGATGATAGACGACGTCGAAGCGCGGCGTGCGCAGCGGATAGTCAGCGGCGCCGAGGTCGAGCAACATCGTGTAGTCCTCGGCACGCAGCGCTTCGAGCCGCGCGTGCAACTGCGCCGGCTCGATGCGCTCGACCGACGCGTCGGCGATCTGCGGGCGCACGCTTGGCGGATCGATCGCGCCGCCGCTCGTCGTTGCCATCAGGAACGCGCGAGAATTCCGCCGCGACCGCCTTCACGGATCTGCTGCTGAATCAGATTGACGCCGTGAAGCAATCCGTCCGGCGTCGGCGGACAACCGGGAACGTACACGTCGACGGGAATGACCGTATCCACACCCTGCACGATCGCATAGTTGTCGAAGACGCCGCCGGAACTCGCACATGCGCCCATCGAGATCACCCACTTCGGCTCGGGCATCTGATCATAGAGGCGCTTGATGATTGGCGCCATCTTCTGCGAGACCCGTCCCGAGACGATCATGAGATCCGCCTGGCGCGGCGAGCTGCGGAAAACCTCCGAGCCGAGCCGCGCAATGTCGAACTGCGGGTCGGTGACGCTCATCATCTCGATCGCGCAGCATGCGAGTCCCATCGTGAGCGGCCAGACGCTGGAACTCTGCGCCCAACGAGCCACGTCGTCGACGCGCGCCAGTAGAAACTTGCCCGGTCCTACCTCCATTGAAATCCGCCCTTCTTCCAAACATAGGCATACCCAATGGCAAGCACGACGACGAAGATCACCATCTCGGAGAGGCCGAAAAGCCGTAAAGCGTGCATCTGTACGGCCCACGGATAGAACGACGCCGCCTCGACGTCGAAGACGACGAAGAGCATGGCGATCAGGTAGAAACGAACGGGGAAGCGCCCGCCGAGCGCGGAGGTCGGCTCGACGCCGCACTCGTAGGGATCGGACTTCTGCGGATTCGGCTTGCGTCGACCCAACAGCCCGGGCAAACCGGAAAAAAGAAGGGCCGCAGCCAAGGCGACGACGAGGTAGATGCCGACGGGCGCGTACGGAGCCATTCGCTTGTGACGGTTTTCACAAGCGCCCCCCTTTCCCTGGGGAGTGCCGAGGAGCCGAGCGCCGGTTCGGGAGGTCGAGCCATGTATCGTATCGCCGCACTCACGATTGCCTGCATCGTGCTGCCGCTCGCGGCAAGGCCGCAAAGCGCCCGCGAAGCGAGCGGGGTTGCGGAGTTCGTCCGGCGCGGCGTCGCCGCGTCCGCCTCCGGCTTCGCTGCCTTTCGCCGGCACGCGAACGCCTTCGGTCCGATGCTTCGAGCCTGCGCCGTGCAGAACGAGCCGGGCGGCTCGGAGCGCAGGCTCTCCTGCACGTCGGCGGATCACCACGCTTCGGTGGAGACGCTTGCGCGCTTCCTGCTGACGGTGATCCCGCCGAATCTTCCTCGCCGGCTCGACCGGTTCGCATGCGACTCCGATTCCGTGCAAGGTTACTACCTGACGTGGGAGCATTCGTACGCGTTCCCGCTCTACGTCGGCGCGTACGTCTCCGCTCACCGCAACCGCTCGTACTACGTCCTTACGGTCGCCGTCCGGCGAGTGGAGGCGGCTCCCGAGGCGACCCTCCCGCCCGAGAGCTCCTTGAACGGCTGCGCCTGGGCACAGGCGAAACGACACCGCAACGAGTAGTGTGAACGCATGCGGTGGCTCCCGGTCGCCTTTGGGTTCCTCGTCTTGCTCGGCGCGAACGGTGGCGGCTGCTCGCAACCCAACGTCGTCGGAGTCCAAGACTACGGCTCTGTGACCGGGCGGGTACTCGACGCAACCAGCAACTTGCCGATTCCCAACGCCCTGGTGTCGGTCGGCTCGCTCTTTACCGCATCGACCGATGGCCGCGGCGGCTTCGTGATGACGCGCGTTCCGATCGGACAGCAGACGGTCACGGTGCGTGCCGCGGGCTACACGACGGTCACGACGAACGTCGCCATCGTCAAAGATCAGGCTGCGAGCATCGGCTACGCGCGGTTGGTGCCGATCGCCAATCCGGCCGGCATGACGACGCTGCCGCCGCCGCCGACTCCATCGCCGACTCCCGCGCCTTCTCCCTCTCCCTCACCGCTGCCGACGCTCACGCCGTAAACCCTCGTGCGCCTCGCCGACGTCGCGGTGCTCGTGGCCGGCATTGCCGCGATCATCTTTGCGTTGGTCGACGTCTTCCAATCCGTCATCTTGCCGCGCGCGCCCATGTTCACGTACCGCATCAGCTTCGCTCTGTGGCGCAGCCTCTGGATGCTCTGGCCTCCGATCGCCCGGCGCATTCATCCTCGCGACTCATCCAATCGCGAGGACTTTCTCGCAACCTTCGCCCCCTTCGCCCTGATCGCCATGCTCTTAGCGTGGGTCACCGTGCTCGTGTTGGGATACGGCGCGGTCCTGTGGGCGCTGCGCGCGCAGGTCGCCCCGCCGCTGCAATCCTATTGGGACGCCGCGTACTTCGCCGGAACGTCGCTCCTCACGATCGGTTACGGCGACATCGTCGCGCGGCACGGCGCCGCGCGCCTCGTCGCCCTTTGTGCGGGCGCATCCGGTCTGGGCGTGGTCTCGATCACGACCGCGTTCCTGTTCGCGATCTTCGGAACGTTTCAGCGGCGCGAAGCCTTCATCGTCGCCCTCTCGGCGCGCACCGGATCCCCGCCGAGCGGGACCGGTCTCTTCGAGGTCGCCGCAAAGACGAAAACGCTCGACGGGCTCGGCGCGGTGATGAAGGACGCACAGAATTGGATTGCGGCGCTCATGGAGAGCCACCTCGCCTATCCGGTGCTCGCGTACTTCCGCTCGAGCCACGACGATGAATCGTGGGTCGGGACGCTGGGCGCCCTGATGGACGCCGCATCGCTCGCGACGACGACGCTGGATATCCCATGTCACGGCGAGGCACGCATTTGCTTTGCGATCGGCCGTCACGCGGTGCACGATCTCGGGCGTTTCTTCAGGCGCGGCCCCGTGCCCGACGAAGGCCCGGGGATCACCCGCCAAGAGTTCGAGCTCGCGTGCGATCGCCTCGTATCGTGCGGTTGCGCGATCCGCGATCGCGATGCTGCTTGGCAGGACTTCGCCAAAGCGCGCGCCGAGTATGCCGCGCCGCTCAACGCCATGGCGCGCTTCTTCCAGATTCCGCCGGTGCAGTGGATCGGCGAACGCGGTCCTCTTTCACCGTATCACTGATGCACTTCATTTTTCACGCATTCGGCGGCAATCGCCGAGCGTAAGCCTTCGATGCCCGCACCGGTCTTCGCGCTCACCTCGAGCGTCCGCGCGTCGTGGGGAATCTCGCCGGAGACCGCGTCGATCTTGTTCATGACGAAGAGCCGCGGTTTGCGATCGAGTTTGAGTTCGCACAGCAGTACGTCCACGGCGCGCCGTTGTCGTTCTCGATCGGGATTCGATGCGTCCATCACCTGAAGCAGCACGTCGGCTTCGTCGAGCTCCTCGAGCGTCGCGCGAAAGGCGGTGACGAGGTCCTTCGGGAGGTCGGTGATAAAGCCGACGGTGTCGACGACCCGCGCGAAACGGTCGGGGCCGAGATAGACGCGGCGCACGGTGGGATCGAGCGTCGCGAACGGTTGGTCCGCAACCAACGCGCCCTTCGACGGGCTCTGGGCGCCGGCGAGCACGTTGAGCAGCGACGACTTGCCGACGTTCGTGTAACCCACCAACGCGACGAGCGGCTCGCGGCGGTGCGTCGAGCGGCGCGTGGCGCGCTGCCGCCGAACCTGCTCGAGCTGACCGCCCAGGACGGAAATACGCTCCGCGATACGGCGGCGATCGACCTCGAGCTTCGTCTCGCCCGGTCCGCGCGTGCCGATCCCGCCGCCGAGGCGCGAGAGATCCGCACCGATGCCGATCAAATTCGACTGGCGGTACCGTAGCTGCGCCAACTCCACTTGGAGCTTGCCCTCGCGGCTGCGCGCGTGCCGCGCGAACACGTCGAGAATCACCATCGTGCGATCGACGATCGGAACCGGGATGACGCGCTCGAGATTTTTTCGCTGGCGCGGCCGCAAGTCGTTGAGCACGAGCACGAGGTTGGCGCCGCATTCCCTGACGGCGTCGGCGATCTCGCGCGCCTTCCCACTGCCCACCAGCGTCGCCGCGTCGACGGCATCGCGGCGCTGCACGATGCGCGTGAGGACCGTCGCGCCTGCAGCGTGCACGAGCGCTTCGAACTCGTCCAACTCCGGCTCGAGCGGACGGTGCGGATCGCCCAGGTCGACGACGACGAGAACGCCGCGCTGCGACCGCGAGAAAGGCGTCGTTTGCACGATGACGTATGCGTCGTAGGATGTTGCTTCGCCTGGCTGGACTCGCGGCCGTCGCCGCCGCGGCGATGCTCGTGGGCCTCCTCGTCGGCGGAACGCCGCTTCCCGCATCCGACGTTCTCGGCGCGCTCGCGCATCCGCGCGCGGCAAGCGACGTCGCCGTCATCGTGTGGCAGTTGCGCCTTCCGCGCATTTGCGACGTCGCGTTCGTCGGCGCATCGCTGGCAGTATCAGGCGCGCTGCTGCAGGGCCTGCTGCGCAATCCGCTGGTCGATCCGTACTTGACCGGGGTCAGCGCCGGCGCGGCGGCGGCGATCGCGCTGGCGTTGCTCGCCGGCATCTCCGCCGTCGCCGCACCGGGGATCGGATTCGTCGCGGGCCTCGGAAGCGCGCTGCTCGTCGCCGCGCTCGCTCGCCGCGGCACGGGGCTCGATCCCCAGCGCCTCATCCTCGCCGGCGTCTCGCTCTCGGCGTTCTTCTCAGCCATCGTCGCGCTTGCGATCGTGCGCGCACAATCCGGAAACTCCGCGAGCGCGATCATCGGCTGGCTCGCGGGCTCGCCGGCCGGGCGCGGCTGGAACGACATCGCGCTTAGCCTGCCGTATGCAGCGATCGCCGCTCTGCTGATCCTTCCAGCGGTTCCCGCACTCAACGCGCTACGTGTCGGTGAGGTGCAGGCGCGCAGCGCCGGAGTCCACGTCGAGCGCGCGCAATGGCTCGTGCTCGCATCGGCGGCGCTGCTCGCGGCGTGCAGCGTCGAGCTTGCCGGCATGGTCGGCTTCGTCGGATTGATCGTCCCGCACGTGGCGCGCCGTCTCGTCGGATACGACGTGCGCGTCCTGCTGCCCGCATCCGCGTTCGCGGGCGCGGCGCTCGTCACGATTGCCGACGCGATCTGCCGCACCATCGCGGCGCCCGCGGAGCTGCCCCTCGGCGTGCTGCTCGCGTTCATCGGCGTGCCGGCGTTTCTCTACCTCTATCTCCGCGACGGAAGCGCGCGATGATCGAGGTGCGCGACGTCGCGCTCGAGGTCGGCGCCCGTTCGCTGCTCGAGGGGGTGAACTTCTCCGTCGCTCGCGGCGAGCTCGTCGCGGTCATCGGGCCGAACGGCGTCGGAAAGACAACGCTGCTGCGCGCCGTCGCCGGCATGCACGCGCTCGCAGGCGGATCGATCGCGATCGACGGCGTCCCAGTCGGCGCGCTCTCGATCCACGAGCGAGCGCGCCGCATCGCCTTCGTCGCCGCCGACGAGACGCCCGTCGAAGCCTTGCGCGTTCGCGACGTCGTCGCGACGGGGCGCTACGCGCACCACCGCTGGTGGGAATGGCGCGAGAACGCTTCCGACGGCAGTGCGATTTCATCGGCGCTCGCCGAGGTCGGCATGGAGCGCATGCGCGATCGCGTCTTCTCGACGCTCTCGAGCGGCGAGCGCCGCAACATCTGGATCGCGCTGGCCCTCGCGCAGGAGACCCCGGTGCTCCTCCTCGACGAGCCGACCACCCATCTCGACGTCCACGTGGCGCAGCGGATGCTCGGGCTCTTGCAGCGGCTCGCCCGCCGAGGCAAGAGCATTCTCTGCGCGCTGCACGATCTCAACGACGCGGCCGCCTATGCCGATCGGCTCTTGGTCCTCGGCTCCGGGCGGCTGCGCATCGCCGACCGTCCGGACGCCGTCCTCGAAAGCCCGCTGCTGGACGAGGTCTATACGATCGAGATGGAACGCATTCGGCTGACGGACGGCAGCCTTCGCGTTTTTGCCAAGAAGCGCTGAGCCTACGGAATCTCGTCCTGCCTATCCAGGTGGAGAAGGTGGCAGCCGCAGCGTTAACCGCGTGGATAACGGCGTCGCAGCCGTATGAGACGAAACTCGACGGGCATGAAAAAGAACGTGCTCACTGCGAGAGATGCCGTTGCATACATGAAAGAGGGCGGCGCGAAGATGGTGGATTTGAAATTCACCGATGTGCCCGGTACGTGGCAGCACACGAGCGTTCCGGCGGATCAGATCGACGCGCAAGCGCTCGAGGACGGAATCGGCTTCGACGGCTCCTCGATTCGGGGATTTCAATCGATCCATGAATCCGACATGATCCTGCGGCCCGATTGGACGACGGCCGTCTTCGATCCGTTCCGGGCGGTTCCGACGCTTTCGTTCGTATGCGACGTCTTCGATCCGGTCAAACACGCGCTCTACGAGCGCGACCCACGCAACATCGCGCGCAAAGCCGAGGAGTACCTGCGCTCGACCGGCATCGCGACGAGCGCCTCGTTCGGCCCGGAGGCCGAGTTTCATTACTTCGACCGCGTGTCGTACGAGAACACGTCGAGCCGCGCATTCTACGAAGTCGATTCGCGCGAAGGCTCGTGGAACTCCGCCGTCGAGCCCAGCGGCTACACGCTGCGGCCGAAGGAGGGTTACTTTCCGGTTCCGCCCTCGGACACGCAGGCGGACGTGCGAGCCGAAACGGCGCTCACCCTTGCCGAATGGGGGATGCCGGTCGAAATGCAGCACCATGAAGTCGGCGCGAGCCAAGCCGAGATCAACTTCCGTTTCGACTCGCTGCTACGCACGGCCGACAATCTGATGGCATTCAAGTATATCGTGAAGAACGTCGCGGCGCGTCACGGCAAGAGCGTCACCTTCATGCCGAAGCCCGTCTTCGGCGACAACGGCTCCGGAATGCACGTCCACCAGTCGCTGTGGAAAGACGACAAGCCCCTCTTCTACGACGCGACCGGTTACGCGGAAGCCTCGGAGATGATGCTCTACTACATCGGCGGCCTCCTCACGCACATCGACTCCCTGCTCGCGTTCTGCGCGCCGACGACGAACTCGTACAAGCGCCTGGTGCCGCATTACGAAGCGCCGGTCAACGTTGCATTCTCGGCGCGCAACCGCTCCGCAGCCATCCGCATCCCGGTCTTCTACAAGGGCAAGCCCGCCTCGAAACGTTTGGAGTTTCGCCCACCCGATCCGACCGCGAATCCGTACCTCGCCTTCGCGGCGCTACTCTGCGCGGGCATCGACGGTATCAAGCGCAAGATCGACCCCGTCGCTGCCGGCTTCGGTCCGCTCGACGAGAACATCTACGATCTCGCGCCGGAGAGGGCCGCCAAGATCCGCTCGGTTCCCGGATCGCTGCGGCAATCACTCGACGCCCTTGCAAGCGACCATGCGTACCTCACGCAGGGCGGCGTCTTCAGCGAGAGCTTCGTGCGCGAATGGATTGCGTTCAAGACGGAGCGTGAACTGCGCCCGGTCGAAATCCGCCCGCACCCATACGAGTTCTACCTCTACTACGACGCTTAGAGACGAAGACAACGGCGCTAGGGACCGTTCCTTTGGTTCAGACGAAGGAGCCGAGCGGGCGACGTTTACTACGGTAAACGAGCCCCGAGGCGACGCACGTATGGGCCAAAGAAACGGCCCCTAGTGCATGGTGCGGGCGTCGCCGCCGAGCACCCACCCAGTGCGGCCGCGCAGCGAGCCGGTGAGAACGCGCACGTCGACGGCATTGTCGGGGAACAGCCGGTATTTCGGCTGGACGAAGTTGGTAAAGCAGGAGAGGACGACCGCACGTGTGCCGCCCCCGACGAGAAGCGCGTGCGGCAACAGCGCCTGCGCCTCATCGAAGGAGGCCGCGTGGTACGCGCGTAGGCGGAAGCGCGAGTCCCAGAGGAAAACGCCGGGATCGTCGCCGACGCCGTAGAGTACGACTTGCAGACCGGGGTGCATGCGACATCCCGTCGGCGTCGCTGCGGTGCAGAGAAGGCCGAGAATCACGAGAAACGCGATGCAGAGCCTACGCATCGTCACCGCCTTCGCGGCGGATGACCAAGAGCGCGAGGTCATCGCTCGGACGATTGCCGCTGCGGCGCCGAACGCACGCGGTCAGATAGTCCGCAAGGGCTTGCGCATCGTGCGGACCCGATGCGATCCACTCCATCGCGCCTTGCTCGCCGAGCAGCTCGCCGGAGCGCGAGCGCGCCTCCGTCAGCCCGTCGGTCGCGAGCACGATCGTTTCGCCGGCCTTCAGGAGCACGCTCTTCGTCGCGTATGCGGCCTCCATCACGCCCAAGAGCGGGCCGGTCACCGGCAGAGCCTCCACGTGTGAGGAACGCCGAACGTAGGCCGAATCGTGCCCGGCGCTTGCGTAGGTGAACGAGCCCGTGGAACAATCCAAAATCCCGACGATCATCGTGACGAAGAGCGACGGATTGTCGACGGTCTTGGCAAACGTTTGGTTGACCTCGGTGAGGATCGCGGCCGGATCGCTGCCACGCAATGCGATCGAGCGCACGCTGAAGCGCACGAATGCCGTGAGAACCGCGGCGTCGACGCCCTTCCCGCTCACGTCCGCGACCAGCAGCAGCGCTTGCGTTTCCGAAAGCCGGAAGACGTCGAAGACGTCGCCTCCGACCCGCAGCCGGCTCGTCGCCGAGAGATAGGTCGAGCCCACCTCGCAACTCGGCAAGGGAACGTGGCCGCTGCGGAACGCCTGCTGCAAGACCCCGGTGATCATCCGCTCCTGTTCCAGTTCGCGCGTCAGTCGCGATTGATACGCATTAAAGAGGACCGCGAGCAGACCGAAGACGAGCAGCCAGAAGGCGCGCACGTACGAGGATCTATTGATCTGGTCTTGGGTGCTGCGCGCGAGCGCCGAACTCGTACCGACGAGAGCGGTGCGCACCGCCTCCGCCGTCTGGGCCTCGTTGTCGATGAAAGCCTTGTTCTTTTTGTCGAGCGCGATGATGCCGCTGCGCGGCCGCTCGAGCAATGGGACCGCGATCTCCGCGCGCCATCGGCTCTGCACCGTGTCATAAAAATCGAGCACTTGAAGCGCGCGATCGAGATGCTCGCCGACCAATGCGTCATGGACGGCCGTCTCCTTCGCCGCCCACTGCGCCGACGCGATCGCATATTGTTGGACGTAGAACGGATCCCGCGTCAAGACGAAACCGCGCAGCGAGTTCTCCTCGTCGATCTGCAGTCGCCGCATCTCCTGCAAATCGATCTGCGCACGCTGCATGTCCGCCTCGCGATTGAACGTGTCGGCGATGCTTGCTCGCGTTTGAAATGCACCTTGCACGGCTAAGCCGAGGACCAACACGAGAAAGACGGTAAAGATGACCGTTCCCGCATCGCGCACTCTCAGTGCCGGCAGGGGTTTTAGCACCCGATCTCCGAACAGGGCGCCATGGCGGCGCGGCTCGATGCGAGCATCTTCAAGTCCTACGACGTTCGCGGGATTTATCCGTCAGAGCTGAACGACGACGTCGCTTACCGCATCGGGCGATGTTTCGTTCCGCTACTCGGCGCGCGGCGCATCGTCGTCGGGCGCGACATGCGCGCCTCCGGCACGGCGCTCTTCGAGGCTTTTGCTCGCGGAGCAAGCGAGGCAGGCGCTCACGTGGTGGACATCGGCCTGGTTTCGACCGACGCCTTGTACTTCGCGGTCGGCAAGTTCGGCTTCGACGGAGGCGTCATGATCACCGCCTCGCACAACCCGGCGGACTACAACGGCATGAAGTTCACGCGCGCGCAAGCAGAAGCGATCTCGCTCGATACCGGCCTCTCGCAAATTCGCGACCGCGTTCTTTCCGGCGAGCTTCCGCCGCCCGCGAAGGGCCCCGGCTCGATCTCGCAACGAGAGGTTCTCGACGACTTCGCGGCGCACTGCCTTTCGTTCGTCGACCGCGCGAAGATCAAGCCGTTCAAGATCGCCATCGACGCGGGGAACGGAATGGCCGGGAAGACGGTGCCGTACGTCTTCAAGTATCTTCCATGCGAAGTCATGCCGCTCTACTTCGAGTTGGACGGCAGTTTCCCGAATCATCCGGCGAGCCCGATCGAGCCCGAGAACATGGCGGATCTCCAGGCGGCGGTCAAACGACACGGTTGCGACCTCGGCGCCGCATTCGACGGGGATGCCGATCGGATGTTCATCGTCGACGAAAAAGCGCAGCTCGTCGACGGCAGTACGGTGACGGCGCTCGTCGCCCTCAACATCCTCAAGCGCCATCCCGGTGCGAAGATTCTCTACAATCTGATCTGCAGTCGCAGCGTTCCCGAACTGGTCGAACGGGCCGGCGGGGTGCCGATCCGCTCGCAAGTCGGTCATTCGATCATCAAGAAGACGATGCGCGAAAAGGATATCGTCTTCGGGGGAGAGCACAGCGGCCATTTCTATTTTAAAGACAACTGGTACGCGGACTCCGGCATGATCGCTCTCATGCAATGTCTCGAGGTCTTCAGCGAGGCAGCAGTCCCTCCGAGCGAAGTCATCGCGCCCATCGACACGCGTTTCCGTTCCGGCGAGATCAACACGCACGTCCCGGACTCAGCCGCGAAGCTGGCGCTCATCGAGTCGCACTACCGGGACGCACAGATCGATCACCTCGACGGCGTCACGATCTCGTATCCGGACTGGTGGATGAACGTTCGCCCTTCGAACACCGAGCCGCTCCTGCGACTCAACGTCGAAGGCGACACGCGCGAGCTGATGGAGCAGCATCGCGACGAAGCCCTCGCACTGATTCGCGGATAGCCGCCGGGCGGCAAGGGGCGAGGACGAAAGCAGCGAAGGCAGCCGCTGTGGGACTCACCCTGGGGCCCGCGTTCATCGCGATCGGCGACGGGTCGTCGGTCTTCGGGCGTTTGGGAATATCGGAGGGCCGCATCGACGCGGTCCTTCCCGCCGAAGGGCACGTCGACGTGCCGCTTCCGGCCGGAAGTACGATCGCTCCAGGAATGATCGACGTTCACACCAACGGTGCGGGCGAATACCTCTTCAATCGCGATCAGGGTTACGCCGTTCCGGTCGCGTCGCGCGAATATGCACGCGTCGGGGCGACCGGCTTCGTCGCCGGCATCATGACCGCGCCATGGGAATCGATGCTGCACGCGGCATCGGAGATCGTCGAGGCCGCGCACGTGATCGAAGAGGAGGAGCCGCACGGCGCGCGCTGTCTCGGCGTGCATTTCGAGGGCCCGTTCCTCAACCCGAAGTTCCGGCGCGTGCACCGCAGCGAGTGGCTGCGCCCGGCTTCTGCAGCCGCGGCGCGGGAAATGATCGATGCTTGCCGCGGCGGTTGTTTGATGGTGACGCTGGCTCCCGAAATCGAAGGCGCCGCGGATGCCGTGCGAGTCTTCCTCGAACACGGCGTCGCTTGCTCGGCCGGCCACACGGCGGCACGTTATCGTGACGGAATGCTCGCGATCGGCCTCGGCTTCCGCTCGTTGACGCATGCGTTCAACGGAATGCCTCCGTTGGATCATCGCGATCCCTCACTGCTTGCGGCCTTCATTCAAGACCGGCGCACGCTCGTGCAGGTCATCTGCGACGGCTACCACATCTCGCCGGTGATGATCGACTTCCTCCACCGCACGCTGGGCGAACGTCTCGTGCTCGCCACGGACAACATGCCGGCGGCCGATCCCGGGTACCACATCGAGGGTGGAGTCATGCGCTCGGCGGACGGCACGATCGCCGGCAGCGCTCTGCAAATGGACGAGGCCGTGCGCAACTACATGTCGTACGCGGAGTTGCCGTTCGCGCGCGCGGTCGTCGCCGCGACTTTTGCGCCCGCGAAACTCATTCACCACGATCATCTCCTGGGGCGCATCGCATCCGGCTTACGCGCGGATCTCTCGATCTGGGACGAGCACTACGCGGTCATCGGCACGGTGGTCGCCGGACAGTTCGTCTACAACGGGCTCGCCGCCACGGCCTAGCCTTCCGTCAACGCTTTGCGGACGGCTTCCGGCAGGGCGACGGCTTCCAACCAATCGCCGGCGCGGCGCGCGTGAACGCGGATCTCGAACCCTTCGGCGATGCGATTGCCGCTCTTGAATATTTCGTGCTCGACGCGAAAGCCTCGCGTGCGCACCTCCGCCACGCGGCTCGCGATCTCGATCTCGTCGTCGTGGAAAAGCGGCGCGAAGATGCGCGCGCCGCTCTGCACGATGGGAAAGCTGAAACCCGTATTTCGAAGCACTTCCGCCGGTGGATAGCCGGCTTCGCGCAGCAGCGCGTCGGCGGCGAGATCGAAGAACGTGTAGTAGTTCGGGTAGAAGACGACGCCGACCGCATCCGTTTCTCCGAAGCGCACGCGCAAGCGCGTACGCGCCTCAAGCAAGGGTGTCGCTCGGCGTCACGCTGTATTCGGTCGCAGCCGTCTGCCCGCGTTCTTTCAATGCCGAGCGCAGCATCGTGGCCGCAGCGTAGACGACGACGATCACCACGAGCCACCGCACGGAGGTAAGCGGCAGCGACTTGACGATCTTTGCCGCGATGACGACCGCGGGAATACCGCCGATGGTCAAACCCAGCGCGGCGCGCAGCGAGTATGCGTCAAAGCGAATGAAGCGAAGGCTGGCCGGGGGCATCAGGAAGGCGCACGAGCCCATCATGATCGGAAAGGCGGTAATGGGATTCATGCCCAGCAGGCTCACGGTGATCATCGCCGGCGCGTAGAGTCCGATCCCCAGCGTCATCAGCGCTCCCAAACAGACGTACGCCACGATGGCAATTGCGAGGTTCACACCCGATAGACCGAGCGCCGTGCCGCCGCCGGGAAGCCAATTGAGATTCCGCATGACGAAAAGGGCCGCGGCGACGAGCAATGCACCGCCCATACCGATCTGCACGTATCGCCTCGGCCACCGCGCGACGAGGCCTGCTCCGAGCCATGCGCCGGCAACCGAAGCGACGATCAACGAGATGAGCGTCAGCGGACTCACGGCAACGATCGCGATGAAGAATAGTGCCTCGACGATCGTCGGCAGTGCGTGGCCGGCGTTCAGCGTACCCGGAATGCGTTCGTCGGGAACGAGCCGGAAGAACTTGAAAAGCGAGATCGTGGGCGCGAACGATCCGATCCCGAGCGTATCGAAGAAATCGGTGACGAAGCCGATGGCCAGCTCGATCGGCTTCGGCCACAAAAATCCGCCGTGCCGACGAATCGTCGTCGACCAAACGACGACGTACACCGCGGTGATGACGCCGAGTGCCAGAAGCAGGACGGTCCGAATGTCCATGCGTCTTCGCTATTCGCCTCCGATTCGGGGAACCTCTGCCGCCGGGGTCGCTAGCGCGTCCGGCGCTTGCGCCGGCCTTTGGTTCTCGGAACGCCCAGAGACGGCACGTCGTATTGCGCCACCTGCCGATCCATCGTGAGAAGAGTCAAGCCTTCCTCGAGCGCTTGCGATACGAGAAGACGGTCGAATGGGTCGCGATGGAGCGGGGGAAGAGAAGCAACGCGCATGACATGCCCCGCCAAGATCGGTAGGGGACGGATCAATGCCTGCGAGGTGCGCGACGGGATATACCGTTCGATCGCCTCCGGCAAGCGCAGTTTCCCGATGGAGATTTTGATCGCCATTTCCCACATCGAGGCAACCGAAAGGAAGCGCTGCTCCGCATCGTCGATCGCCTTCCGAACCGATAGCGGAACGCGTTCCACGTCGTCAACGAGAAAGAGGAAGACATGCGTGTCGAGCAGGACGCCGTTCACATGTAATCCTTGAAGTCTTCCGGCGTTTCATCGAAGTCCGGCGCGATCCACACTTTACCACGGTCCATACCGAAGGCATCGCTCGGCTTTCTCTTCTCCACCGGCACGAGCCGCACGAGGGGCGTCCCGTTGCGAGCCAGCACGACCTCCTCTCCCTTCAGCGCCTCGGCCACGAGGAGCGATAGATGCGTCTTGGCCTGGTACAGGTTGACTTGCTTCATCAGGTCTAGTCTATCACCCTAGACCAATGCCGTGCAAGCACTTAGGGAACCTCTGATTAATCCCATGTGCCGATCGTTTGACGCCCCGAGGGTTTGGATGCAAGGAGACCGCGAGGAAGCATACCCACAGCAGTCTGTGACCGAGCGGGCGACGACGCAGACGGGCCCTCGGGGCGCAAACCCGAAGGGCAACGGTGTTTTCGCCGCATCTCATTGTCGCTGCGTCGGTCACAGACGCCTTCCAGTATGCTCCCTCCTCGCTCCTCGATCTGCGACGAAAACGCTCGTTGCGCTCGGTACAGCGGATTAATCAGAGGTTCCCTAGGGCGTTGAAAGCTCTCGCACGGCGGCGGCGTTGAAGTAGCTCGCTTTGGGATGATGCAGGGCGATCGCGGCGGTCGACTGCTCGGGAACCATTTGGAAAGCTTCCGTGAGGTGCACGCCGATGCGCCGGGTGGCATCGAGTATCCGAAAGACGATTTCGTGCTGCGCGAGATCCGGACAAGCGCCGTAGCCCCACGAGTAGCGCTTGCCGCGATCGGCTCCGACTCCGAGTTCCTCGCGAATCCGGCGATGGACTCTCTCGGCGAGCGCCTCCGCAGATTGAACCGAGAAGCCGTGGAGAAAGTAGGATTCGCCGTAATCGCCTGCGGCGTGCAGGGCTGCGACGCGACGCGACGCCTCTTCGCCGACGGTGACGATCTGCAAGGCGACGACGTCACGCTCGCCCTCCTCGCGCCGCTCGCGAACGTAATCGGCAAGGCAAAGGTGTTCGCCGCCGGCCTGACGCGCAAAACGAAAACGCGCGATCTCGCGCGACGCGTCGCTTGGATCGAAGAGCACGACGTCGTCGCCTTCGGCGGCGGCGGGGAAGTAGCCGTAGACGGCCTTGGGCTGCAGGATCTCGCCGCCCTCGGCTTGCTTCCGATAGCGTTGCAGGCGCGGTTCGAAGTCCTCGCGCAGAAGTCTCTCGAACTCGGCGCCCTTCGTATTCGCGGCGCCCCACGAGAGCCGATACAGGCTGCGCAAATCGAAGCATTCCCACAGCTCGCGCACGTCGATGTCGTCGAGCGTACGAACACCCAGGAACGGAGGCGCCGGAATCCGTGCGGCTTGCGAGCGAATCGCCGAGACCGTTCCCGCGCTCGAACCGTTGCCGCTCGAGCCCGCGCGCACGTGCTGCGCGACCGCTTCGGCGCGAATGCGCTCGACGAAGTCGCGGCGCCGCTCTTTCTCTCCGGTGAGCGTGTCCATGATCTCGAGCCCCTCGAAGGCATCCTTCGCGTAGAAGAGTCCCGGCTCGAAGAAACGCTCGCCGCCGAGCAACGCGATGCGCCGTCCGAAATCGCGATTGATCGCCGCACCGCCGACGATCACCGGGAAGTGCAAACCGCGGGAATCCTGCTCGGCGACGCAGACCGGCATCTGCTTGCTGGTCGAGACCAGGAGCGCCGAGAGGCCGATCGCGTCGGCGTCGACCTCGACCGCCTTCTCGATGATCGTATTCATCGGCACTTGCTTGCCGAGATCGTAGACCGTGTAGCCGTTGTTCGAGAGAATCGTGCCCACGAGATTCTTGCCGATGTCGTGCACGTCGCCGAAGACCGTCGCGAGTACGATTTTCCCCTTCGTCGCTCCGTCCGTCTTCTCGAGGAACTGCTCGAGATGTGCGACGGCCTTCTTCATCACCTCGGCCGACTGCAACACGAAGGGCAGGATCAACTCGCCCGCGCCGAAGCGGTCGCCGACCTCCTTCATGGCGGGGAGCAGGATCTCGTTGAGCACCTGGACGGCCGTGCGCGTCTGCAGTGCCTCGTCGATTTTTACCTCGATCCCGTCCTTGCGCCGGCGCAGAATCGCTTCGTGGATGCGCGCCTCGATCGGCCGATCCTCCGCCCCCTCGATTTCGCCGGCGTCGTTCGCGGCGCTCGGGGTGGCGCTGAAGTGTTCGATGAGCCGTGCCAAGGCGTCGGGCCGCCGATTGAAGACCAGATCGTCGCAGCGCTCGCGCGCCTGCGCGTCGATCTCGGCGTAGGGTGCGATCTCCTTCGCATGGACGAGCGCGCAGTCGAGACCGGCCTCGACGCAGTGATGGAGAAAGACCGAATTGAGCGCGGCGCGCGCCGGCGGTGAGAGTCCGAACGATACGTTGGAAACGCCGAGTGACGTCAACACGCCCGGCAGCGCCGCTTTGATCCTGCGAATGCCTTCGATCGTCGCGATCGCCGATTCCGCGAACTCTTGCTCTCCCGTGGCGAGGGTAAAGGTGAGCGCGTCGAAGATCAAAGCACCCGCGGGCAAGCCGTACTCGCCGACGGCGATGTCGTAGATGCGACGCGCGACCTCCAGTTTGCGTTCGGCGGTTTTCGCCATACCTTGCTCATCGATCGTGAGCGCGACGACCGCGGCGCCGTGCTCGATCGCCGTCGGCAGGACGCGGTCGATTTTCGCACGCCCGGCTTCGAGGTGCACCGAGTTGACGATGGCGCGGCCGGGATAGTTTTGCAGCGCCCTCTCGAGCACGTCCGGCTCGGTGGAGTCGATCATCAGCGGTGCCTCAACCGATTGCGCTAATCGCCTCACGATCTCTCGCATCTGCGCCTCTTCGTCGCTACGCTCGGTCAGCGCGCAGCAGACGTCGAGCACGTGCGCGCCGCCGTCGACTTGCTCGCGCGCCAGCAGCGTGATGGAGTCGTAATCGTCCGCCAGCAGCAAACGCTTCGTGCGCCGCGAACCCTGGCTGTTGATGCGCTCGCCGACCAGCAGCGGGCGAGGCTCCTGTTCCAAACTCACCGCCGTCATCGCGGAGGCCACGTGCTGCGGATGCCGGGAACCTGCATTGGTCAACGCACGCCGATGTCTTGCTTCATTTGCCTCCGGCGCGATTGCGTCGAGCGTCTTTCGCAGCTCGGCAATGTGTGCCGGGGTGGTGCCGCAGCAGCCGCCGATGGCGTCGACGCCGTACTCCCGTACGAACTCTCCCAACTCCCGCGCGAGTTCGGCCGGGGACTCGGGATAGATCGTTTCGCCGCGCCGGCCCATCAGGGGCAGCCCGGCGTTTGGAATCACCGAGACGAAGCAACGCGAATTCTCGCACAAATAACGGATCGAGTCGCGCATCTGCGCGGGACCGGTCGAACAATTCAATCCGATCACGTCGACCGGCAGCGCGTCGAGCACGGCGCAAACGGCGCGAATATCGGTGCCGAGCAGCATCTTACCCTCGGTGATCAGCGTCGGTTGCGCCTGCATCGGAACGCGTCGCATGCCGCTCGCGAACTCGCGCGTGATGCCTGCGATCGCCGCCTTGAGTTCGAGCAGGTCTTGCATCGTCTCGAGGAGCAGCAGATCGACGCCGCCTTCCACGAGCGCGCGGGCTTGCTCGCCGTAGATTGCCGCGAGCGCCTCGAACGTGGTCTTCGAGAGCGCGGGATCGGAGGATGAAACGAGCATGCCCGTCGGCCCCATGGAGCCGGCCACGAAGCGCGGGCGATCGGACGTCGCGCTCGCCTCGCAGGCTTCGCGCGCGATACGGGCCGCCGCCACGTTGATCTCTCGCGTGCGCTCGCCAAGAGCGTACTCGTCGAGTTTGAGGCGCGAAGCCGTAAACGAATCCGTCTCGAGGACATCGGCGCCGGCTTCGAGATAGGCATCGTGAACGCGCCGGATCAAGTCCGGCCGCGAAAGCACCAGCGCTTCGTTGCAGCCCGCGTACCGCTCGCCGCCGAAATCGGATGCAGCGAGGCCGAGCGCCATGAGTTCCGTTCCCATGGCGCCGTCGAAGATCAGAACTCGATCTCGCAACCCTTCGAGGTAATCAGCCAATCCCGTGATCTTTCGCGTGCTCCGGCTCGAACGCAGCGGCGGCAACCCGAATCTCGCCGACCGCGCGTCCCGCTCGATTATACACGACCGGCTTTGCGAAGGAGGCGAGCTTCGCCATCTGCTCCTCCTCGAGCGCGCCGAGGTGCCGGAGCGCCGCGATGGAAAACAGCGCGCGAGCTCGGGCAGCACCGTCGACGACCTTCGATGCGTAGCCGAGGCCCGAAAAGATCACGGCGGCGCCGTGGACGCCCTCGGCGCCACCTTTCGAAGCGATCCTTCCCGCGCCCACGCGCATCAACTCGCTATCGAATTCACCGGTCCCCGCGACATACTCGGGGTGCGCGATCATCGCGTCGCGCACGATCTTCAGCGCGGCAGCGTCGGCTTGCGCGATGCCTTCGAGCGAGGCGAAGCGCGCAAATGCGAGCGCCGCACGCCGCAGCGGCGTCGCATAGACCGGGATGCCGCATCCGTCGACCGCGAGCGGCCACGCCTCCGGGTCGTCGTCGGAGAGGCGCGCGCAAAAGGAAAGAATGGCTCGCTGCGCCGGGTTCGCGGGATCGAGGTAGGTCGCGGGGTCCGCGCCCAGCACGCGGCACAAGGCCAGGATGCCCGCGTGCTTGCCCGAGCAGTTGTTGTGCAACGTCGTCGGCGCTTCGCCGCGGCGCAGCATAGCGCGCGCCGCCTCCTCGTTGTACGGGAGCTGCGCGCCGCAAAGGAGCGCGCTCTGGCCCATGCCGATCTTGCGCAGGATCGAACGCACGGCCTCCAGGTGGAAGGGTTGCGCCGAATGCGAGGCTGCCATGATCGCAACCTCGCGCTCGTCGAGGCCGAACGTTTCGCGAACGCCGGCGGCAATCGCGGCGGCGGCGATGAACGGCTTCGCGGCAGATCGCAGGAAGACCGGGGCGTCGACGTCGCCGATGGCGAGCGCGACGTCGCCGCGCGCATCGCACGCGCAGGCGGCGATGCGATGAACGGACTCCACGAGGTCGCCGCGCGTAACCTCGACGAGCGGCTCGCCGGAGATCAGCGGTTCGCTGGACGTCAAACGAGCGCGGGCTCGACGATGACGGCTTCTTGCTCGGCGAAGACGGGGTTGCTCAGATAGCGCTCGCCGGTGTCACAGGCGATGGTCACGATGCTCTTGCCCTTGAACTCCGGTCGCGCTGCAACCTGCAGCGCCGCCCAGATGTTCGCGCCGGTCGAGATGCCGACGAGCATGCCTTCCTCGCGCGCCGCGCGGCGCGCGGTTGCGATCGCATCCGCGTCGGTCACCCGAATGATTTCGTCGTAGATCGACTGGTCGAGCACCTGCGGCACGAAGCCGGCGCCGGTTCCCTGAATCTTGTGCGGTCCGGCCGTGCCGCCCGAGAGAACTGGGGACGCGTCGGGCTCGACGGCGATCATGCGAACGCTGGGCTTGCGCGATTTGAGGACCTGGCCGACGCCGGTGATCGTGCCGCCGGTCCCGATCGCGCTGACCACAACGTCGACCGCACCATCCGTGTCGCGCCAGATCTCTTCGGCGGTCGTGCGGCGATGAATCTCCGGATTCGCCGGGTTGTCGAACTGCTGCGGAGCGAAATAGCGATGCGGCTGCTCCGCGCGAATCTGCTCGGCACGCGCGAGCGCGCCCTTCATGCCCTCGCCTCCGGGCGTGAGCACGACTTGCGCGCCGTATGCCTTGAGCAAGTTGCGGCGCTCGATGGTCATCGTCTCCGGCATCACGAGAATGCACGGATAGCCCTTCGCCGCGGCGACAAAGGCGAGCGCGATGCCGGTGTTGCCGCTGGTCGGCTCGAGGATGGTCATACCCGGCCGCAGGCGACCGTCGCGCTCCGCGGCTTCGATCATCGCGACGCCGATGCGGTCTTTGACCGAGCCTGCCGGGTTGAACGATTCCATCTTCACGAGAACCGTCGCCGGAATATTCCTGCAGAGCCGGGGGATCTTCACGAGCGGAGTGTTGCCGAACGTGTCCGCGAGGTTTTCGTAGATTCTTGCCATGTTTCGGAGCCTCCCAGGGTTGTAACAGCCGAATCTCGGAGGTTGTTGCGAGTTTTTCTCGTCGTCTCTCCTGGAGGACCTCGCGTTGCGTACCGAACGTTCGTTCGCGCCTCGCCGGTGGACACGCGCTTGCCTTGCGGCGCTCTTCACCTGCACGTTCGCTTCCCCGTCGGTGGCGGCGCCCGCACCCGCGCCGCCCGGCATCGACGACGCACTCGCGGCGATTCGCGCCTACGCGCCGCGGGCGATGTCCGAGCAAGGAACGCCGGGCCTCTCCGTCGCCATCACCGATCGCTCGCACACGCTCGCGATCATCACGCTGGGCTATGCGAACGTCGATGCGCGGATTCCGGTTACGCCCGCAACGCGCTTTGCCGTCGGTTCGATCACCAAGTCGATGACCGCTCTCGCGCTGCTCGAACTGCGCGACGAGCATCGCGTCGATCTCGATGCAAACGTGAAGCGCTATCTGCCCTGGTTCTCGATCGACTCCGGCGGCAAGCCGATCCTCCTGCACGAGTTGCTCTCACATACGGCAGGCATCCCCGACGACTTCTCCTTCGCACCGGGTTTCGAGTTCGACATCTGGGCGTTGCACGCTGCGCGCACACTGTTCCCTCCCGGCACGGCATGGTCGTATTCCAACGACGGCTTTGCGACCGTAGGAGCCGTGCTCGCCGCGGTCGACCACCGCTCGTGGGCCGACGCACTCCAAGGACGTGTGCTCGACCCGCTCGGCATGACGGAGAGTTCGCCGGTCTTCACGCCACAGACGCTCGCGCAGGCCGCGAGCGGTTACGAGTTCCGTGATGCCGATCGCCCCCCGCCGCTGCATCCGGCGCTCGTCGCGTCGCGTCCCGTCGACTTCGTAAATCCCGCGGGATCCGTGCTTTCGACGCCGGGGGACATGGCGCGCTACCTGCGCTTCTACTTGAACGCCGGCACCGTCAACGGCAGGGCGCTGCTCGCTCCCCAAACCTTTGCCGCCATGACCTCTGCGGACCGCCTGCGCAGCGGCAAACTCGCCGGTTCGGCGACGGCCGTGCTCGGCGAGGCTCGGCAGTATTATCGCGAGTACGGCTACGGGCTCGCGATCATGAACGACGGCGGCGACCACCTCATCGGGCACACTGGCGGTATCTCCGGATACACGGCTTGCATGCAAGCGAACCTCACGCGCGGCTTCGGCGTCATCGCGATGGCAAATCTCGTCGAGGCTCCGCTGCATCCTTGCGCGATCGTGCTCTATGCGATGCGCGTCCTGCGAGCGCAGAGTCTGGGAGAACCGCTCCCCGCGCCGCCGCCGCCGCCCGATCCGGCGCTGACGCCCAACGGCCCCGATTACAGCGGTACGTACACGGCCGTCGATGGTTCGACGTTCTCGGTCGCGGGCGTAACCGGCCGCGTTGCGATGATCGACCACGGCACCTCCTACACACTCTATCCGCGCGGTCCGGATATCTTTTGGTCCTCGGATCCCAACTTCGCACTCTACGCGCTGCACTTCGGGCGCAATGCAAGCCGGCACGTCGTCGACGCGACGTACGGATCGCAATGGTTCGGAAACGAGCGCTACTACGGACCGCGCCGCTGGTCGCATCCGCGTCGTTACGACGCGTACGCCGGGCGCTACGAAACCACGATCTGGGGTTCGCCGGTGGTGACGCGCGTGCTCGTCGTGGAAGGCCGGCTCACGCTCGACGGGCTCGATCCGTTGACGCCGCGTCCCGATGGTTCCTTTGCGCTCGGCCCCGACACGATCCGATTCGACGCGATCGCCGGCGGCAAAGCGCAACGCATGACGATCGACGCCGCCGATTTCTACCGCGTGGACCTTCCGTGACGAGGGCCTGGAGGGGCGGACGCTCGCTTGGGGCCATGAGGAACCTCAAGTTGTCCGTTTTCCGGGGCGGAGCGGCACCGGAGGGCGACGAACTAACGCGGCCATGCCCAAACGGCTTCTGTTCGCTGTGGGGATCCTGGCGTTGATCCTCGCTGCCTGTAAATCCGCCGGTACGCCGACGCCGACGCCGACGGCCACACCCTCGCCGACGCCGAATCCCTCGGCATCGACGGCAACGGTAACGGCGACCTACAATGGGAGCCCGTACTCGGCAGCGACCGTTCCGCCGAATGGTTCGGGAACGATCTATGCCAATGCGGCGGCTTCGGGTTGCCCGGGATCCACGACGGTCGGCGGCTCGACGTTGAGCGCTCAGACCAATGCGAGCGGCACGGCGACGATCAGCAATCTCACGCCGAATATCGATTACGAGTTCTTCTACATCGCCTCGGGCGGACCGACGGTTTCAACCTGCACGCTTTACTGGACCTACGCAACCGTTTACCTCACGTATCCATAGACGGGAGCCAGCTCACCGGTTCTTCCATCGCTTCGACTTGCGATCGATCCTCGACATCGAGCACCCAGAGCGTGCGGTTCGGTAAAAACGCCTCTCCTTCGCGCTCCGCTAGACGCCGCAGGATGCGCGCAATGCGCCCGCCGCCGATCTCCCTTCCCCATTCGATGGGTCCGAGCGGGTAGTTCGTACCGAGCTTCATGGCCGTATCGACGTCCTCGGCGCTAGCGACGCCTTCATGGACCGCCGCGACCGCCTCGTTCACGATCCCGCCGACGACGCGCCCGAGAAAGAGACCCGGTACGTTCGCCACCAAGGCGACGCCGTGGCCGATCGCCTCGAACATCTCCTGTGCGAGCGCGAGCGTATCGTCCGATGCCGCGTCGCTATCGACGATTTCGACACCGGCCTGTCGCTCGAGCGAGCCGAGGATGCCGTAGCCAATGAGCCGATCCGGATACGCCATGCGTTTCGCGCATTCATCGGGATCGCTCGCATAGGCGTCGACGAAAATTACGCACTCCGGCGGAAGCGAGGCATCGAGTCGTTCGATCGCCGCCGCGCGATCGCTCGAGCCGTCGCCGACGTCGACGAGGATCGTCGCCGCCGTCGTGAGATCTTCCAGCTCGTCGTCGCGCTCCACGCGGGTAACCGGCGCGAAGTGTTCCGCGATCGACGACGTCATCTCGTCCGCGAGTCCGCCGGCTCCCAGGACGACGACGCGCTCCCGGGCATCCGGCGCGGCTCGGGGAACGCGGTGGAGGTCGATACGCGGCGGCTTTGTGTCGTAGGAGTAGAATCCGGCGCCGGACTTTCTTCCAAGGCGCCCCTGCGCGACGAGCGCGCGCTGCATCTCGACGGGCGCGAGACGTTCGTATTGCGTGCGCTCGTAAATCGATTCGCTGGTTGCCAGATTGACATCGAGCCCAATGAAGTCCATCAACTCGAAGGGTCCCATGCGAAAACCCATGCCGCGCGCGAGCGCATCCAACTCGTCGACGGGTGCAACCTGCGCGACGAGCGCCAGCAACGCTTGCAGATAGAACGGGCGCGCAACGCGGTTGACGACGAAGCCGGGCGTATCCGCCGTAACGATGCCGGTCTTGGCGATCTGCTCTACGAATCGGCGTGCGAGCGCGAGCGCGTTCTCGCCGGTTGACGGTGCGCGCACGATCTCGACCAACGCCATCTTCTCCGGCGGATTGAAGAAGTGCAGCCCGATCACGCGCTCCGGCGAACCGCTTGCATTCGCGATTTCGCGGACGCACAGCGACGAGGTGTTCGTCGCAAGCACGGCATGCGGAAGCCTTTGCTCCATCGCCGTAAAGACGGCAACCTTGGCCTCGAGCCGCTCGGGCACGGCCTCGATCGCAAGCACGGCCGTGTCGTCTTCGGGTACCTCCGTAAAAAAATCGGCCTCCGGAGCGCGCTCGCGTGCGCGCGCTAACGCCCGTGCATCGGGCTCGACGATCGCGACACGATAGCCGGCCCGCGATGCAACCGCCGCGATACCCGCCCCCATCGCTCCGCCGCCGACGACGACGATGCGCTCGTCCATGCCGCGTGCTTCGCGAGAGGAGGCGTGGATGCTTCGTCGCCAAGGCTCGCAACATGCAAAAGCCGCAATGGCGCCGGATCGCGTCGAGCTACGCGATCGAGTCCCATTTTCTGCGCATTCGTAAAGACACGCTCGAACTGCCCGATGGTACCGTCATCCCCGACTACTACGTGCGCGAATCCGCAGGCTTCGTCATGATCTTCGCGCTCACGCGCGACGAGCGCGTCGTGCTGGTGCGGCAGTATCGCTACGGCGCCGATTCGATCGGCCTCGAGCTGCCCGCCGGGATGCTCGAGACCGGCGAGGATCCCGCAGACTGCGCGCGGCGCGAGCTGCTCGAGGAGACCGGCTATGCCGTCGCCGAGGTACGGCTGCTCGGCATCTACGCCGCGGAGCCGGTCCGCTCCACTGCGCGCGCCTTCCTATTTCTCGCGACCGGCGCGCACCCGTCGCGCGAGCAACGGCTCGACCCGACCGAGCACATCGATGTCGAAACCGCGACCCTCGGCGACTTCACGGTCATGCTCCACGACGGGAGGATCGACAACCTCGCCTCGCTCGCGGCCGGCTACCGAGCGCTCGCCGAGCTCCGCCGCTGATTGATGGGGCCCCACGCGGCGAAGTCCGCGCGGGGGCGCGCAGCGCAGCGCCTCTCTTAAAGAAGAGCCGTACATACGTTCGATGAATACTGCGAGCCTCTGATGAGCGTGATCGAGGAGCTTCATCCCCTGGTCGGGGCCTGGTTCTCGGATCGGTACGGCGAGCCGACGGAGCCGCAGCGCCGCGGCTGGCCGTTGATTCGGGCGGGGAACGACGTCCTGATCTGCGCGCCGACCGGATCCGGCAAGACGCTCGCGGCCTTCTCGATCTGTCTCGACGACCTCGTGCGGCGCGCCGACGGCGGGGAGCTGCCCGATGCAACGCTGGTGCTCTACGTCTCACCGCTCAAGGCGCTCAGCAACGACGTCCGCAAGAACCTCGAGCTTCCGCTGCGCGAGTTGCAGTTGCGTGCCGTCGAGCGCGGCGTCCCACTCGCGACCATTCGCACGGCCGTACGCACCGGCGACACGACCACCTCCGAGCGCGCCCGTATGCTGCGCACGCCGCCGCACGTCTTGGTCACGACGCCGGAATCGCTCTTCATTCTGCTCACCGCCGAGAAATCGCGCCGTCTCTTCGCCGGCGTCACGACGGTCATCGTCGACGAGATCCACGCGATGGCGGGCGACAAGCGCGGCTCGCACCTCGCGCTGACGCTCGCCCGGCTCGACGATCTCGTTGCCCGCGAAGGCGGGAAGAAGCCGCAACGCATCGGCCTCTCCGCGACGGTGCGGCCGATCGAGGACGTCGCGCGCTTCTTGAGCGAGAGCGCGCAGATCGTCGACGTCGGGAGCCGGCGCGAGATGAACGTGCGGGTCGAAGTTCCCGCCGACGAACTCGGCGCCGTTGCGAGCACGCAGATGTGGAGCGATATCTACGACCGCGTCGCCGAGCAGATCCGCACGCACCGCACGACACTCGTCTTCGTCGGCACGCGCCGCATGAGCGAGCGCGCCGCGTTCGCGCTCACGGAGCGCCTGGGCGAAGGCGTCCTCCTTCCGCATCACGGCAGCCTTTCACGCGAAGCACGTTTTGAGGCCGAGCGACGTCTGAAAGGCGGCGAGCTGCGCGCGGTCGTCGCCACCGCCTCGCTCGAACTGGGTATCGACATCGGCAGCATCGACCTCGTCGTCCAACTCGGAACGCCGCGCGCGATCTGTGTCGGCCTTCAACGCATCGGCCGCTCCGGCCACTGGGTCGGCGCGATCCCGAAGGGGACGATCTACGCAACCACCCGCGACGAGTTGCTGGAATGCGCCGCGCTCGTGCGGGCCATCCGTTCGGGGGCGATGGACGCGCTCGCGATCCCGTCCGCTCCGCTCGACATCCTCGCGCAGCAGATCGTCGCAGCCTCTTCCGAGCACGAGTGGGGCGTCGAGGAACTCTACGCACTCGTGCGCTCGACGTATCCATATCGCAACCTGACGCGCGCCGATTTCGAAGCCGTGCTCTCTATGCTCGGCGACGGTATCGCGACCTCGCGCGGGCGAAGCGGAACGTGGGTTCACCACGACCGCGTCAACGGGCGCCTGCGGCCGAGGCGCGGGGCGCGTCTGACGGCGATCACCTGCGGCGGCGCGATTCCCGACAACGCGAACTACGCCGTCGTCGTCGAGCCGGAGGGGCAGACGATCGGAACGCTCGACGAGGATTTCGCGATCGAATCGATGGCCGGCGACATCTTTTTGCTAGGAACGAACTCGTGGAAGATTCGACGCATCGAAGCCGGCGTCGTACGCGTCGAGGATGCCCACGGCGCTCCGCCCTCGATCCCATTTTGGAATGGTGAAGGCCTCGGACGAACGATCGAGCTTTCGCGTGAAGTCTGCGCCGTTCGCGAGGAGATCGACCGGAGCGACGATGCGCAGGCGCAGGCGTTCCTGCGCGACGAGTGCGGTCTCGACGACGCCGGCGCGCAGCAGGCGACGGCCTACGTGCGTGCGGGAAAAGCCGCGCTCGGCGCGCTGCCGACCGCGCAGACCGTCGTTGCGGAGCGATTCTTCGACGAGGCCGGCGGCATGCAATTGATTCTGCACACACCATTCGGCGCCCGCATCAACCGCGCGTGGGGACTCACGCTGCGCAAGCGTTTCTGCCGCTCCTTCAACCTCGAATTGCAGGCCGCCGCGACCGACAACGGCGTTTTGCTCTCACTCTCCGACCAGCACGCCTTTCCGCTCGAGATCGTCTTCGAGTTCGTGAAGTCGGCAAGCGTGCAGAGCGTGCTGACCCAGGCGCTCCTGCCCGCGCCGATGTTCGCGGCGCGCTGGCGTTGGAACGCGACGCGCTCGCTCGCGATCCTGAGGCGAAGCGGTGGGCGCAAGGTTCCCCCGCAGATCCTGCGCATGCGCGCCGACGATCTGCTTGCGGCGACCTTCCCCGATCAGGCGGCGTGCCCCGAAAATTTGAGCGGGCCGATTCGCATCCCCGATCACGTGCTCGTTCGCGAGACGATCGACAACTGTCTGCGCGAGGCGATGGATGTCGACGGGCTCGTTGAAATCCTTCGAGCGCTAGAGAGCGGGGCGATTCGCACGGTCGCGATCGACACACCGGAACCTTCGCCGTTCTGCCACGAGATTCTCAACGCAAACCCGTACGCGTTCCTCGACGACGCGCCGCTCGAGGAGCGGCGCGCGCGTGCCGTGCAGGTGCGGCGGACGCTTCGCGACGACGGCGAGGCGGGGATCCTCGATCCCGAGGCGATCGCGCAGGTCACGCGGGAATCGTGGCCGCTGGTTCGCGACGCGGACGAACTGCACGACGCGCTCGCTACGCTCGTCGTGGTGCCGCCCATTGCGACGTGGGAGGAGTGGTTCGGCGAACTGGTCTCGCAGAACCGCGCGAGCGCACTCGTGCATGGTTCATTGCGCTTCTGGGTCTGCGCGGAACGGCTCACGCTCGCACAACGCGCCTATGGCGGCGTCGGTGACGTAGAGGCGGTCACCGAGATCCTTCGGGGTTGGCTCGAATCCGCCGGGCCCACGACCGTCAGCGAACTTTGCGCAACCTTGTGCCTCGATCCGTCCGATGTGGAAGCGGCGCTGCTCGCGCTCGAAACCGAGGGCCAAGTCCTGCGCGGCCGTTTTCGGAGCCAGAGGGGGCCCACCGCGATAGTCGCGGTGGGGGCGCGCAGAGACGTTGAGGCCGCAGAGCGGCCGAAGCAAAGCGTAGCGCCGGGCGCTGCGCAACGTGCGGCGCCGTTAAACGAATGGTGTAACAGACGCGTCCTCGCGCGTATTCATAGGCTGACGATCGGCACGCTGCGGCGCGAGATCGAGCCGGTCAGCATCGCCGAGTACGTACGCTTCCTATATCGCTGGCAGCACGCGACGCCGTCCTCGCGCCTCCACGGCATCGACGGCACGCTGCACGTGATCCGTCAATTGGAAGGATACGAAATTCCGGCAGCGGCGTGGGAGGCACAGGTGCTCCCGGCGCGTATCGCCGGATACCGCCCCGAATACCTCGATCGCCTCTGCTACTCCGGCGACGTCATGTGGGGCCGCCTCTCGCCCCATCCCGCGCTCGCGCCGGGCGATGACGAACGCCGCCGGGTTCGTCCGACCAAACTCGCGCCGATCGCGCTCTTCGCGCGCGAGAGCGCCGAGGAACTGATCGCGCGCCCGACCCACGACCCCACCGCGCTCTCGCACGTCGCGCGCGACGTGCTCGCGCAGATCGAAGCGCGCGGAGCGCCGTTCTTCGGCGAGATCGTCCGGGGCACGAAGCATCTGCCGAGCGAAGTCGAGGAGGCACTCTGGCAGTTGGTCGCTGCGGGCTTGGTGACGGCGGACGGTTTCGACGCGCTGCGCTCGTTGGTCGACGCGAAGCGGCGCCTCGGGGAGAAGGGGCATCGCGCCCGCCCCCGCTCCTCGGGCGGACGCTGGACGCTGCTCGTCCCCGCAACCCAGCGCGTCGACGCCTGCGCCTTCGCCCTCCGGCTCCTCGCACGCTGGGGCGTACTCTGCCGCGACGTCACCGCGCGCGAGAGCCTCGCGCCGCCGTGGCGCGAGTTGCTGCCCTCGCTGCGCCGCATGGAAGCTCGCGGCGAAGTGCGCGGCGGCCATTTCGTCGCCGGCATCGGCGGCGAACAGTTCGCGCTGCCGGAAGCACTCGACGCACTCCGCGCGGCACGCCGCGGCGACGAGTGGCCGTTAACGGAGGACGTCGGCGTCGGCACCTACGATCCGCTGCAGCTCGCGGGCGTGATCCTTCCCTTAAGCCAGTCGGCGAGCGCCGAGGTGGTGACGTCGGGCTCCTCCAGCATCGGGAGGTGACCGCTGCGCTCGGCGATCACGAGCGTAGCGTTCGGAAACGCCGCCGCGACGGCGCGCTCTTCGTCGAGCGGCACGATCGCATCCTCGCCGCCCGCAATCACGAGCACCGGCATCGTCAACTCCGGCGCGATATCCTCGGAGCCGCTGCGCATCGCGATGCCGCGCAAGAGCGCCGCCGCACCGCGAGGATCCGCACGCTCCGCGATCGCGCGCACGCGCTGCGCGATCTCGGGATGACGCTGCAGCGTCGTTTGCGATAGTAGCCGCGGAACGTACGCCTCGACGACCGCGTCGATTCGGCTGTCGCGTTCCACCGTGGAGGCCAAGTCCTTGCGGGAGCGCGCCAAATCAGGCGAATCCGCTACAAGACGGCTGCACACGAGCGCAAGCCGATCGACGCGCTCGGCATACATGCGCGCGAATGCGAGTGCGACGTATCCGCCCGCGGAATGACCGACGATCGCCGCGCTCTCCACCCCAACGGCATCGAGTACGGTGGCGACATCGCTCGCGAGCAATTCCATCAGGTACGGACCGTCGACGACGCTCGATGCACCCATGCCGCGAAGGTCGGGGCGCAGCACGCGATGCGTTGCTGCGAGTGGTTGCGCGACGGCGTCCCAGATCTCGCGCGCCAGCGGAAATCCGGCGAGCAGTACGACGGCGTGCGCGCCGGAGCCATCGATGCGCATGTCGATCCGTGCGTCGCCGTAAGCCAAAACTTGCATAAAATCCGCTAATACTGTATAAGAGAGGCAACCACCCTGGTCGACTAGGCGACCGGAGAAAGGATAGTTGCATATAATGGCAGCTAAGAGACGGAGAAAGAAAGCCGCGTCTAAAGCGGCAGCTCCGAAGAAAGCCACGCGCCGCAGAAAGACCCGCAAGAAAGCGGCGCGCAAGGCGACGCGCCGCAAAGGCGCGCGCAAGACGACGCGCCGCAAGGGTGCGCGCAAGACCACCCGTAAGAAGGCCGCGCGCAAGACAACGCGTCGCCGCCGCCGGAAGAAGGCCGCTTAAGACTCGGCCTTTTCTTTCGTGTCCCATGCGAGTTGCGCACCATCAGCGCAACTCGCTTTTTTTTTTAAATCGGCGTGGGCGAAATCAGACGGTGCGGATGATCGGGCGGCCGAACCAGACGGCAAGTAACGCCGCAACACAGATCGTTCCAGCTAAAAGATAGGTCTCGTGCAGGCCGATGCGCGAGGCAATTGCCCCGTCCAGCAAGGCCCCGAGCGGCACGACGCCGATCGCGATCATCGTATAAACGGAGATCGCGCGGCCGCGTACTTCGTCCGGCGCAAGCGTCTGGATGAGGACGTTCGACAAACCCAAAAAAGCGAGCGTGCCGATGCCGATTAGGAAGAGCACCGGCAGCGACCACGCGAGGCTTGGAACGACGCCGAGCGCCAGCACGCCGCATGACATCGTCGCCGCCGAGATGAGCCAGAGCACCGAGCGCCGCTCGCGCTGCGCGAAATATGCGGTCACGAGCGCGCCGCCGAAACCGCCGATCCCCGCCGACGCGACGGCCAATCCCAAACCGCGCGCGTCGGCGTGCAGCACGTTCACGGCGAAGGCCGGGATCAGTTGGCTGTACGGGCGGACGAGCAGCGCCGTCGCGACGAAGACGAGGATGATCCAGCGCAGAATCGGATGGCGCGCGAGAAAGACGATGCCGAGTCGAATCGACGCCCCCAGTGATTCGCCGCGGGCCGCGGTCGGCGGCGAGGGGCGCATCACCGCGACGGCGGCGACCACCGCGAGCGTCGCCGCCGCGTTGACGTAGAAGGAGCCCGCGACGCCCACCCACACGATCAAGAGCCCTGCGAGCGCGGGTCCGATAACCGCCGGCGCGTTGAAGGCGACGGAGTTGAGGCCGATCGCGTTGGCGACGTAGGCACGGTCGACCAGCAGCGGCACCCAGCTCTGCCGCGACGGCGAGTCGAAGGACTGCGCTGCGGCGTTGACGATTGAGATGAGAACGAGCCCCACCATGTCGAGCCGGCCGAGCGTGGCGAGGACCGCAAGTGCGAGCGCCGTAAGCGACATCGTGAGGTTGGCGGCGATCAGCGTTGCGCGCCGCGGCAGCGTGTCGGCAACCACGCCCGCGATCGGCGAGAGAAGCAGCACCGGAACCGCGCGCGCCGCCCCGAGGAACCCGAGATCGAGCGCCGCCTGATGCGCCGAGCCGGCGATCTGCGTCACGAAGTACCCCATCGCCGTGAACTGCATCCACGTTCCGAGGTTTGAAATCAGCAGGCCGAACCAAAGGAGGCGGAAGTCTCGGTAACGCAGCGCCGCGAGCAGCGGCGCGCGTTTGGGGATCGGGCGTTCGATCACGCGAGGAATCCCCGAGCGATGGTCAAGCGCGAACGGCGGCGTCGATCAGCGCGGCGCTTCCTTCAAGGCCGAGTTGCGCCACGTCGAGACAAAGATCGTAGTTGTGCGGATCGCCGAAATCCAAGCGGAAGACGTCGTGCAGATGCGCTCGCCGAGCGGCGTCGATGCGATCGATCTCCGCCCCCGCCGTCTCTTCGTCGACGCCGTGCACCTCGACGATGCGCTCGAGACGCCAGGGACGCGGTGCGTGCAGGAAGACGCGCAGGACGTCGGGCCGTCGCCCGAGGATCGCGGCGCTGCCGCGCCCGAGGATCACCACCCGCCCGCGAGCGGCGTACTCGAGCACCGCGCGGCGGACCTCGGCGAGATAGCGCTCGTCGAAACCGGCCCCGAGGCTGGGCATTGCCAGTTCCGGAGTCGCTCGCTCGAGGCTCGCAAGAACCCGCTCTCCGACCGTCCGGCGCGTATCCTCCGCCGCCTCGGCGTCCCGCTCGGATATCTGAAGGCGCCTGGCAACGACGACGGGGAGTTGTTCGTCGACCAGCTCGAAGCCAAGGAGTTCCGCGACCGCCTTCCCGACCGCTCCGCCGCCCGCTCCGTATTCGTTGGAGACGGCAACGATGGTGCGGGGCGGCATGGAGCGAGAGGTTCGGCGTTTCGGTCCTTCGCAACTCCGCCGACCCCCGAGCAGCCCACGGGTCCCCCGATAGCGCAGCCAGAAAACACGTCCCTTCCATGCCGATCATCGCGACGCGCGATCTCCGCAAGGTCTTTCGAACGGTGCGCCGCCGGCCCGGCGCGCTTGGGGCATTGCGCACGCTTTTTTCCCGCGATTACGAGGAGCGCGTCGCCGTTTCGAATGCGACGATGGCCGTCGAGGCCGGCGAACTCATCGGATATATCGGCCCGAACGGCGCCGGAAAATCGACGACCATCAAGATGCTCACCGGCATCCTCGTCCCCACGAGCGGCGAAGTGCGCGTCGCCGGCATCGTCCCATACGAGCATCGTACGGAGAACGGGCGCAACATCGGCGTCGTCTTCGGGCAACGCAGCCAACTCTACTGGGATTTGCCGCTGATCGAGTCCTTCGAGTTACTGCGCGCCATCTACGCCGTCCCGCAGGAACGCTATCGTCGTAATCTCGACGAGTTCGTGGCCTTGCTCGAGATGCAAGACTTGCTGCGCACGCCCGTGCGGCAGCTCTCGCTCGGGCAGCGGATGCGCGGCGATTTCGCGGCGGCAATGCTCCACGATCCGAAGATCGTCTATCTCGATGAGCCGACCATCGGGCTCGACGTCGTCGCAAAGGAAGCGATCCGCGGCTTTATCGCGCGCGTCAACGCGGAGCGCGGTACGACGGTCATCCTCACCACGCACGACCTCGCCGACGTCGAGCGCCTCTGCCGGCGCATCGTGCTCATCGACAAGGGTCTGATCATCTACGACGGTGACGTCGAGCGCATCAAGAACGAGTACGGCCGCCACCGTACGCTGGTCGTGCACTTCTGCGAACCGGTTCGCGAACCGCACCTCGAAGGCGCGGAGCTCGCCTCCGTGGAGGGCCACACGGCTCGGTTCCGCTTCGACCGCAACCGCGAGCGTGCGGACCGGCTCATTCGCCAAGCGAGCGAGCGCTATGCACTGGAGGACGTCAGCATCGAGGAGCCGGATTTGGAATCGATCATCCGCCGGATCTATATAGAAGGCTACGAACGAAGTCCGGAGGAGGCGCCGATATGATCTACGCGAGCGGAGCGTCGCGGCCCCGGATCCACGAAAGCGCGTACGTCGCGCCGAGCGCGATCGTGAGCGGCGACGTCACGATCGCGGCCGGATGCGCCGTTCTGCACGGTGCCGTGATCGCGGCCGAAGGCGCGCCGATCGAAATCGGTGAGGAGAGCGTGATCATGGAACACGCGGTGCTGCGCGCGAGCGGCGGCGAGTCGCTCACCTTTCCCTTGAAGATCGGCAAGCATTGCATTATCGGTCCACACGGGCATCTCGCCGGAGGCACGATCGCAGACGGAACGGTCGTACAGGCCGACGAGGCCGTCGTGAGCCAAGCGCGAGACGTCTGCGGCCCCGACGAAACCTATGCGAAGTTCCTGCGCAAGGTGCACGCGCAGGATGTGGCCGTTGACGAGCACAAGCGCCCTGCCGCCAAGCGACCCGCGCCGGCCGCGCCGCCGCCGATGGTGGAGGTGGAGGGCGTCGACAACGCGATGATGCTCGAACTGCAAGAGATGGAGCACAAACGCCAGGAGTCGCTCCGCAAGCAACGCGAGCACAAGTGACAGGCTGGCTCGGGAGCGCCTATGACCGCTTCGGAGACGCTCGCTTTTTCGCGTCCTGCGAAAAAGCTGCTCGCCTCGTCGTCGCTCCCGCCATCCATGGCTCCGCTCCTCCCTTCACACGCTCCTCACCGGTCATAGGCGCTCCCAAGCCAACACGGTCCCCATCAACGGCGTGCTGATGGCGACAGCGCTCGCTCCGTATTGGGAGTTCGCGAAGAAGGCGTTCGCGAGGGAGGCGACCTACCGATTCGAGGTCTTCACCGAGGTCGGCTCGCTGATTCTGCGCGTCTACTTGCTGCGCTGCCTCTGGACGGCACTCTACGCGCAGAACGCCGCGCCTCTCAACCTGCCGCTGCACTCGATGATCACGTACGCGACGGTGGCGCTGCTGATGTCGCTCGTGCTGGAGATCGACGGAACGCGGCTCATTCGCGAGAAGCTGCGCGATGGAACGATCGCGACCGATCTGATGAAACCGATCGTCGTGCCGTTCTACTTCTTCTCCGACGGCGTCGGCCGAACGCTGCTCTACGCCGTGCTCGTCTTGCCGACGCTGCTCTGTGCATTATTGCTCGTGCGCATCGACGTGCCCGACCCCGCACGCTTCGGCGTCTTCGTACTCTCGTTTCTCATCGCCTATTGCGTGAACTTCGTCCTGAACTTTTGCATGAACTCCATCGCCTTCTGGACGCTCGAAACCTTCGCGCTGCAGCTGATCGTCCGCTGGGTCTCCGATCTGCTCTCGGGGCAGATCATTCCCCTGACGTTCTTCCCGGGCTTGCTCGGTCGCGCGCTCTTCGCGCTCCCGTTCGCGGCCATCTACTCGACGCCGCTGCTCATCTACGTCGGCATCACGCCCCGCGGCGCCTGGGGCGCGGCCCTAGCCGTGCAAGCGATCTGGTTCGTCATCTTCGGCTCGGCGGCGTTTGGCATCTGGCAGGCCGCATCCCGCCGCATCGTCGTACAGGGCGGATAGCGATGCTTGCGGCGTACGCGCAGTATTGGCGCATCAACATCCTCACGATGCTCGAGTACCGGGCCAACTTCATCATGTGGTTCGCGTTCACGATCGTCTATCACGGCGTGGCGCTCGGTGCGTTGTACGTGACGATGCGTCAGTTCCCGTCGATGAACGGCTGGACGTTCCGCGAGATGTTCTTCCTCTACTCGCTCTGGATGACCGGGCACGAGCTGCATAACGCGGTATTCTTTCAGATCGTCAGCGTGCCGGATTTCGTACGCGAAGGCCGCTTCGACCGCTTCCTCGTGCGGCCCATCGATACGCTCTTCCAAGTGCTGACCGTACCGCAACAGTTGCTTCCCGACGGTTTGGTGCTCGCGCTGACGACGCTCACCATCGCGATTCCGGTTGCCGGCCTCCACGCAAGCCCGCTACTGGTGCTCTTCGTCGCGATGGTCGTCGTCGGCGGCGCGCTCATCGATCTGGGCATCTCCCTCGGCGTCGCCACGCTCTCGTTCTGGTTCGTACGCGTGGATACGCTGCGCTGGGCGGTGATGTCGCTCGAACAGGACTTCACGCGGTATCCGATCAGCATCTACGCGCGCGGGGTTCGCATCGTGCTCGCGTTCGTGCTGCCCTTCGCGTTCATGAACTACTTCCCGGCGACGTTTCTGCTGCAGAAGCAGGAGTCGGGGCTCGGTCTCAATCCCGAGATAGGGCTGCTGACCCCGGCGATCGGCCTGGGGTGGTTCGCAATCTCGTACGTCTTCTGGCGGCGCGGATTGCGCCATTATCAGGGGACCGGATCGTGAGGCGCGGACGCTTTCTGGGAACGGGCCTGGCGGCGGCCGCCGCCCTCACCCTGCCCAAGCGCGCTCGCGCGCAGGCGCTCGAAGAGCGCATTCACCAGATTGCCGCGGACGCACCCGGGACGTTCGGCATCTTCGCGCGCACCATGGCGCCTGGGCCGGCGCTCTTCGCCGTGAACGCCTACGATCTGTTCCCGTGTGCGTCGACGATCAAGCTTCTGGTGATGACGACGGCCTACTATTGGGAAGAGCGCCGCCCAGGAACCCTGCGGGAGCGCATCACCTTCGATCGCAGCCGGCTCATCGGCGGATCGGATTTCATGCAAGATGTGCGAGACGGTGCGCGCATGAGCGTGCGGCAGCTCATCGCTCCGATGATCCTCGTCAGCGACAACACCGCCGCGAATCTGCTCATCGGGCACTTCGGCGTGGACGAGATCAACGCGGTGGGCTATGTCGCCGGCATGCTCGATACGCACCTCGACCGGCAGTTCGTCGATTATGCTTTCAAGGTGCGCGAGCGCAACGTCACGACGCCCTACGACATGGCGAACCTGCTCTATCTCGTCGAATCGGGCGCTCGCGAGGGAATCACGACGATCGTGAACCCCGCGCACTGCCGCGCGATGATCCACCTCTTGCTCGCACAGCAAGACCGCGACAAGATCCCGGCAGCGCTTCCGGGAATTCCGGTGGCCAACAAAGATGGAGAGGTCGATGGAACGCGCGACGACGTCGCGATCGTCGAGCCGTTCAACGATTCACCGTTCATCCTATCGATCTATTCGAAAGGCGTCGACGACTACGCGGCCTGCCTGAACACGATTCACCGCATCACGCGCTTGACGTACGATTCGGTTGCGGCCAGCGACCTCTAGGGGCTCGGCTCGACCTTCACGCTCTTCATGACATCGCCGCGCCGGATCGCGTCGAGCGCATCGAACCCCTCCGTCATCTGGCCGAAGACGGTATACTGCCCATCGAGAAAGCGCGCGTCGCCGAGGCAGATGTAGAACTGTGAGCCCGCGGAGTCGAGCTGCGAGGAGCGCGCCATCGCGACCGTTCCGCGCACGTGCGGGCGTGCGTTGAACTCCGCCTTGAGCCGGTACCCCGGCCCTCCGGTTCCGTCGCCTTGCGGATCGCCGCCTTGCACCACGAAGCCCGGCTCGACCCGATGAAACGCGAGACCGTCGTAGAATCCGGCATCGGCGAGCTTCATGAACGCCGCCGAGTGGAGCGGCGCATCGTCGCGGAAAAGCGTAAAGACGATGTCGCCGTGCGCAGTGGTGATTCGTACCTGCGAGCGGCCTGCGCGCTCGGCGTATTCGGCGATTTCGGTTGGCTGCGGTAGAGCGTGCGTCATCGCGGATTCCTCGTGCGGTGAGTCGGCAAGACCCGGGGGCTTGTGCATCGGCTGCCCAAAGGCCTCGTTGCCCGCTAAGAAAGCAAGCTTCTTGCCGCGATCGAGTGCCTTGAAACGCGCTTCCTGCGAGCGCGCGAGATCGTAATGGAGCGGATGCCACCAGGCGACCAAGCGAATCGGGAGCCGGCTGCGGGTGAAACGAGCTCCCTTCCCCCGGCGGTGCGAGCGCAACCGCCGGACGAGATCGGTCGAAGCCCCGGTATAAAGGCTCCCGTCTGCGCATTCCACGACGTAGACGACCGCTCGGCGTTTGGAAAAGGCAGAGCCTGGAAAGGATGAGTCGACAGCCATGGGTCTTTCAGCGCCGGGGACGAGCGGAGGGAGCGACCGCGTTCTCCGCCTCGTCATTCCGTCCGACGCTCGCTTCGTACGCAAGGTTCGCAAAGAACTGATCGCTTTCGCGCGCCGGCATCGCGTCGCCTCGTCCGATCTCGACACGCTGTTGCTCGCGGTCGGCGAGGCGTTGGCCAATGCCGTCGAGCATGCCGGCTCCGCGCACGACATCGAGGTGCAATGCCGGGTCGATGACCGCGAGATCGTCGCAACCATCATCGACAGCGGGCGCGGCGTCGGACGCACGCTCGCCGACGACATCATCGCTCCCTTACCGGAGCCCATGGCCGAGGGCGGCCGAGGCATCCCGATCATGCAGCGTTGCACGGACATGTTCTCCATCCGCTCCCTGCCGGGCGGCGGCACGGGCGTCGTCCTCGGCCTGCTCCGTCACATTCAGGAGAACCACGCCGCTTCTTGAAAGAGGCGGCATGAACGCTCTCCATCGTTTCCTCCTCGCGTCGGCACTGCTCGCTGCGCTGGCGACTCCGGCAAGCGCCGCCGCCGGGAACGCCCTGCCTCGCCTCTCGGCGGATCCGCGGATCGTCGCGTTGCTCGCACACGTCAGTCCGGCACATCTCCGGCACGACGACGAGCGTCTCGTCGCCTTTGGAACGCGGAACGACTTCTCCGAAACGACGTCCACGTCCACGCACGGCGTCTTCGGCGCGCGCGATTGGATCGCCGGGCAGTTCCGGGCGATCGCGGCCCAAACGCACGGCCGCATGAGCGTTTCGCTCGATACCTTCGTGCAGCCGAAGACGCCGCGTACGCCGCGAGCGGTCGCCGAAGCGAGCGTCATCGCGACGTTGCGCGGCGACGAACCCGGCCGCATCTACGTGATGTCGAGTCATTACGACGACTGCAATGGCGATTGCACCAACGGCACGCGGGTGGCTCCCGGCTCCGACGACAATGGGTCGGCGGTCTCCGCGGTGCTCGAAGCGGCGCGTGTCATGGCGCGCACCCATTTCCACGGTACGATCGTTTTTGCGTGCTTCGACGGCGAGGAGTTGGGCCTGTGGGGCTCCGATCACTACGCGAGGGAGTTGGCGGCACGGCACGCGCCGGTGCTCGCCGTGCTCAACGACGACATCATCGGCGATACGCAGGGCGGTGGAGGGCTCTCCGAGCCACAGGTCGTGCGCGTCTTCAGCGAGGCGCTGCCATTGGGCACCGTCGACGAGCGCGTGAACCTCATCGGTTCGGAGAACGATTCCCCCTCGCGCGAGCTCTCACGCTTCATCGCGGAGACCGTTCCGCTCTACGTTCCCGGTTTTTCGGTGCGGCAGATCTTTCGCTCCGATCGATTTCTCCGCGGCGGCGATCAGCAATCGTTCCAAGCCGTTGGGTACACCGCCGTGCGATTCGTTGAAGCGCACGAGAACTTCGCGCACCAGCATCAAAATGTCCGCATCGAGAACGGCGTGCAGTACGGCGACCTGCCGCGCTATCTCGATCCAGCGTACCTCGCACGAGTGACGCAGGCGAACGTCGCGGCACTCGCGACGCTCGCGCTCGGCCCGGCGCCACCCGGCAACGTCCAGATGGTGATGAAGCATCTCGGCTACACGACGACCCTGCGTTGGCGTCCCGCTGTCGATGCCGCGCGCTACGAAATCCTCTGGCGCGCGACCGACGCGCCGTCATGGCAATACGCCCACGCCGTCGGAATCGCGCTTACGGCAACGCTCCCAGTTTCGAAGGACGACGACATTTTCGGCGTGCGCAGCGTGGATTCGCACGGCTTGCGCAGCCCCGCGGTCTATCCGACCCCGGTTCGCATCCGCCCCTAGGACGGCTCGGCAGGCCGGCGCGGAATGACGAGCTTGGCCGTCAGGACCTGCACGACTTCGTCGCGCTGGTTCCGGGTCTCGCTTCGCATCGTAACGATTCCCCGATCCGGCTTGGAGCGCGACGGCGTCACCTCCAACACCTCGCTTTCCACGCGGAGAACGTCGCCCGGCCGCGTCGGCCCCGGCCACGAGATCTCCCCCCCGGCACCGATCGTGCCGTTTGCGAGCCGCGCTCCGCTCGTCACGAGGAGCTTCATCGTAATAGCCGCGGTATGCCAGCCGCTCGCGACCAAGCCTCCGAACAGCGAGTTCTTTGCCGCATCGGCGTCGAGATGAAACGGCTGCGGATCGAACTGTGCGGCGAACGCCTTGATCTGCGCCTCATCGATCGCATGGGAGGCCGTGGTGAAGCGCTGCCCGACATCAATGTCCTCGAGATAGAGCATGAGCCCCGGTTACACGGCGGGCGCGCCCGGTCATCCCGTAACGGCGACGGGCACGAAAAGCTGACCTTTCGGGATAGGCAGCGTATACTGTGGAGGTGGCCAGAGTGCTCTGCGCCGTCCTTATGGCGGGCGCGTTCGCATTAGCCGGATGCAGCGGAGGAGGAGGCGGCTATGCCCCTTCCGGTCCCGGATCGTGCCTGTTCAGCGGTGTGACGCAGTTGGTGTATCCGATCCCGGGCTCGACCAGCGTGCCGGATGCATTCGGGCAGGTCGTCTTTGCGACCAGCCAGCTGTTTTCGTACAGTTACGACGTGCTCATCAACACCGATCCGAATCCCAACCATGCGGCAAGCGGCACCGCAGCGTTCTTCCAACGAATCGATCCGTCGCAAGTCCCGTCGCCTTCGGCAACGCCGACGATCAGCAATCCGTACTACGAGAGTGCGTCCTTTAGCGGGAGCTTCCCGCACGCGACCTACTACCTCTTCTTCAACGATTCGGCCGTGCCGTGCACGGCCGTTTCGGCCGGATCCTTCACGACGCAATAGCCTCCGCTATCGCGGCGAGGGTCTCCTCGACGTCTTGCGCGGTGTGCGCGGTCGACAGGAACATGACTTCGTTCTGCGAGGGTGGCAACAATATTCCGTGCTCGAGCATCGCGCGGTAATACGCGGCATACTTCGTTTTGTCGGCGGCTCGTGCATCGTCGAAGTTTCGGCTCGGCGCCCCGGACCGGAACTTGAAGTCGACGATTGATTCATCTTGGAGCACCGCGTACTCCAAACCCATCCTCGCGAAGATCGCGCGGATGCCGCCGGCGAGTCGTTCCGCGAGCGTGGCCATCTCTGCGTAGTACTCGGGATGCGCTTCCAAGAGATCGAGCGCGCGGTGCGCCATCCCGACGCAGAACGGGTTGCCTGCGTGCGTCCCACCGGTGAAGACGCCACCGTCGGGCGCGAGCACCGCCATCACGTCGGCGCGGCCGCCGAAGGCCGCGATCGGCACGCCGCCGCCCATGGTTTTCCCAACGATCGTGAGATCGGGCGCGACGCCAAGGCGCCCCTGCGCGCCGCGCAGTCCGAGACGCAGCCAGGTGATGACCTCGTCGAAGATCAGCAGCGCGCCGGTGCGATCGCAGCGCTCGCGCAGACCGTCCAAGAATCCCGCAACGGGTGCAACGTAGCCCATGTTACAGCAGATCGGCTCGACGAGAACGGCGGCGAGCGTATCTCCGCGCCCTCGCAGCAACGCGTCGACGGAATCGAGGTCGTTGTAGCGGGCGACGGCGAGGCCGCTCGTCACCGCATCGGGGATTCCACTGCGACGCGCATCCGGCGTCTGCGCGGATGCGCCGGCATCGAGGAGCGCCAAGTCGAAATGGCCGTGATAATTGCCGGCAAACTTCAGCACGAGCTCGCGCTGCGTGAACGCGCGCGCGATGCGCACCACGCTCATCGCCGCCTCGCTGCCGGTGGTCACGAATCGCAGGCGCTGCATCGAGGGAAGGTGCGCGCGTATCCGCTCCGCGAGTCGAACCTCCTCCATATGCGTCGATCCCCAGACGAAGCCGCCTTTTGCCAATGAATCGAGGTCACCGGTCAACGCGGGGTTCGTGTGACCGAAGAGCAGTGGGCCGTAGGCCATCACGTAGTCGACGTACCGTCGCCCCCGTTCGTCGAAAACGTGCGCACCGCGCGCCCCGCTCGATACGAACATCGGCTCGCCGATCGACCAACCCGAGCGAACCGGCGAGTCGCAGCCTCCCGCGAGCACGGCTCGAGCTCGCTCGTCCGTTTTAATGGCGGCGCACCTTGCGCGCCGCCCGGCGCTTCGTTCCGCTTCGGCCACTACGCGGCCTCAACTTCCCTGCGCGCCCCCACGCGGACTTCGCCGCGTGGGCCCCCTTTGGGTAACCGTTTTGCATGGGCGTGCGAGTTCGGTCGCACACGGGTGCGAGCCTGTACCGCTGAGAATACCCGAAAAGCAATGCGCACGATTCAGGTCGAGATTGGACCGCAGACGAACATCAAGGAGCTGGTCGCGGCGCTCCCGATCGCAGCGGAGGTCCTCAAACGGTTCGGTCTCGGCTGCGTCGGCTGCGGTGTCAGCGGCTCCGAGACGATCGAACAAGGCGCGCGCGCGCACGGACTGCGGATCGAGCCGATCGTCGCCGCGCTCGCGCAGGCGCGCCTCTCCGGCAAGGTCCCGGCGATTGCGAGCGAAGACCTGCGACCGCAGCGCCGAGCACCGGGGGCATTCGCCGGGCGCGCAAAAATCGCGCACATCGTTCCGATCATGTCCGGCAAGGGCGGCGTCGGCAAGTCGCTCGTCACCGCGCTCTTAGCGCTCGGACTGCGCCGGCGGCACATGAGCATCGGCATCCTCGACGCGGACGTCACGGGCCCGTCGATTCCGAAGATCTTCGGTTTGCATACGCCGATGCTCATCGAACCCGACCCGAACCGGACGACGCCCGACGGGCGACCGCAGCCGTTGATGGTACCCGCGCTCTCGCGCAGCGCGATTGAGATCGTGAGCGCAAACCTCCTCACCGACAAGGAGGACACCGCGATGGTCTGGCGAGGCCCGATCCTTTCCGGCGTGATAAGGCAGTTCTACGAACAGGCGACGTGGAGCGATCTCGACGTGCTCCTCGTCGATCTGCCGCCCGGGACCTCGGACGCCCCCCTCACCGTGCTGCAGTCTCTCGACATCGACGGCGTCGTGCTGGTGACGATGCCGCAGGCGCTCGCGACGATGATCGTGCGCAAGGCGGCGAACCTCGTGCATCAGATGAAAAAGCCTATCCTCGGCGTCGTCGAGAACATGTCGTACTTCATTGCGCCGGATACCGGGAAACGCTACGACATCTTCGGCCCGTCCTATGCCGACGCCGTCGCCGACCTTGCCCACGCGCCGGTGCTCGCGCGCATCCCCATCGATCCGCGAAAAGCGGAACTCGCCGACGAGGGGCGCGTCGAGGAGATCGACGACCCGGTCTGCGACGAGCTGGCTACCGCATTGCTCGATGCGATCGCCGCGCACCCTAGAGAACCGAAGACGGTTTCATTGATTTGATGCGTAGACGATCTCGCCGTCTTTCCATGTTTGCAAGACGGTACAAGCGTTAAAGCCATCTTTGAAAGGATCGCGGTCGAGAACGACCAGATCGGCAGCGAGTCCGGGCGCGAGGTTCCCGGTCGCCGCCTCCGCGTAGCCCAACTCGGCGGCGTTGACCGTGTAAGCGGCGAGCGCCTCGTGAGGCGTCAAGCGTTCGGAGGGTTCGTGATGCGCCAGGCATGCCTGCATTCCGGCGAGCGGGTCGAGCGGGCAGACCGGGGCATCGTCTCCGCCGCACAGGCTCGCGCCGGCGCGCACCGCGCTGCCGAGCGCGTTCATCGCGCGCCTGCGCCGCGCGCCCAACCTCGCTTCGTACATCCCGCCCTCGCCGCCCCACTGCGCATCGAAGAGCGGCTGCATCGAGAGGCGGATCCCCATCCGCGCGCAGGCCTCGATATGTTCGGGACGCGCGCATTCGAAGTGCTCGATAAAGTGGCGCGTTCCGCGCGGCGATGCTTCTCCGCGCAAGACGCGCTTCCAAGCCCGAACGCATTGCTCGATCGCTGCATCGCCGATCGCGTGTACCCCGGCGGCGATGCCGAGAGACTCCGATTCCGAAAAAAATCGCAACACGTCGTCGTCGGAGTTGCGCAGCGCGCCGCGCGTCGTCACATCGTCGGCATACGGGTGGCACATCGCCGCCGTGCGGCTTCCGAGCGAACCGTCCAAGAAAACGTCCCCGCCGATGAACGGTAATCCCAACTCGACGGCCAAGGCAGGATCGGGCTCGCAAACCTTCGGGTACAGTTTGGCGGGAAGCGCGCGCAGCGCCTCGACCTCGCGTGCATACTGCTCGCGCGGAAATCCGTAGAGCTGCGCGTGGAGGTGCAGCGCGCCGCGTGAGAGCGCGAGCTCGACCGCCCGGCGCTCCGCCTCGCGGCGCTGTGCGAGCGGCAGCGCTGCTTGAAACAGCGCTTGGGCGGTCCAGTTCGCGGCGAGCGTCAGACGTCCGGTCGGCGCGCCCGCAGCATCCCGTTCGACGCCCTCGGTTTGCGCATCGAGCGCAAGCCATTCGAGCGTCGCGCGGTTGACCAAACAGGAGTGCCCGTCGATGCGCGTGAGCATCGACCGAGCGGCCGCGTGAAAGCGCTCGAGCGGTGCAGCGTCGGCGACGCGCCCGTCGAGCCACAGCGATTCGTCGAACTGCCCCGCGAAGACGATCCCGCCGTCGTTCGGAACTCGCTCGACGGCCGCCGCAAACTCCTGGTAGCTCTTCGCGCGCGCGAGATCGCGCGCGCCGAGAAAATACCCCACGTCGGTCAGGTGAACGTGGCAATCTGCGAACGCCGGCAGCACGACGGCGCCGCCCAGATCGACGCGCGTGACGCCGACGCCTGCGTCTCGCGCGTCGAGTGAGAGGATACGGCCGCCATCGACGATCAGCGCCTCCGCGCCGCAGAAACGGCGCGCCCTCGCATCGAAGCGGTAAAAGCGGGCACCGGCCAGAAGCTGCACGCGTGCAAGGATACCATATGCGTGCGTAAGGTTCTTCTCGGCCTGGCGTCGGGATTCGCGGTCGGCTATCTCGCGGCGCGCGCCTACGAAGCCTTCGACGAGTTGCGGCGGCCCAAACCGCCGTGTCATGAGAGCGCGGCGAGCTACGGCCGCGCCCGCCGAGCGCTCGAGGTCGCAGATGCCGTGCACGGCATCTGCGGTGCGCTCTCCATAGCGTATGGAGTCGCCGGAGAGCGCACCGACCGTGCGACGCTCGGAGCGCCGGCCTGGCTGCGCCCCGCGCTCTTCGTCATACCGCTCTCGCTCTGCGCGGCGGTGCTGGAGCTCCCGGCAGTCTTCATTCAAGACTACACGCTCGAGCGGAGGTACGGGCTCACCGATCAGACGCGCGAAGCATGGCTCGCCGAGTACGCTAAGGGCGCGCTCGTTTCGACGACCGTCACGGCCCTCGGCGCAATGCTGCTCGGCGCCGCGGTTCGCCGCGCGCCGCGGTCTTGGCCCCTGGTCGCGAGCCTGGGTGCGCTCCCGCTCTTCGTCATCGGCAACCTGATCGTTCCCATCTATCTGCTCCCGATGTTCAACCGGTTCGAGCCACTGGAGGGCCCGCTCGAGCGCCGCCTGCGCGCGCTCGCGACGCGTTACGGCGTCGGCGACGCCGAAATCTTGAAGATGGACATGAGCCGCCAGACCCGTAAGGCCAACGCCTTTGTGATCGGCGTGGGTCACACGCACCGCATCGTGCTCGGCGACACGCTCGTCGATCGCTTCCCGGATGAAGAGACGGAGTTCGTCGTCGCCCATGAGTTAGGGCATTACGTCGCCAAGGACGTCTGGCGCCTCATGGGGCTTGGAGAACTGCTCGCCGCAGCGCTCTTCTTTATCGCGAATGCCGTCGGCGGCCCGCACAGTGGAATGCGCGACCGGCCCATCGTGCTCGCACGCCTCTACACGGCCATGCTCGTTGCGACGCAAGCGCTGCGGCCGCTGCTCTTCGCGTTCACGCGCTCGCGCGAGGTCGCTGCCGACCGTTTCGCGCTGGAAGCGACGCACGAGCCGCGCACCGGCATCTCCGCTTTCCGCCGCTTACGCGATCAGAATCTTGCCGAGGACGAACTTCCGCGCTGGTACGAACTCTTCTTCAGCTCGCACCCGTCGCTCAAATCGCGCATCGCCATGCTTTCAGAAAGCCTTGAGAGCGATCGTGATTTAGTCCAGGCCAAGGAGACGCGTGGGTGACGTTTACTACGGGACCCACGCGTAGCGTGGGGCGCGCAGTGCGAAGCACGAAGCGCTCTTCAACCATTGGGGTCCCCGGTGAGCGAAGCTCACTGGGGAGAGATGAACCCCGAGTCGACGCAGGCATGGGCTAAATCAGAAGAGGCGACGGTCTCGTCCCCAACCACGCTGCTAGATCCGTCCTCGGCATAGCCGTCGCACCGCTCAACTCCTCTCGAAATTCCCCAAAGCGCCCGAAGGCTTCCGCGAAGGCGTCGTGCTTGTGGATCGACTCCTCGTTGCGCTGGCTCGCAAACACGAATGTTTCGTCCCCGAGTTCCGGGTACGTCTCGAGCGTGCGCGCGACGATCCCGCGTACGACGTCTTCGACGAACTTCGGGTTGCGATGCGCCTTGTTCACGACGAAGAACTCGTCGGGGCGTTTGAGCAAGTCGTAGGTCTCACTGGACATCGAGCTTTCCACGATCTCGACCAAGTCCTCGATGCGTACCGATTCCATGCGCGCGTCGTCGGCGACGCCGAGCAGCACGATGCCGCGCCCGCGCTGATTGTGCGTCGCGACCGGGAGGACGTCGAGCGCGCGCTCCGCCTCCCGTTCCGAAAATCCCGCGTCGCGCAGCTCCAGCATGGAATGCTCGCGCATCATCCCCTGCGCGCATGGGCATGCCGTCATGCCCTCCGCTTCGACGCCGACGACGCGTCGCGTCCCACGAGCGTTCGCGTGCGCGATACCGATCAGGGTATACGTCTCCTCCCCGCGCTTGCCGCTGACCGGCGTCCAGCGCTCCAACCCGAATTCGGCGCGCAATCGCACGTCCGCCCGTCCGGCCTCCTGCGTCGCGACGATCTCACGCGCCACCGCTTCGACGAGGCGCTCGACGCGCATCGACGACTGCTCGCGCGCGAGCACGTCGAGCGTCGCCTCTTCGAGAATTTCGACGAAGCGCGACATGTGCACGCCGGCGCGATCCGGCGAGAGGTCGGCGACCATCGCAAACTCGCCGCCCAGCACGCGCGGCTTTCCGTCGATCTCCAGGTGCAGCGTCCTGCGGACGCGCGCGACGCCGGCGCGATTGAGTGCGATCCGCACCTCCGGGACCTCTGTTTGGCGGTCGGTGCGAAAGCGCAAGCCGTGATCGAGTCTCCGCATCGCCGCCCCGTCCGCCGTTCTTGCGCGCGCGACATACGCGGCGGCGATCTCCGCAAGCGGTACCAGATTATACGGACGCTGCGCGAGCTGTGGATGCTCCCATTCGTCGAAGGCAAGCAGGTCCAGGTCGATCGGCCGCGCCGCCAGGCGGCGCGTCGACAAGCGCCCGACGGATCGCTGTACCTCCTCCAGACGACGCGCGAACGTCTCGCGTTCCTCGGAGACGTCGAGCGCGGCGGCAACGTTGAGAAATGCAGGCCCCTCTGCGCCTTGCGCAGGCGGGCTTTCATAGAACGCGGAGACGGCGTCGATGCGCGCGGACGCGCGAAGGCGTTGCAGCGCCGCCAAGATGTTGGCGCGACGATCCCCGAGATTCGATCCGATGCCGAGATATGCCCGGTGCACGACCGCCATGATTCGCCGCGCCTTCCGTCGAATGCTGCTCTCGTATCATCATGAACGATCGGGCGCTCTATCCATACGTCCTCGAGCCCAAAGAAACGACGGCCATTTGGGGCGGCGAATCGTGGAAGTGCTGGGATTCCAATCGCGTACGCGACGGAGCGCTCGCCGGGAAAACACTCGCGGAGCTTCGATCGATACTCGGCGCGCGTCTGCTCGGCACGCTCGATCCGCAACGCATCTTTCCGATCCTCACGAAGATCATCACCGCAAATGACTGGCTCTCGGTACAAGTCCATCCCGATGACGCCTACGCGCAACGCGTCGAGCATCAGCCCAACGGCAAGACCGAGTCCTGGTACATCTTCAGCGCGCAACCTGATTCGGAGCTCGTCTTCGGCTGGACGCGCGAAACCTCGCGCGCGGAGTACGAGCGCCGCGTCGCGGACGGCACGCTCGGCGATCTCTTACGGCGCATCCCGGTGAAGGCGGGCGATGCCTTCTATCTCCCCGCGGGCACGCTGCACGCGATCGGCGCGGGCATCGTACTCTTCGAGACGCAGCAGGCGAGCGATCTGACCTATCGCATCTTCGACTGGAATCGCGTCGGCCCGGACGGCACGCCGCGTCCCCTGCACGTCGAAAAGGCGGCCGACGTGCTGAACTATCACGCCGAAAGCGGCGGCGCGGTCGAGACGATCGAGTACCGCTTCGAATCGCTCGATCGCACGGTGCTGATCGCTGATCGCAACTTCATCGTCGAGCGCATCGTCGCAACGCAGGAGCCCAGCTCGATCCCGACGCACGATCGCCCGCTCATCTTCATGCCGCTCGAACGCGAGTTGAGGCTCTCCTGCGAAGGCGATGAAGTCGTGCTCGCCCAGCACGAGACCGCGATCGTGCCTGCGGGGGCGCGGCGTTGCAGCGTTTGCACAAGCGACGGCGTCTCGCCGTTCATGTTCGTGACGCCGCCGCCGGAGGATCGCTTCATCGCGACGCAACTGCTGGCGGCGGGCGTCGATCCATCGCGTATCAACCGATTCCTGGAGCAGTTTTGAACTTCGGCGGCATCCCTGCGCAGACGCTCGCGGACCGCTATGGAACGCCGCTGCTCGTGCTCGACCTCGACGCGCTCGACGCGGCGATCACCCGCTGTCGCGCCGTATGCGATTCGAACGGCGTCGAGATCGCGTACGCCGGAAAAGCGCTGTTGCTGGCCGCGCTCGCGCGCTTCGTCGACGCGCGCGGCCTCGCCCTCGACGTCTGCTCCCTCGGCGAGTTGCTCACGGCGGAGCGCGGCGGCGTTCCCGCCGGGCGCATCACGCTCCACGGCTGCGGCAAGTGCGACGACGAGTTGCTCGCAGCCGCGGAGGGACGCGTCGGGCGCATCGTCGTCGACGGCGTCGAGGAGCTGGAGCGCCTTACGCGCGTCGCCCGCACCGACGCGCCGGTGCCGGTGCTTCTTCGGCTGAACCCCGGCATCGAAGCGCACACGCATGCCTTCGTGCGCACCGGCGGGCAGGATACGAAGTTCGGCATCGCGCCGCGTGACGAAGCGCGAGCGCGCGCGCTGTTGCGCGACGCTCCGGCGCTGCGCTTCCTGGGTTTGCACGCACACGTCGGCTCGCAGGTTTACGAGACCGGCGCCTTCGTGGCCAACGCGGAAGCGTTGATCCAAGCCGCGGCGCGTTTTGCGCACGACGGTTTGGTCGTCGAGGAAATCGTCGTGGGCGGCGGCTTCGGCGTCACGACGCACCCCGACCGACCCGACGAGCGCATCGACTTCGCTGCAACCATCGCGTCGATCGCTGCGGCGGTCCGCGCGACCGCGGCGCGCGTCGGCGTGCCGCCGCCTCGCATCGGCATCGAACCCGGGCGCATGCTCGTCGGGCCCGCCGGGAAAACGCTCTACCGCGTCTGCGCGGTCAAGCGTCAGGCGCGGCGCACGTTCGTCGTCGTCGACGGCGGGCTCTTCGAGAACCCGCGCCCGGCGCTGTACGGCGCATACCATCATGCGGTGGCCGCATCGCGCGCCAATCTCGATCTTCACGAGGTCGTGCTCTGCGGCCGTTCGTGCGAGAACGACGAGTTGGGCCGCGCCATGCTGCCGCGCGAACTTCGTGAGGGCGATCTCGTCGCGCTCGAAGTCACCGGCGCGTACACCTATAGCATGGCGAGCAACTACAACCGCTTCGCGCGCCCCGCCGTCATCGGGATCGAGGGGGGAAAGGACCGGCTCCTCGCCCGGCGCGAATCGTTGGAAGACGTCCTCCGCAACGACGTCATCGAGTAGGGTGGTTATGACGGTGATGAGCGAAATCGCGACGTTCGCCGCTGGATGCTTCTGGGGCACCGAAGCCGCCCTCCGGCAGGTTCCGGGCGTCCTCGACGTCGTCGTCGGTTACACCGGCGGCCATACCGAGCATCCGACCTATGAACAGGTCTGCAGCGACCGCACCGGGCACGCGGAGGCCGCACAGGTTACCTTCGATCCGGCTCGGATCTCCTACGAACGCCTGCTCGACGTCTTCTGGACGATTCACGATCCGACGCAAATGAACCGCCAGGGGCCCGACGTCGGTTCGCAATACCGCTCCGCGATTTGGGTTCATTCCCGGGAGCAGGAAGCCGCAGCACGCGCCTCACTGGCCCGCGAACAGCGTAAACTCGTGCGCCCGATCGCAACGGCGATCGAAAAAGCGACGACGTTCTGGCCGGCCGAAGCCTACCACCAGCGATACTTCGAACGCCATAATGCAACGTGCCACGTGCCGCAATCGTGAAGCGCGCGACGTTTCTTTCACTCGCTGCGGGAACGGGCGCCTTTGCCGTCTATCGCACCATCGCGTCGGCACCGGCGGATGCGGCGCTCTATCCGGTGCGGCACAGCGATGCGCAGTGGCTGCGTATCCTCGGACGCGAGCGCTACTGGATTCTCCGTGAAGGCGGCACAGAGCAGCCGTTCTCGAGCCCGCTCAACGAGGAAAGGCGGGCCGGTATCTATCATTGTGCAGGTTGCGCTCTCGCGCTCTTCGATTCGCGCACGAAATACGACGCCGGCGAGGGCTGGCCGTCGTTCTGGGACGTTTTGCCGCGCACCATCCTCGAGCGAGGCGACTACGAACTCGTCGCGCCGCGCACGGAGGTCCATTGCCGCCGCTGCGGCGGCCATCTCGGCCACGTCTTCAACGACGGTCCGCCGCCGACGCACCTTCGCTACTGCATCGACGGCCTGGCGTTGCGCTTCGTTCCCGCTTAGCTGCCCGTTCTAGGGCCGGTAGACGAACCTTCCGACGTAGGAGGCTTGCGCGTCGGACCACACACCGAAAATCACCCCCGTCTTGGGATCGATCGCACAGGTGTGCAGGCCGCGCGCGGCGTCGAGGTGAGCGAGGATTCTCGGCACCGAATGGCCGTCGAACCCGATCAGCGTGATCCCGGTACCCGCGCAGGCGAGCCAGCCGCGCGAGGCGTCATAGTCGCATTGATCGACGCGATACGGATACGGTAACTGGTACAACCGCTTGCCGGCGAGGTCGTATACGTCGAGCAGATCGTTCTCGCCGGCAACGAGCAGCACGCGATGCGCCGCATCATACTGCAGCGGATGGTTCCCTTGCAGGTCCGGCGTCGGAATCGTGCGTGTGACCGTGAATGAATGCGGGTCGATGACGGCGATCGCGCTGACGTGCGGATCGTTGTCCGAAATGTTTTGGTAGATCTCGTGGGTCACCGGATCGACCTGGATATACTCGGGCTTGTGTCCCGGCAACGCGATCGTCGCGATCTCCTTGAACGTCTTTGCGTCGATGACGAAGATCCGCGTGCCGTCGTCCTCGTCGCCGTAGATGCGATCGAGCACGGGATCGAAGGCGATCGCATCGACCGGGCCCGCGACCGGCACCGTGCGCAGCACCGTGCCCGCGACCGGGTCGGCCTCCGAGAGCGAATCGGAGCGGCTGCCTCCGATGTAGACGTGGCCGTTCGACGGATCGACCGCCACCCCGGCCATCGGACCGACCTTGACCTGCTTGAGGACGGCGCCGGTATCGGCGTCGACGATGAGCAGGGTTTGGGTGCTGCCGTGCGCGGCATAGACGCGGCGATGAACGGCGTCGACGGTGACGTAATCGAAATATCCGGCTGGCCCGGGAACGGTTTGCGGGGGCATTGCAATAAGCGACATGACCGGCGGCTTCGAGCAGGGGCGCCGGATTCCCGGCGCCCCTTTCCTGTCACCCTGGCGTTGCCGCTAGAGTTGGCCGTTCATCACGCTGATGTCGAACGAGCCCAGGCCCGTCGTGTAGTCGTATCCCGGCAGAGCGGTGTACATGCCGTTGCCTCCGACGAGGATGTCGTGGAACCCGCCGTCGGGTTGCCATGGCGGCGGCCCGGTCTGCTGCGCGCCGGCCGCGTGTGAGGAGAAGTTCTGGTAGAGCACCGGCGGCGCGAAGCCGAGGCCGGCGTGCGATTGCAGCATGCGCGCCCAGACTCCCGCAGCAAGCGGAGAGGAGAGGCTCGTGCCGCCGATCACCGTCCAGCCGCCGGCGTCGGAGAGATAGATGATCATCCCGGTTTGCAGATCCCCGTCCATCGCGATATCCGGAACCCCGCGGAAGTTTCCACCCAGCGGTTGCGACGTCTGCCAGTACGGTGAGTACTCGAACTGGCTCACGCCGCCGCCGCCCGAATACCAGGTGGTTTCACCTTGGTAGTTCCCGTCATTGTCGGTCAGGAGCGTGGTGCCGCCGACCGCGGTTACGTACGACGATGCGGCGGGCCAGTTCACCATCGGCGCACCCGCCGGCACACCGTTCTCGCCGACGGCAACGGGACAGAAGGAGCCCGTATCGCCCGCAGAGGCGAACATCGTCTGCCCTTGCGATGCGCCTTCGAGGAAGATCTCGTCGGCCAGCAGCATGGCTCCGTCGACATATTCGAAGGCTTCGCATCCTCCGAACGACGAGTTTGCAACCTGCGCAACGTCGTCCGTGACCCAGCGGTTGTACATGAGAATGACGTCGGAATCACTGAACGACGTGGTGTCGTAAACGTCGATGCCCGTCAGCTGCGCGGCCATGCCGCTCGAAGCGGTCATATCGAGCGTCCACTCGTCGGGCCCGTTCGTGATCGGAGCGGTCGCAAGACCGATCTGCTTCACGGTGACCGGAACCTCGGGCAGCCCATCGTTCTGTTCGTTGACGCGCAGGTCGCTCACCGCGTTTCCAAGTCCGCCGATCGTCATGATCGCGACGGTCGTGCCGTTACCGGTCGGCGTCGTGCCCGCATCGTACGCCCGCCAGTAATCTGCGGGCAGGTAGTTGCGCAGGCAGCCCACGGTGGAGGATGCCGGCTCCGGCAACGGCGTCGGAGCAGCCAGGATCTCGAGTCCGTAGAGGGTGCACGGCGACTCCGGCGTTCCCGGCGGCGCCGTCGGGGCCGGCGATGCATCGGCCACACCGGCATGATGCGGCGTCACTCGCAGCCCTTGGATGTCGTTCAAACCTAAAACGGCGATGACGATGCCGCTTAAGGATTGCGGCACGAACGCCGCGCTCGTGTTTGCATAGACGGTTTGACCGCCCTGCGAATAGTTTTCGAGTTTGGTATTGAAGGCTTTCTCGACTTGTGCGGCCGTGCCGGTTGCGCTGACGACCAGATCGTTCGGCTCGACGGTGATGTTGCTCAGGCCTTGCGACTGCAGGTAGGCTTGCACTTGGGAGACCTGGGAGGCCGTCGGCGCGTAGGTTGCACGGAAGGCGGCACTCGAGATCCGCTGCTTCGCGGCAACGGCCGACTTGAGCGCCGCAACGTCGTTCAGTTGAAGTCCGATACGGACCGTAATGGACTGCGTTGCCGCGACGGCGCCCAGGTCACTCGCGCCCGAAAGCGCGAGCGGCATGGTCCCCGTTGCCGACCATCCGGAAGGCACGGCGACCGTCATCGCCGTGCGCCGCACGGTCGCCGCTCCCGCGGTGCTCGCCGCCGACTGCACACCCGTACCGGATGGAAGCATCGCCGAGCCGGCGCCGTGCCCCGCGCACGACGCCGTCAACAATGCAAGGGCGACGACGGCCAGATATGCGTTGCGCATCCCCTCAGATGATCCCGCTGGTCTTGCTTACGTCGAAGCTCCCAAGCCCCGTCGTATAATCGTAGCGCGGCAGCGACGTGTAGAGGCCGTTGGTGCCGGTGAGGATGTCGTGGAATCCGCCGATGAGTTCCCAGGCACCCAGGCCGGTGCTGTCCTCGCTGGCATTCGGGTTGTTCTGGTAGATCGTGTAGAACTGGATCGGGCCAAAGCCGAGCGAGTTGCCGTGGGCGCTTTGCATGCGGGCGTAGGACCCCGCGGCAAGCGGTGAGGCGAGGCTCGTGCCGCCGGTGGTGCACGGCGTGCACGAACCGTTGACCGCCGAACCCGAGGTATAGAGTTCCGCGCCGGTTTCGAGCGCCGCGTCCATCGCGACGTCCGGAAGGCCGCGGAACGACTCTCCCTGCTGCGCAACCGGTTGCGCGTAGGCTTCCCAGTAGGGCGCGTACTCGAACTGGCTCAAGCCGCCGCCACCCGCTTCCCATGCCGTCTCACCCTGGTACGAGCCGTCGGCGTTCGTGAGCAGGTCGGTGCCGCCGACCGAGTTGACGTACGGCGATGCCGACGGATAGGCAACCATCGGAGCGCCGCCGGGAACGCCGTTCGTGTCGCCCTCGACGTTGCAGTATCCGCCCCAGTCGCCGGAGGAGGCAAAGAGCGTCTGCCCTTGCGCGGCGGCTTGAACGAGGACTTCATCCATGAGCACCATCGAGCCGTCGACGTATGGGAAGACCTCGCACTCGCCGAACGAGGCGTTGCCGACCTGCGCGAGATCGTCGGTCATCCATTTGTCGAACATCAGCGCGATGTCGGAGTCGGTGAGCGATGTCGCGTCGTAGACGTAGAGCATCTGTAGGTTGCCGGCCATCGCCGTCGAATAGGTCATGTCAAGCGTCCACTCGGTGTCGCCCGACGTGTCGGTGCTCGCCAATCCGACTGGTTTCACCGTCAACGGAACCTGCGGTTGATTGAACTGCTGCTCGTTGGTTCTAAAGTCGGCGATTGCTTGCGAAACGTTGCCTTCTGCCATGATCGCGAGCGAGGTGTTCGTCGCGGGCGGCAGCGAGCCGACGTCGTATGCGCTTTGGAACGTTGCCGGATCGTAGAAGCGCACGCAGGGCACGGTCACGCCCTGCTCGCAGGGCGTGGCTTGCGTCGTCGCCATCTTCGGCTTGTCGTTGAATGCGCTGACGTCGTTGAGTCCGAGCACCGCGACGACGATTCCGCCGAGCGCGGTGGGGACGTAGGCCGGCGAGACGTTCCCGAAGACCGTCTTGCCGTTCCACGAGAACGAGTGCAGCGTGGTGTTGAAGGCCTTCGCCACCTGCGCCGCGTTGCCCGTCGCACTGACGATGAGGTTATCGGGCGTCACGGAGACGTTCGAAAGGCCCACGCCCTGGAGGTAGGCAACGACCTGTTGAGCTTGCGCCGAGGTTGGATCGAAGTTGCTCGCGATCGCCGCGCGGCTCATCGCTTGGTGCGATTGCAGGGCCGCTTGCAGTTGCGAAACGTTCCGAAGCTGCAGCCCGACGCGCACCGTGATCGGCTGCGACGCGCTGAGCGCACCGAGATCGCTCGCGCCCGAAAGCGAGAGCGCTTGGGTATTCGTCGTCGACCATCCCGAGGGCGCAGCCGCCATCGTGGTCGCAGCGCGGCGCGTGCTGCCCGTTCCGCTCCCCGTCGCCGATGATTGCGTCGACATCCCGGTGCTCGGAACGATACCGGTGCCGCTATGACCAGTGCAGGACGCCGTCACGAGCCCGATCGTGAGCGCTCCCAAGACCAACCTCTTCATTCCTTTTCCTCTCCAAAAAAACGTAGCAGTAATGAACGCTAAGCCGACTGATACCCAGTCAAGCAATGGGTCTACACCTATGCTCCGCATTCTTTTTGACGCTATGTTGCATTGGGAGATTATGCGTTTTAATAAGGTAGGGGCGATGTTTAATCGCCCCCGCCGATGGGAATATGGTGCCCCTTTCCGGAGGGCGCGCAGTTGCGCTACGGGATGATGAGGATGGCTTGCGGGTTGTTCACGCCGGTCGTGAGGGTGTTCGTCAACGTGGTTCCGGGTTGGGGGTATTCCTTGATGCCGGGGCTGAGACCGATGTTGGCGACGTAGAGATCGCCCGCGGCGTCGAAGGCAAGCGCGTCGGCACCGCTGATGCCGCTCGTGATCGTCTCGCTGGCGGTCGTGCCCTCGGAGTCGTAGACGACGATGTTGCCGCCCGTCCCGCTGTAGTTCGCGAGGAAGAGATTGCCGGCATTGCCGGCGAGGACGTGTGCGTTGGCGGTGACGCCGCTCGTGATCGGCGGGTTATTCGCCGTGGCCGCAGCCTGCGCGAACTCCTCGATGTCCGGGACCACCGTGTTGGTGACGAACACGTTGCCCGAGCCGTCGACGAAGAGTCCGGGACACGGGCAGGCGTCGACGAGTTGGTAGGCGGTCGCGTTCACCTGCGCGCCGCTCGCGGTGTATTGGGTGACGCTATCGGCCCCAGTCCCGCACGTGCCACAGTTCGCCACATAGAAGTCGCCGCTCGAATCCGCGGCGATGGAATTCGGGTCGGCGATGCCCGTGGTCACCACGGTCGGCGCGCCGCTATACGGAGGATCGACGATCTCGAGGCTGTCGCTCGCGCCGGTCGCGGAGCCGCATGTGTTTCCAATGGCGATTCCAAGGTTGTGATTGAGAGAGTCGACCGCGACCCCGCAAGGATAGGCTCCGGTCTTGGTCGAGATGGTGTTCGTCAGCGACGTTCCCCCCGCGGCGAACTCGAGTACGTTGCTCGTCGTGACCGTGTCCCAGTTGGCGAGGAAGAGGTCTCCGGCCGCGTCGGCGGCGAGGTGTGTCGGGTTGTTGATGCCGCTCGTGATCGTCGCAAACGGTGAGGTCGCGCCGAGTTCGTAGAGCGTGATGTTGCCCGGGGTCGACCCGTTGTTGGCGACCGCGAGCATTTGCTTCATGTCGACGGTCACGGTGACCGCGCTGCAGTTCGCGCCGGTCTGCGTGCAGCCGTTGGTCGCCTGCCCGGTGAAGGTCGGCGTAATCGTGAACGAACCCGTACTCGCGCTGTACGTGCCGGGCGGCGTCACGCTGAACTCGTTGGGCGAGGTCGTGGTTGTGGGCGTCACCGTGACGCCCAGGCCGGAGAGCGAGCCGAAGGTGTAGGTCGGGGCGCCGGGGCCCGCGATGATGTTTCCGTCCGCATCGAGCGACTCGACGACGAACTTGTGCGCGCCCAAACCGATGAGATCGTCGTTGCTGCCGTCTGCAACCGTGAAGACGCCGACCGGAATGACGAGCGTGCTCGCGGGTACGCCGGAGAGCGAGATGTTGACGGTGTTGCTCTGGCCGGCGGTGATCGTGAACGCGATCGCCTGCGCCGCCGAAAGGACGTTCCCGCTGCCGCCGGTCTGGTCGTACGTCGTGAGCGTCGCGGTATAACAGTTCGTCGGCGGACTCGTGCACGGCTGGAGTCCGGGGACGCTGAGCGTGCAGATCGTCGAGGCGAGCGAGCTCGTGCAGCCGCTTGAGTTGACCGTCAGGCTCGCCGTCTCGTTGACGTCCGTCGGCCCGGAGATCGCGATCGTGATCGATTGCGTCGCATTCGAGAGATACTGCGGCCGCACGCCGGCGCCGCGATGCATCGCTTGCGCCGCGCGTGCGTTCGACGAGGGCGCCTGCGCCGGCACGTTGATGGCGAAGACGGCTGTGCCGGTACCCTTCCCGCTCGTCGCCGGATTCGTCGGCAGTATCGCAGAGGAGCCTCCGCCGCCCCCGGAGCATCCGCCAAGCGCAAACGCCAGGAGGACCGCAAGCGCAAAACGGGACCGCATATCTTCATTCATGGTCGAACTCCGTTGCTCGGATCGTACGCAGGCCGGTCGCACCATCGCGCGGTTCGTGCGCTCATGGCGACGTGTAGGTGATCACGATGAGACCGCCGCCGCCGCTGCCAGCGTCGTTACATTCATACCCGGCGCCACCACCTCCGCCGCCATACTCACCACCGGCGCCCGCGCCGGCACAGGTGGAGACGTCGCCGCCACCACCACCGCCGCTTCCATGCGAAGCGTCGAACTCGTTTCCGTTACCGCCGCTGCCGCCGCCATTGTAGTTGGGATAACCGTTACCTCCGGCACCGCCGCTGCCGTTCGTGGCGCTTGTCCCGCCGCTGCCTCCAACGCCGCCCGAGCCATTCCCGCCGTTGCCACCGCCACCGTTCCCGCCGCCGCCGCCGCCCGAATAGCTTGACGTCCCACCACCGCTTCCGCCATTGCCGTTCGGGCCGGCTGCGCCGCCGCCACCCCCGCCGCCGTTGCTCCCACCGGCGCCGGCTCCGCCACTGTAGGTCGTCGTGCCGAAGCCGGAGCTCGCCGACCCACCGGTGCCTCCCACACAATCTGCGCCGTTCGTGCAACCCGCGCTTGTACTCGCCCCGCCGCCGCCCTTCGCACCGACCACGACTGCGCTTCCGGTGATCGCGGCGCAGTTCGCGGTGCTGTTGCAGAGATATGTGTCGCCACCGCTTGTGCCTGCTCCGCCGCCGATTCCGACGGCGACCGTGACCGTCTGTCCCGCGGTCAGGGTGACGTTGACGACCTTCGAGTAGCCTCCGCCAGCGCCACCACCGCCACCGGAACCTGCGCAACTGCCGCCGCAGCCACCCCAGCCGCCACCACCGCCGCCGCCGATTACTTCAATCGTATTGTTCGCGCTGTACCAATTACTTGGAACCGTCCACGTCGTTCCGCTCGTCAGGAAGATGATCACATTGACCGATTTCATGTCGACGACGACAGTGGCGGGCGTGCAGTTCGCGCCCGTCTGGGTGCAGCCATTCGTCGTCTGACCCGTGAATGTCGGCGTCACCGTAAATGAAGCCGTACCACCGGCATATGCCTCCGGGGGAGTGACCGTAAAGTTATTAGGCGCAGAGGACGTCGTCGTCGACGGCGAAGTCGTTACACCCGAAAGTGAGCCGGAAGGCGTACCGATCGTGAAGAGCGGTGCGCCCGGGCCAGCGATGATATTGCCGTCGGCATCGAGGGACTCCGCGATGAATTTGTGCGCGCCCTGACCAATTACGTCATAGCCTCCGCTACCATTTGCCGCGGTATTCGAGTCGGCGGGTGTGACGAGGGTTGTTACAGGTACCCCCGAAAGCGTCAAACTGATAGTGTTTGTCGCGCCCGCAGTGATCGTGAACGCGATTGCCTGCGCGGCCGAGAGGACGTTACCCGTGCCGCCGGTTTGGTCGTATGTCGTCAGCGTCGCGGTGTAGCAGTTCGTCGGAGGCGACGTGCACGGCTGCAACCCCGGGATCGTCAGCGTGCAGACGACGCTCGCAAGCGTGCTCGTGCAGCCGGCTGAGTTCACGGTGAGATTCGCAGTCTCGTTCACGTCGGTTGGGCCGGTGATGTCGACGGCGATCGACTGCGTCGCAGGCGAGACGTACTGCGGCCGCACGGCCTGTCGGGTGGCACCCTGAGCCTGTCGAAGAGCGGAGGTGGCACTCTGCGTTGACGATTTCGGCACCGTGATGACGAACGTCGCGGTGCCGCTGCGTTTCGCTGCCTGCGACGGGAGCGAAGGCAGCGCCGAGGAGCCGTGGCTACCTCCGGCGCAGCCGGCAAGCAACGCCGCTGCGAGGAGTGACGGAATGAGACGGCCGGATCGCATGCGCAAATCCTCTCTAGTGAACGATGACGCTCGTCGTCGTCACGGTGACGCCGACTATGGCCTGCATCGAGCCTCCGCCGGTGATCGTGATCTGGCAGGTGCCGACCGCGACCGGCGTCACCTTGTAGACAGCCGCGCCGCCGGCGTTGCTCGTTGTGCTCACCGTGACGATGCCGGCGCAGTTGTCCCCTTCGTTATACGTGCCGGTGAAGTTCGTTTGCGAAATGTCGAGATTCTGAGCGTAACCGGCGCCCACGGCGACGAAACTGAGCGACGTCGGGTTCGGGCTCACCGGGCCGAATGCCGGCGTAGGGGTCGGTGACGGCGTCGGGGTTGGCGACGGCCTCGTGGTTGGGCTCGTCGTCGGCACGGTGGTCGACTGGCAGCCTGCGCAGCCTCCGAGCGCAGCCAACATGACGAGCATTGCAAAGCCGAGGCGCAGTGAGGCTCGCGCGAGACGCCTATCCAATCCCATGTACCGCACGCGGCCCTCCATAAACGCTCGCTTCACCTATCGTCTGTGGCGGCTCTGAATGATGACCGTCGTATAGGTGTACGTCGCGTTGGCGGTCAGGGTCTGACCCAACGTGGCGCTATCCTTGAATGTCGTGGAACAGCTTCCGGGATTGTTGCCGGTGTTTGCCGTCAGCGTCCAGGTCGGTGATGATCCTGAAAGCGTCGATCCGTTCGTGCCGCCCGTGCAGGTATTCGCGGAAGTCGAGAAGGCCTGGCTGTACGGCGAATCCGTCCAGCCCGGCTCCGCCGGCTTGAGCGTTGCGGTATCGCCGCCGTTGACGAATGAAACGGTTGCCGCCGTGCTGGTCGTCCCGTTCGCGCAGGCGTCCGCAGTCTCGGCGCACGTCGCCGTCAAGGCGGGAGTGCCGAGCACCGCTGATTGCGAAACGAACGTTGCGTTGCTTCCCTGAATGCTCTGATTGTCGTTGACATAGAAGTTGGTCGCCGGAACCGAAAGGCCGCCGTACGCGACGTTGATCTGATTCGACGGTGCCGCACTAGCCGGTTGCGTGGCGGACCCGCTGGCGAACGACAACGCGTATGACCACGACGTGTCGTTGAACGGTGCGGAGTTTGGAAGATTGTCCGAGAGGCTGAACGTGACCGTTGAGCCTCCCGAGGTTTCGTAGGTTCCCGGCGAGATGATCGTCGCGCCGCTCGGATCCTTGACCGTCAGATAGAACGATCCCGTTGAACTGCTGTCGGCCGCGAAGGAATGCGAGTTCCACGCCACCGAGTACGAGCCGACGACGGGGTTGAGCGTGTACGGCCCGAGATTGTTGGCGACGCCCGCGGTGATGCTAATGCCCGTCTCCGTATCGATCGAGAGCGGCGTGCCCGTCTCGTTGGTCGTCGAGTAGAGCGCGAAGGCCCAGGTTTCGCCCGTGCCGACCGGCGCGGCGATCGTGATCGTACAGGTCGTCGACGAGCCGGTGCCGGTGCATCCCGGCGACGTCGGCGTCAAGCCGAAATCCTGCGGCGTGCCGCTGTTGATCGTGATCGACATCGACTGCGTGTTGCTGGAAATGTAATCCGGGCGTACGCTTTCGACGCTGCGGCTATTCGACGACGTGCCGGTGCCGCGCGGGATCGTGATCGTCAGCGTTGCATTTGCGGTGCCGTGGCCGGTCGTTCCGGTCCCGCCGCCGGGCGGCATGCTCGCGCCGGAGTTAGCACCACCGGCACACGCGCCCAAGGCAAGTACGAAAATCACCGGCGCCAAAAAGCGGGCGCAAGAAATACCCTTGATCGTCATGAGAGCCCTCCAGAGCAGCGAACAAAGCGTGCGAGCCGATGAGAAACACGCCCTCGGGTAGGACATCAGCTTGTCACAAAGCCATTCGGAACGGCGCCGCGACGCCTCCTTCCTTGCTCCCCCCTAAAATGAGGGTTCAGCCTATTGAGCACTCGCTTGTATGGCCTACAGAAGGAGCGTTACTCGTGTTGCTTGTGGCGGGCGTAATCCTGTAGGCGGCGCGACGCCTTTCGGAACGCGTCGCGAATCGCCAGGCGCGCATCCTTGTGCGCGGCATCGACGTCGGCGCTCTTGGAGATGCGCGGCACCTCGTCGCCCGGGTCTTCCTTGAAGTCGCGGTGCAGATCCGGCGTATGGTTGATCACCAACTCGTCGCCGGGAACGCCGATATCGATGTGCACGCCGAACTCTGCGCCTCTGCGACGATGCGCGTGCTCGATCAGCACGCGGCAACTGACGATGCGCTCGAAGAATCGCTCGAGCTTGTGCGCCTCTTCCTCGACGAGCGCCTCGAGTGCCTCCGAAGGTTCGACGTTCCGAAACGTCGTCTGAACCGTCACGGGGTTCTCCTTGCTGGAGCCGACGACCGGACTCGAACCGGTGACCTGCGGTTTACGAAACCGCTGCTCTACCAACTGAGCTACGTCGGCGTTCCGGCCGCCTGTTCTCGGTGCTCGCCCGACGCGCCTGCGCTCAGGCCACGAGCCTCCTCTTCCGGCTACCTTACGCGACCCAGATGAAGCGGGCGAATGCGGCAGCATCGTGCACCAATAGAATGAAGGAGGCGGCTATTGCGGGATACCCGAAGACCGGGACGCGGCGGAACACCTCGGCAACGATGACGAGAACCGGAATAAGCGCGTACACGTAGCGATCCAGCGAGAGCGGCGCCCCGGCATAGGCGATCATCAAGAGGCTGGAGAGCACGTAGAAGACCCCGGCCGCGCCGAACTGCCTTCGATAGACGACCACGCCGATGAGGCCCGCTGCGCTCAGGGCAAGTGAAAGCCAATCGTGGACGCGCCCGCCGAGCGCTCCTCGAATCAGACCGAGCCATCCCGCCAAGTCGAGTCCGCTAGCGCGCCAACCGACTTCCGCGTGCGCGAAGGCGAGCGGGTCGCCGAATCGCACTGCGCACCACGCTGCGAACGCAGCTAGGCCGAAGACGCCGATGGCGCATCCGAGCGCCGCTCGCAGTCCTCGCCGTTCCACGATGCTTGCCAGCAGCAGCGAAAGAGCGAGGGCGATTCCGAGCGGCCGTATGGCCGTCGCCGCGGCGCTCGCCATGCCGGCGTAGGCATAGCGCTGCCGCTGGTAGCACCAGAGCGCGATCGCGCTCGCGAGCAGAAAGAGCCCTTCTGAATAGGCGACCGTGCAAAAGAGCGAGAGCGGAAGCACGCAAGCGGCAATGACGGCAACCCGTGCCGTACGTTCTCCGAAACGTTGAAAAGCATAGCGCTCGAGGACGAAAAGCGCACCCAAGAAGGCGAGATTGTTGATCGCGACGCCCGCGAGCGGCCAGGGAACGCCGGCGCGCATGAGGAGCGCGCAGAGCATCGGAAAGAGCGGGAAGAAGGCAACGTTGTGCGCCTTGCCGTCGGCAGCGAATTCGTAGCCGTGCATCGCAATCGAGCCGTACCACGCGCCATCCCAGTTCCCGAGCGCGGCGATGATGCCGTGCGGCGCGGCGGCGTTCATCGCAAGCAGGATCGCCAGGCGGCTAAACGCCCAAAGCGCGATAATGAAGGTGACGCGGCTCGGCGTCTTCTTCTTATCTCCTATTCGTCGAAGGTGCGCCGCTGCGTAGATTCGTCGAGCTTGAGGTCCTCAAGGTAATAGTACACGATCCTTTTGTCCTCGAAACCAACCTTGGCAAGCTCGCGCCCCGCGATCTCCACGACCTCGTGGATTCGTCCCTCGCGCCCGGCGTACTCATAGTTCACCGGCTTGTAGTCGGGGTCGGCCTCCGGCGGCTCCGGTACGACCTTCACGCCGCGCAGGGACGTCTGATGGCGGTGCGTTTTCATGCGCGCCGAGCCTTCGATACGCGCCGAGGGGATACCCGGAAAGAGCCGTTCGTGCGATAATAGGGGCCAGGAGAAAGCCCGTGAAGACTCACCGCCGATACCTCTGCGTTGCCCTTCTGGCAGGGCTCCTCGTGTGCGCCGCCGGCGCCGCGCGGGCCGGCGACAACGGGGTCGGCCTCACCGTGCCGAATGCGGCAATCTCGACGATCTCCGATCCGAACGAAGCTTTGCGCTACGCTCGCGGCCGCATCGACGCCCACGATCTTCCGGGCGCGGTCCTCGCCCTACGGAACTACGTCACCAACCACCCCGAGGAGGGAGCCGTCGAGCGCTTTCTCGGTGACCTCTATCTCAGCAGCGGCGACCTGAGCGATGCCAACGCGATCTATCGGAGCTTGCTCCAAGCGTTTCCATTCGACCGCGAGTTGCACTATCAACTCGGCGTGCTGGACACGATCGAGAATCGACTGGACGACGCAATGGCGCAGTTCCGGGCAAGCCTTCCCGACGTGCAGTCGATCTACTTCCTCGTTCTGCTGCACCAACGCAAGGGTGATCTCGCGGCATTTCGCGAGCAGATGCAGCAAGCTGCCGCAGCGCATCCGGAGGATGCGCAGGCGCAGATCGAAGCCGCGCAAGTCTTCGGCGCGCTCTATCGACCGCGCGATGCGGCGGTTGAGTTCGCGCAGGCGCTTGCGGTTTCTCCGAACTCGCTCGACGCGCTCGAAGGGCTCGCGCTCGCGCAGACGCAGGAAAAGGCCAACGCCGCGGCCGCGCAGACGCTCGCGCGTTGTCTCTCGCTCGACCCGTCCAGCTACGGATGCCTCGTCGCGCTCGGCGAGCTCGACGTCCAGGTCCGCAAGTACGACGAGGCGCAAGCGGCGCTCGAGCACGCCTATCATCTTGCGCCCGAAGAGCCCGAAGCGCTTCTCGGCCTCGGCCGGCTCGCCGACGCACGCGGCGATTGGCAGAAGGGCGTTGCGTTCTACGAGCAGGCTTTGTACGTCTGGCGCTACTCCCCCGACCCATACGTTCAAATCGCCTTCGATTACGAGGAGCACGCGCTCCGTGACAAGGCGCAGGGAATCTTGCTCGAAGGGCTTGCGATTGCGCCGGACGACGCGCGCTTGCACTACATCCTCGGATATCTCTATCGCGAAAGCGGGGAGCGCGCCCTCGCACTCGTGCAGTTCGTCGCGGCTGAGCAGTCGCTCGATCCTGAGGTCGTGCGCTTTGCCAAGGAGAGCGCCGACGCGCTAAGAAGCGCGCCACTCTGACTCCGCAGGGCAAGGCCGGAAGCCCGAGAACGCCGAGATCATGTTTTTCGAATATCGCGGCAAGCGGCCGAAGGTTCATCCTTCGGCCTTCGTAGCGCCGACCGCATCGCTGATCGGTGACGTCGAAGTCGGAGAGGAATCGAGCATCTGGTTCGGCACGGTCCTGCGCGCAGACATGGGGCCGATACGCGTAGGCGCTCGCACGTCCGTGCAGGACAATGTGGTGCTCCACGTCAGCGAGGGATGCAGCACCATCGTCGGCAACGACGTCACCATCGGTCACGCTGCCGTCATGGAAGACTGTGTGGTACGCGACCGCGCGCTGATCGGGAGCAACGCGGTCGTGCTCAACGGCGCGACGATCGGCGAGGGAGCGCTGATCGGCGCCGGGAGCGTCGTGGCCGCAAACGCGCAGATCCCCGATCGCGTGCTTGCCGCCGGTGCGCCCGCGAAGGTCCGCAAGCCGCTCGAGGGCGAGGCCGCCCGTTGGATCGACGTCGCCGCAGAGGAGTACGTAAAGCTCTCGCGCTCCTACCTTGCCGAAGGCTTCGGCTCCCCGGCAGCACAAACGCCGGCATGACCCTCGTGCGCGAGGAGCTTGCGCGCTTTATCCAAGGTGAAGGGCACCGCGTCGAGCTCGGGCTCCTCGGCGAAGACGACGGCGCAACCGAGTTGCTCTTTCGCACGCGCGGTTACGTCGTCTCCGTGGCCGTGCGCGAAGGCGATCCACCGCGCTTCACCATCGCGACGGCCTACGAGATCCCACCGTGGGCGCGTGAGCGCGCGCAGAATTCGATGACCCTGCAAGACGTCGCCGGCGACGTCGGCGGCGTGCGGTTCTCGCTCGCGCCCAACGGGAAGAATTTTGCGGTGACGATCGAGCGCGAGGAAATGCTCGAGGCGTTTGTGCGCGGGTTCTGGCCGAGCGTCGCAAGCGTTCGAGAAGCCGGGATCGCGGCGCTCGAGCGAATCCTCGACCGCAGCGAAAGCCGGGCCGCCGCGAACAAGTTCATCAGATCACTTCAGAAGGGGGAGTAGCGTTGGATCTCGACCGGCTCGCGCCCCTCGAGGCGGCGCTCGAGGAAGAGGGGCTCCTTTCGACTCGCGACGACGACGGCGACGCGCTGCGCATCGCCTTCAAGAGCGAAGGCGACCGGTATTTCATCGTCAGTTATCGCGACGATCCAAACTTCGTCATGATCGGCTCCGGCTGGTCGCTGCCGAACGGCGCCGATCCCGAACGCGTGATGCGTGTCACCAACGCACTCAACGCGCGCAAGAAGTTCGTCAAGGTCGCACTCTGGGAAGCTGAAAACGACGTGCTCTTCACGGTGGAACTGTGCGTGGCGACTCCAGAGGAGGTGCGCCCGCATTTCGGACGCTTGCTCGACGTGCTCCGCGACACCGCGCTCGAGTTCTTCCGGGAGTTGCAAGCCTAGCAGCAGTTTAGGAGGCGCTGATGTAGTTCAGGCCAAGGAGCCGAGCGGATGAAGTTTACTATGGTAAATGAACCCCGAGGCGACGCCGGCATGGGCTAAATCGGCGCCTCCTAGGGCGCGGGGTAGCGCGATTCGTCCGCGTAAGGAACGAAGAGCGTGAACTCTTTTTCGAACCGGAGTTTAACGGTTCCGGTCGGACCGTTACGATGCTTCGCAATGATGAACTCGGTCGCACTCGGATCCGGACCTTCGGGATTGTAGTACCCGTCGCGGTAGAGAAACGCAACGATGTCCGATTCCTGTTCCAGAGAGCCCGAATCACGCAAATCTGCCAGCATCGGGCGTTTGTCGTTGCGCGTTTCCACACCGCGGTTGAGCTGCGCGCAGGCGACGATCGGGACGTCGAGGTCCTTGGCCGTTACCTTGAGCGTGCGGCAGATATCCGAGATCTCTTCGTTGCGATTGGCGTTGCGCGAGAGCGCCCCGGGCCGCAGGAGTTGAAGGTAATCGATGAAGATCGCGGCGAGGCCGTGTTTGGATTTCAGCCGGCGCGACCGCGTTCGCACCTCGCCGACCGTCAGGGCGCCAGTGTCATCGAGGTAGATCGGCAGCTCGTTGAGCACGCCCATCGCGCGGGAGATATCCTCCCACTGATGCTCTTTGATGTTCCCGCGCCGCAAGTCGTGCATCGACAGGCGCGCCTCGGCGCAGATCAAGCGTTGGAGCAGCTCGTTGTTCGACATTTCGAGTGAGAAGAACGCGATCGGCTGCGAGGCTTCACGAGCGGCGGCAACCGCCATGTTCAGGGCGAAGGAGGTCTTGCCCATGCCCGGGCGCGCGGCGACGATGATGAAGTTGCCGGGTTGGAAACCCGTCGTCATCTCGTCGATGTCGCGGAATCCGGCAGTCAATCCCGTTCGATCGCCGCGCATGTGATAGAGGCGATCGATGTGCTCGAACGCGTCCTTCATCAGACGATTGACCGGCGTAAAGTCCGCGCGGCTTCGGTGCTCGCTGATCTCGTAGACGAGCTGCTGCGAGCGGTCCAGCGCGCCCCCGACGTCTTCCTCGGCCTCGTAGCCGAGTTTGCCGATCTGTGTCCCCGCGTGGATCAACGCGCGCAGGATCGATTTTTCGCGCACGATCTTCGCGTAGTACGAAGCGGAGGCCGCAGTTTGGACGGTGTCCATGAGCGCGTTGATATACGAAAGGCCGCCAACCCGCTCGAGCGCGTCGCGGCGGCGAAGTTCCTCGGCGAGCGTGATCTTGTCCATCGGCTCGCCTCGATCGAAAAGATCCTGCAGCACGCCGAAGATGGTCTCGTGCACGTGCGCGTAAAAATCCGGGGCCTTCACGATTTCGCCGACGACCGCCATCATCTCGCGATCGACGAGGACGGAGCCGATGACGCCCATCTCCGCTTCGAGATTGTGAGGCGGGATACGATCGACTGCGGGAAGCTGGGTGACGCTCATGACCTCAAGACGGCCTTGCGCCGCCGCTCGGTGGAGCGCCTTGTGGATGGTTTGTGGAGATGGAGCCGTCGAAGTGCTTGCTCGACCCGCTCGAGCGGCACGATCCGAAGTCCCGCGAGCGAGGCGTCGACCTCGCGAGCGTTCTCACGCGGGATGAATACCGCGCGCATCCCGGCCTGGCGGGCCGCATAGAGTTTTTCGACGATGCCGCCCACGCCGCGCACGCGTCCCGCGATCGACAGCTCGCCGGTGATCGCGACGTCCTGCGGTAACGGCACCTTCGCAATCGCCGAGTACAGCGTGAGGAAGATCGCAAGACCTGCGGAGGGGCCGTCGATGTTGCCGCCGCCGACGACGTTGATGTGCAGATCGTAATCGCTCGTATCGACGCCGGCCACCGCACGCAGCACGCTTGTCGCGTTGAAGACGGAGTCCTTCGCCATCGATCCCGCGGTCTCGTTGAAGCGCACGGTGCCCTTTCCGGCCTGCGCCGCAGGAAACGCGACCGCCTCGATCTCGATGAGGCTTCCGAGATAGTGCACGACCCCGAGGCCAAAGGACTTGCCGATCTCGCGCGTCGCGCGTGCCCGCACCGGCGTGTGGGGTACGAGCCGGCTCGTCTGCACGACCGCACGCACGTCTTCTTCGACGATCGCGAGATCGCGCTTCGGTGCGGCACCAACGCGAAAGAGCGCTTGGCCGTAGGCGTCGGCGACAATTTGGACGGCCTTGCGGCCTTCAATCGTGTACGAGGCGATCAGCGGCGCGACGCCCCGGGCAGCTTTGGCCCCCAAGCGTTTGATCGCGCCGTGCACGATGGTGAGAATCTGCGCCTGTGTCAGCGGCTGGAAGAACACCTCCGCGCAACGCGAGCGAATCGCGGGGTCGATCTCCTCGGGATCGCGCGTCGTCGCGCCGATCAGGACGAAGTCCGCCGGTGCCCCCTCGCGGAAGAGACGCTTTACGTATTCGGGGACGTTCGGTGCGTTTTCGTCGTAGTAGGACGATTCGAACGTAACCTTGCGGTCCTCGAGCACCTTGAGCAGCCGCGTCTGCAGCAGCGGATCGAGTTCACCGATCTCGTCGATGAAGAGCACGCCGCCGTGCGCCCGCGAAACCAATCCGAGTTTCGGTTCCGGAATGCCCGATTCGGCGAACTCGCGACGGCTGCCCTGATAGATCGGATCGTGCACGCTGCCGAGCAGCGGATTCGTCGTTTCGCGCGGATCCCACCGCAGCGTCGTTCCGCTCGCCTCGACGAAAGCCGCGTCTTTCGCGAAGGGCGTGCCGGGGCGCGACTTCGCAATCTCGAGCACGAGCCGCGCGACCGTCGTCTTCCCAACGCCCGGCGGTCCGTAGAGGATCACGTGCTGCGGGAACGGCGAACTGATCTTCGCAAGCAGCGCGCGAATTGCCGCCTCCTGCCCGACGATCTCGCGCAGCGCCTGCGGGCGCAGGCGCTGCAATGCCGAGGCGGCGAGGCTGCGCCCGGAAAGCGCGTTCAGTTCCTCGAGCTTCGCGCGCGTCGCGGGGGTTTCGGGTCCGCCATCTTCGCGCAACGCTTCGATCTTGAGGTCCTTGAGATACTCCTGGTGGCGCTCGTTCATCTTCGCGTTGACGCGCCGCTCGATCTCGTCCTCCACGCTCTTCTGCGCGATGAGATTCGCCATCGCTTCCTCGATCTCGGCGATCGCCTTTCGCTGCTGCGCACGCGTTGCCGCGCGTTCGACGGTGGGATCCTCGAAGACGAGACGTTGCAGCGCACAGAGACGATCGGGAAGATTCGGCGAACGCATCATCTTGAGCGCGCTCACCTTCCCGGCACGCAGCACGAGCTTGTCCTGCCCCAGAACCCCGGAGAGCATCTCGTACAGGGCGGTGACGTAGCGATTCAGCTCGTCTTCGACGCCGTACTTACGGCGAAGACGCGCTCGATAGGGATGCTCGGCGGCGGCGGCCATGTTACACGTGCCTCGCCATACTACGAAGAAACGACGTCGACCGTGGTTCTCGCGACGACGTTCTTGTGCAGTTTCACTTCGACGGGATACGAGCCGAGTGTCTTGATCTGGCTCTTGATCTCGATCTTGTGCTTGTCGATGGCGACAGAGAGTGTTTGGTTGATCGCAGCGGCAACATCGGCGTTCGTGACGGCACCAAAGAGTTTCCCGTTTCCGCCCGCTCGCGCTTTGACGGCGAGGGTGGCCGATTCGATGCGGCCGGCGAGGGCCTTCGCGTCGGCGAGCACTTGTGCCTCGCGTTTCGCGTTCGCCTTCTTCTGCTCGCCGAGAACGGCCAGCGCGCCCTTGCTGGCCTCGTGCGCGAGATTACGCGGCAGGAGGTAGTTGCGAGCGTAGCCTTCCGCGACGTCGACGACCTCGCCCTTGCGACCGAGCGACGCGACGTCGCCCAGCAGTATCACCTTCATATAATGGGCGGGCCCCCACTATTCTTCATTCCGATGTATACGGAAGGAACGCGATGAGTCGGGCGCGCTTGACGGCGATCGTCACCATGCGCTGATGCTTCGCGCAGGCTCCCGAGATGCGGCGCGGAACGATCTTGCCGCGTTCGGAGACGTATTTCCGAAGCCGATTGACGTCGCGATAGCTGACGTCAACGGCTTTCTCGATACACAGACTGCACGGCTTGTGTTTTGGGCGGCGATCCTTCGTCGTGCGCTTGACCTTGCTTTTTTTTGCCTTTGGCGGCACTGGGGCTTTCCTTTCGTCGACTAGATGGGATACGGCAGCGTCGCTTCCAGCGGAGCGCGCGGCCCTAGTGGCTTGTAATACCCGGATGAGGTGCGAGATCGCGACGGATTTTCGTTCGGATCGAGGAGCGAAGAGGGAGCGACGCCGTAGCGTCGTGACCGATGAGCCGACGATGAGCCGGGCGAAAAGGCGAGCGAGATCGTACCATCATTCAGGCGTTACAGGC
>DATCTQ010000086.1:0-22225 GCA_036567865.1 Candidatus Tyrphobacter sp. | reverse complement strand
CGCGCCATACGCGATGGCTCTTCCGTGATAGATCAGCTTGTAATGTGCCCCCGCAGCGAGCGCGGGCGAGCCGACCCATAGCGTCATGACGAGGACGATGCCCAAGAGACGACGGGGGACCATATCAATCAGATCTCCTCGATCGTCACGTACTGCTTCTGCAACGCGACGACGAGGTCGCCGGGGAGGCGCTGCCTTGGGTCGTCATTAGTTTTCGGAACGGCTCCAACAACGATAAAGACGCGATCGGCGTCCTCACCGACGAGTATCGCACGCCCTTGGTTTCCGGCCGTATTGATCGCGACGAGCGTTCGCGCGAATTCGGTGGTCGGACGGAAATCCACGCCGCTCTGCGTCAGCACGACATGGAGGCGCTGTGGGAAGCCCTCGTGCGCGCGATCAAAAACTGTCGCGGCATCGTCCATCGCGACGTGCCGCGCCCACGCCGCCGCTAGCGGAAAGCACGCTATAAAGGCAAGTACCGCCAGCACATGGACAGCACCAAGTTGAAATTCCGGCGACCTGGGGTCAATGTGACCGTGTCCGCTTCCGGCGCGATTGGGCTCGCCCGTTTCACCGTTATCGATTCGATCGTTGAGAGCAGTCAATTCATAGATGTATCCCGTCGTGGCTGAAACAATGACGAGCAGCGTCACTGCTGTCACCCATGGCTGGTGCGCCAAAACGTTATACGCGTAAATGAACACGTCGAGTGGAGCGATGTTCGTAGCGATCATCGAAACTCCGAAGTTGACGAAATAGTAGTAAAGATAGAAGTAACCCAAGAAATAGACGAGCACCGCTGCCACGATGGCCAAATCACGGGCTCTTGCAATCGTCTCGCTGAGTTGGCTCGGGCGAGACTCCCGATGGGCGCTACTCAACGCCGTGTTCTCAGCGGATGATTCAGATACCAGCGGATGTCCTCTTGCGGAAACGAAATCACCACTGGCTGACCATCCGCTTCAAGCACGGTACAGCGGAAGAGTCCACTATGCCGGGCGAACAGTGCGCTAATGGTTTCGGGGTTCAGCTTCGCTAGATCCTGACCATCAAGCGCAACAATCTCGTCGCCCAGCTGAAGCTGTGCCCGCGCCGCAGTCCCGTACGGGTAGAGCTGGGAGACCCGCACGCCTTTGGACGCAGGAACCACGCTAAAGAGGGCGCTGCTCTGGCCAGTCGCGAGCGGTATGCCGTAACGCGCAAAGTTCAATCCTCTGTCATCCTGTCGCGCCTGTGCAGCGATTTGGTCTACTGCGTCTGCGACGGCCTTTTGCGGCGCGCCTACCACGTCAAAACTAAACGTGTTGTCTCGCCCTCCCGTACCGGAGAACACCACGTCGCCATAGCGATCGACAACGCTTACATCGGCGCTGACGACGAGTCGCAGGACGAACATCGCCGATACGTTCAGCGCAACCTTCACCTGAACAGCGCCGACATAGCCCCGTTGATACGCAGCGGCTCCGAGATCTGAAAGCGACATGGGGCCGTTGATCGACTCGCTGAGACTGGATACCGATGCATCGAATGTTCGACGGATCGCCGCCGCCGTGACGTTGCCCAGGATGTCAGGAAATGGGGGGCGAGCTCCTTGATATTGTTGGTCGTAGCTCGTGCTCGCGACATAATCGACCAGTAGCCGGCCCGCGCCGCGAACGTCGCGCAACGGCTGCAGACCGACAATCGGGTGATAGGTGCTATTCGAGTGTGGCGCGCTCACGTGCACCCCCCGTGCGCCGTAGAACGTGACGCCGGAGTCGAGCAAAAAGCGCCGCAGTACGCTGACACCGGTCGCCTGAAACCCCACGCGCTTCGATGAGCCGAAATGCCCGGTTACTAGACCGACGACTTCGGCATTATCCTGCCGAAAAATCGGCGCACCGCTGTCACCCGGCTCCGTATACGCTGTGGTTGAAAGCAGTGCTCCGGCGAGCCTGATCGACGTCACGGACCCTAAGGCAGCCTCCGGGCGCAGTTCACCAGTTCTCGAAGCCAGCCTTAACGCCATCGCGGCCGGATATCCCAACACCGCCACGTCTTCACCGCTTACCACGCTGTCCGCGAACGAGACCTGCGCCGGTGCAGCGGCGCTCGTTCGAATGAGAGCGATATCGTTCACTATATCAATCCGTATGATCGTAGCCGCGTACGGGTGATTGAGATCATCATTAAAGTAGACTTGGATGTCAGGACTCGCCCTCACCACGTGCGCCGCAGTGAGGATGACGCTCCCGGAGGCGCTTGTGTGAACGACGATTCCCGAGCCGGTCTCATGCACCAACGGCAGGTAGATAAAGGCTACCGCAGGCCGGATCGCACCGATCGCTGCTCCAGCATCAGCATCAGCGTGGCGCTGCCCCATCGTCACAAGGAGAAATCCACTCAAGACCGCGAGAGAGAGGCGACGGGGCAGCACCACTGTGCCCCATCTCAGGTCCACAAAGGCCAACTTGGCGCTCCGTCAGTTGGAGTCCTCTTCGAGCCGCAACACTACGCGAGCCCCGCGGGGATCGGCGGAAGGCTCATCCTCATCGCGTGCTTCTCGCCGCCGATGCAGTCGAGCGCGCAGCAAAGCGGAGCGCGAGTTAAGGCAACTCTGATCTATTGACGTTTGTGGCGCGGGGGCACGGTAAGGAGCCGATTTGAGGCGGGCGCTCTGTTTTTTGCCCGTCGCCCGTTCCATCCGGGCTCAGGTGCGCGTGTTTGCGTACTTCGAGAGACAGCTATCCCGCCGACATGGAGAGCAGCCTCTTCTTGACCATGAAGGGATTCGAAAGCGCGAAGAGCACGTTGAGCCGATTCTCGTTCTTCGCGATGCCGCGATAGCGGACTTTCTTGAAGCCGAAGTACCCCTTCACGGTGCCAAAGATGTGTTCAGCGCGCGCTCGGATCGACGACTTCCGGCGATTCGTCTCCTTCTCCCGATCGCTCAGCGGGCGGTTCCGATAGGCCCGCTTATTGATGAATGCACGTGCCCGCGGTGACTTCTCGCGGATGACATCACCCTTGCCGAGGTAGGCGCGGTCTCCGTATACGCGCGTCTCCTCCCCGTGCAAGAGGTCGGCGAGTACGGCGCGGTCGTGGACGTTGGTGGCGGTGGCAACGATGGAGTGTACGAGCTTGGAGCGGCTATCGGCGCCGATGTGCGCCTTCATGCCGAAGTACCACTGGTTGCCCTTCTTGGTCAAGGCGCCAGTGGAGGAGGGTGCTACGTTGGAAGAAGCGTGTGCGAATCTCATCGGACGATTGAGCGCGATGGGGCGGTAAGAGTCAACCGCTGCTGAATATCGCGAAGATATGCTCGATGATCGCGAACATCGCGGGATCGAGTTTGCGCAGGCGCTCGCAGGTGGCTTCCGGCCACGCACTCGCTGGATCATTGCAGCTGTCGACGTAGGCGCGGGTGCTCTCAGCGAAATACTCGTCGAGACCCGAGGCTGCGTACGGCGTGATGAAACTGCGGGCTGGCGCGAAAGCAGCGCGAATCTCGGGATGGATTCCTGATCTGTAGACGCCACCGCCTAAGATGCAGTCTAGCGCGTGCCCGAACTCGTGACTTACGGTCATCGGGCTTAACGAGGAAAGATACACGGTCTTTTCCGCGACGACGAACAATCCGCTGGGCGGGCTGCTCCACGCGTCAACGTCGATGTGCAATTTCGCTAATTCGCGGCTCGCGGAAGCGTAGGTCTGATGCGGTTCGAGCACATGTACTTTCACGCCGCCGTCAACTGCGAATCGCAATGCACCCTCGTGGAATTTTAAGAGCGTTTCCGCGATCGATTCGCGTGCTGCGGCTTGCGCGTTCGGAACGAGTGCCGAAAAGATCGTGCTGTTCATCGGGGCTCCCCATCTGGCCGTCTAGGCCGTCGTGTGAGAGCCGCGAGAGCGGGGCGATTGGGACGCAGCGCAAGGCTGAAGAGCCTAGCGCGCCTTGCGAGAAGGCCGAGCCGCGCTAGGCTTTTAGAACACGAGAGGGCGGACGGTCAGGGGGCGGCGTCGACGGCGGACGAGGCGAACCCGAGCGTGGCAGCGTAGGTGACCGCGAGATAGGCAACCATTAGGCAACCATTCGTAAGAAGAAGTGGAAAAGAGCCCTACGGCATAAGGCCTGCTCGCGCTCGCATCTTGGGGAAGGCGGGATTTGAACCCGCACGAGGGGTTACCCCGGCCGCTTTTGAGGCGGCTGCGTCTACCGTTCCGCCACTTCCCCCTTTGTCACCCTGAGCTTGTCGAAGGACGGCCTCAGGTATTACCTAGTACCAGTGCTCGGGCCTGCGACTCACTTCCGGCCGAAAAAACGCCAAGCCGCATTTCGACGTCGTTGCGTTTGAAGTGCAGCGTGAGAATCGCCGCGCCTCGAGTCTGCCGCACGTCGTACGAGGCGAGATCGTCAGGCCGCCAGCAGAGACGGCCTACGGTGTGCGCCAGCGGATCGTAGACGCCGAAGCATGATGCTCCGGAGATGGCGACGTCGCTGCCACTAACGGCGAAGCCGGAGATGCTCTTGAGACGCGCCGTGCTTGCGGGATCACGCGGCGTCATTTGCTCGTCCACGACGATCTCGGTATTGGCATTTCCGAGTGAGAGCGTGCGCTCGAAGCGCGCGCCCCCCGCGGGCAGGTCGGGAGCGTCGTAGACGCAGGTGAAGCTCGCCACCGGCGGCCCCACGTGCGCGCTCGTACACCGATACGGACGGTTGAAGGTCCCGGCGGGCATCGGGTGCGTGAAGGCCGCGATGTAATCGCGGGATGACGGCGTCGGCTCGGGATCGATGCCGTCCCGAAGCAGACCGATGCTCGCCGCGACATTGAACGTCCCGTCGTCTTGCAGATCCGGCACGTGGTTCGAATCGAGTGCGGCGATGCGCGCTCCAGCTGCGGGCGCGAGAACCGCGAAGAGAGTAGGATTGTTGAGTAACACCGTACCGGTGCCGTCGTCCAGGGCATCGGAACTCTCGATTTCGACAGATCCGGGGGTGTCGCCGGCGTACGCGTGTTGGTTCGCCCCGAACGAGAAGAGCTCCACACGCCCAAACCAATCGCAGTGTACGATCCCCTGCGTTGCCGCGACAGGATGCAACGGCGGCAATCCGAGAGGGACGAGTCGCGTCGCGCCCGCCGCCATGGTGAACGGTGGTACCGTGAAGTGATGTCGACCCAAGCGCACGGAGTATGGGTCGGCGGCTCTCGGCGCGGTACTCCAGTTAGAAACGACGACGAATCCGAACGAGCCGTCATCGGAGATGAGTAGCGATGCCCCTCCGCGGTTTCCGGCTAGAACGCTGCGCACGGTAGCGAGTGTGGCGATCAGCCGTCCCTGGATCTTCAATCGGACGAGCGCGGTACGAGCCGAGGGCTGCAAGGCGGCAGCCTTGAGGTCCACGGCGATCGGGAGAATCACGCGTGCGACACCGCGTACCGGCCCGTAGCGCAGATCGACGAGGCGACAGATGAGCCCGCGGGCGTGGCACTCCTGAAGCATGGCCAACGTGGCATCTGCTTCATGCGCGATGGTCGCGTTATCTTGCGACCCCGCAACGAAGAGGCTTGGGGGCCAAACGATGCCGACGTCATATACGGGGTGCGTCTCGGCGAGTCGCCCGCCGGCGCTCGCGATGAGCGTGCCGAACTCGGCGGTCGGCCAGTACCGTGGCGACGCTTCGACGCCGCAGAGATCGTCTTGGAGGGCCGCGTCCCAGGCGTATGCCCAGTTTGCCCATGGCACTTCCCAACCCGCCGGGTAGATCGTGTCCTGCACAGGGAAGTTGACGATCCCGTGCGCGCCATCCGCGAGAAACTCGGAGAGCGCGAGCGCCGTGTTCGTGGGGGAGGCGGGTCGCGGTTCGTTCTCGTCGGCGCCTTGCAGCCACCCCGCCTGAAACTCCGAAACCATGATCGGCTCGTGCGACTGCGTTCCCACCATGCCCGCCGAGAGATCGATCTGATCCCGATCGTGCGCCCCGATCCTGTACGCGTCGCTCTGGTACCAGTTCGTCCACGCCCACACCGGCGAATCAGCCGTGACCTTCATCTGCCAGGTATTGACGAATGTTGGGACGCGACTCCCCGTCGTGCTCTGCACGGATGACTTCAGCCAATCGATGTATCGGTGCCAGTGGGGCGCGGGCCACGTGTCGTTGTCGAGGTACGCGCCCTGATCGTCATCGAGCGCGATGGCGATGATGTCGTGCGAGTAAGGAGCGGCCACGGTGAGTACGTCGCGCAGCCATTGCGACGCGTACCGGAGATGTGTGGCGTTGTGAAGCCACTCGTCGGCAGCGGCATCGGCGTGTCGGTTCTGCAGCGTCGCCGTTGCGGGATATCGCCCTTCGAGCACGTCGTGCAGCGGCATGTTGTACTCCGGCCGCTCGAGAAGCCAATCCGGGTAGCCGCCGTTACGCCATTCGTTGCGGATCACCGGTCCGGGCCGTAGCACGACCTTGAAGCCGAAGCTATGGATCGTTCGAAGGAGCCCCAGCAGGTCGCGCCTCGGATTCGTGCGGCCGGTAAAATCGAGATCGCCCTCCGTGGGCTCCTGCCAGTTCCACGGAACGTAGAGATCGATCGTATTGATGTGGAGGTCGTTGCGGTAGCGCGAGAGCCAGTCCGACCACTCATCTCGCGGAATCCGCTCGTAGAAAAAGGCTGCGCCGTAGACGAAAAATGGCTTGCCGTCGACTTCAAAAACCGGATACCCGTCCATCTGCACGATGCGCGATGTGTTCCACGTCGTCCATGCGCCGACGGGCGCGGCGTACGTCGCCTGCGGTACCAAAAGGATAAGTGCCGCGGCGGCCGTGATTGCGAACGGCCACCAGCGCCGTATGCGCGCGAGCACCAGGAATACAACCGAGCCCGCTATGAGCCACGCAGTCCCGATTCCGATCGGGACCGCCCCGGTATACCAGAAGGCGAGGAGCCAGCCGGCAAGTGCCACCAGTGCGGGCAGTGGGAAGAGCCACATACGGAACGGCGTACGCTCGCCGCGCGCGTGCAGAACGAAGAGCGCGACGATTTGACCGATCGCGCCGATCAGGATGCCTGCGCTGCTGAGAATCGCGATGACGGTGCCCAAATCGAAAAAGCATGCCACGAGCGAGATGGCGCCCATGCCGAGCAAAGAGAAATGCGGGAACTGCTGCGTGGGATGGAGCCGCGCGAACCATGGCAGGAACTCACCATCGCGGGCGGCCGCAAACGGCACTCGCGAGTTACCCAGCAGCCCGCCGTACACCGACGCGAACGCCGTAATGAGAATGAGGATGGTAACGACGGAGGCGGCCACGTTACCCCATGCGTGCGCGACGACGGTGGAGGCGACGAAGGTCGCGTCCGGCGACGGTACGCCGTTACGCCCGACGAGCGTTTGCCATGGCACGGCGCCGAGAACGCCGATTTGCACGAAGAGGTAGAGCGCGAGCACGATGAGCACCGAGGAAACGATCGAAAACGGCAGCGTCCGTCGCGGCTCCCGAACCTCCTCACCCACGAACGCGACCTGGCTGTACCCGGCATAGTCGTAGAGCGTGATGTACAGAGCGCTGCCGAAACCGGCAACGAATCCCCAGCCAAGGCGAAGGGGTTGCGCGAGCGTGAAGGCTCGATGGAAATCCGGGTGCGCGAAGCCGGCGACGCCCACCAGAAGCAACGTCCCGACCGCGATGACGGCGAGCACGGCGCCGAAGCGCGCCGCCGCGGAGACGCGGCGGTAGAGCAACGCGATGGTGAGTAGCCCGACGCCGACGGCAACCGCGTGATTTAACCCCGGCGATTGCGCGACGCGCGGAAAGAGGTATCCGGAGTAGTTTGCAAATCCGATGTAGCCCGTTGCGATGACCAGAGACGAACTCAGAAAGAACTGCCAGTTATAGAGGAACGCAAAAAGCTTTCCCCATCTCTCGCGGCCGAAGATGTCACGCAAGTAGACATACGTTCCACCCGAACCGGGATACCGGGTGCCCAACTCCGACCATACCAAACCGTCGCAGAGCGCGACGATCGCGCCGGCAATCCAGCCGATCAATGCCAACGGCCCGGCGAGTTGCGCGAGCACGAGCGGAATCGTGATGAGCGGACCGATGCCGACCATCGTGATGACGTTGATTGCGACGGCGCCGCGCGTGTCGATGGCGCGCTCCATCTCGCTCGATCTCACGCTCGCGTCGTTCGGTGCGGCAAAGAGCGGACCTGGTGCTGAAGAGGAGTTTGGGCGCGCGCGTCGCAACGTGGAGTAAACGCATGAAGAAGATTTCCAACGTCGCGCTCGTCCTGCTTTGCGTGCTGTTGCTTCCGCTGATCGCGCACGCGCAGGATGCGTCGCCGCCCCCGGACCCGCTCTCGTACGACGATCCGGCGATGCACTACGCCGCGCCGCCCGGAGCGGTGCTGCTCGGGGGCCAAATGTTGCACCCGACCCTCGACGCGCTCTCGCAAGATCTCATGCCCATCGCGCAATGGGTCGTCGGCCGGCCGCCAAAGATCGAAGTCATCGCGTTGCAAATGGAGACGTTTTCGGGTCCCCTCAGCGGGTTCGTTAGCCAGTTCGAGAACAATCTGCGTGGCAACGATTCTGCGACGCTCGTGAAGCATAGCGAGCTCACCCAGCTGACAAACGGCATGCCCGTAGAGTTCATCGAGGTGACGCAAGGCGCCGGTTTCGAGACGCACAAAATCTTCGCGTATCTGTGGATCGATGGCCAGCGTGGCGTCGTACTCGGCGTTGAATGCACATTGGGCGTCACCGATGCGGACTCGGCGAGGCAGTTGCTGACCTCGGCGACCGCCGTCCGCTATCCCCTCGGCCGTTAGAGGGCGTCCAAGCCGCCGCGCAGGTCCTCGATGAGATCGTCGATATCCTCGATGCCGACCGAGAGGCGCAGGAGACCGTCGGTCACGCCTCGCCGTTCTCGCTCTTCCTTGGGAATGGAACCATGCGTCATGCGCGCGGGGTGGCAGATCAGCGACTCCACGCCGCCGAGGCTCTCGGCCAAGCTAAAGTAGCGCAAGCGCGACGCGAACTCCATCGCGCGCGATTCGGGCGCTCGCAGCGTGAACGAAAGCATGCCGCCGAAACCGCTCATTTGCCGCTTCGCGAGTTCGTGCTGCGGATGCGAGGAGAGCCCCGGATAATGGACGCGCTCGACCTTGTCGTGTGCCGCGAGAAACGCGGCGACGGCCTGCGCGTTGCGCTCGTGCTCGCGCATGCGCAACGCCAGCGTCTTGGCTCCCCGCATGACGAGCCACGCATCCAGCGGGCCCGGCACGCCGCCGACGGAGTTCTGGTGGAACTTGATCGTCTCGTGGATCGTATCGTCGTTCGTGATCGCGACGCCGCCGACGGTGTCGCTATGACCGCCGATGTACTTCGTCGTCGAGTGGACGACGATGTCCGCTCCCAGCCCAAGCGGTTGCTGAAAGAAGGGCGTCGCAAACGTATTGTCCACGGCGACGACGGCCCCATGCGGGCGCATCGCGCTCACCGCCGCGATGTCGGCGAGCTTGAGCAGCGGATTCGTGGGCGTCTCGATCCAGAGCATCTTCGTCGACGGTCGTAGTGCGCCACGCACGGCGGCGAGGTCGCTGAGATCGACGTATGTGAACTCGACCCCATAGCGGGAGAATACCCGCGAGAAGAGCCGGTAGGTTCCGCCGTAAAGGTCGTCGCTCACGACGACGTGATCCCCGGCGGAGAGCAGGTTGAGCACGGCGGACGTCGCAGCCATGCCGCTGGAAAAGGCGCACGCGTGCGCCGCATTTTCGAGCGATGCGAGCTGCCGCTCGAGTGCCACGCGCGTCGGGTTGATCGTGCGGCTGTAATCGAAGCCTTTATGTTTTCCGACGGCTTCCTGCGTGTACGTCGAGGTTTGATAGATCGGCACGATCGTCGCGCCCGTCGCCGGATCCGCCTCTTGGCCTACGTGGATCGCTCTCGTTGAAAACTTCACGCGAGAAGACTATTGAGCCGTCGTGGAGCTGCCGGAGAGGAAGGAGATGACGTCCTGCCGCGTCACGACGCCGATCGGCTCGCCGTCGTCGGTGACGACGATCGCATGATTCGCCAGGGTGAGGAGCTTGTAAGCGCGGTCGATCTCCTCGTGCTGTTCAAGCGCGGGAAACGGCCGGCCCATGACCTCGCGAACCGGCTGATGGATGATATCGGCGCGATCGAAGACCGCTTGCATGACGGCGACGTCGTTGATGCTTCCGATGACTTCGTGCTCGCGCATGACGGGAATCTGCGAGATCTCGAACGTGCGCAGGAGATCGAGCGCCGTTCGAACGGTGTCGTCTTGCGCAACCGTGATCATCGGCGGTAACGGCGTCTTGCCGCGAAGGACGTCGCCGACGGTCGCCCGGCGCTTGCCTTCGCTCAGGAAACCGTTCGCGATCATCCATTCATCGTTGAAGATCTTCGACATGTAGCCACGCCCGGAATCGGGGAAGATCACGACCACGACCGCATCGGGCGGAAGCGTCTTTGCCAAGCGGACCGCGGCAACGGCTGCCGTCCCCGAGGAACCGCCCACGAGCAACCCCTCTTCTCGGACGATGCGGCGCGTCATCAGGAACGAATCGCGGTCGGAGACACGCACGATCTCGTCGATGACCTTCAGATCGACCGTTTCGGGGAGGTAGTTGAGGCCGATGCCCTCGACGGCATACGACCGCGGCGTATCGCCGGAGTAGATCGAACCCTCCGGGTCGGCGCCGACGACGTGGATGCTCGGCTTCTTTTCCTTCAGGTATCGAGCCGTTCCGGAGATCGTGCCGCCGGTACCGATGCCGGCGACGAAGTGCGTAATCTCACCGCGCGTCTGCTCCCAGATCTCGGGTCCCGTCGTGTGATAGTGCGCGTCGGGATTGTGGTGATTGTGAAACTGATTCGGTTGAAACGCCCCTGGGATCTCCGTGGCCAGTCGATTCGCGACGCCGTAATAGGATTCCGGGGAATCGTTGGCGACGTTCGACGGCGTCACGACGACTTCAGCACCATACGCGCGCAACAGGTCGACCTTTTCCTTCGACATCTTGTCGGGCATGACGAGAATGCAGCGATAGCCGCGTATTGCCGCGGCCATGGCGAGCCCGCTTCCGGTGTTGCCGCTCGTGGGTTCGACGATCGTGCCTCCGGGTTTGAGCAAGGCCGCCTGTTCGGCTGCGTCGAGCATCGCAAGCGCCGGCCGGTCTTTTACGCTGCCGCCGGGGTTCATGTACTCGACCTTTGCCAGGACGAGACACGCGGCACCGTCGAGCGTTTTCCCGAGTTTGACCAGCGGCGTGTTGCCGATGGCCTCGAGGGCGTTCTCACAGTAGATTGGTCCGGTGGTTTGGCGCGCGGCCGTCATGCGCGCGCCTTCGCCGCCAGGGCCGGCGCCTCCGGTCGCGAACGCAGGAGAATGGGGAGATTGGCGGTCTTGGCGTTCGGATTCGTCGCGTTTGCCGCGCTCGCGGCATGCAATACCGATGAACTGCCGCCACCGGGTCAGTTTGCGCCGCTCTCGGGCCAGATCACCGATCGCGCGACGCAGCGGCCGATCGCGGGTGCACTCGTTACGGTCGATACCGTGCTCGCAGCGACGACGGATTCCGCGGGGAAGTTCACGATCGCGAAGGTGCCGGCCGGCATCGTCGATTACTCGGTGCAGGCCGACGGTTACACCATCGTTTCGTCGACCACCACGGCGCAGCCGGGCGTCGCCTTCACGTTGGACGTCGCGCTGGTTCGCTCTTCAAACGCGCCCTGACGCTGGGGAGCTTGACGAACGTCGCGCGGTCGGCGACGTGACGGTTGATCACCGAGAATACGACGTTCGCCAGGCGATCGGGGTCGTGGCGCACGTTCTCGTGCTCGCTGATGACGGCAGCCGGAATGGGAACCAGACCGAGTTGCTCGACGCGGTCGATGTCCGGAACGACCGGCCCTTGCCCTTCCTCAGCGTAGGCGGCCAGCAGCCGTTTCGGCGGCTCGTCGTTGACGATCGCGTAATCGCAGACGCGCTCGCCGGCGTTCGCAAGGAGCGCGCGGACGTGATCGGCGGCCGTCATGCCCGTGGTCTCACCCGGCTGGGTCATCACGTTGCAAACGTAGATTTTCACGGCGCGTGCGGCGGCAATCTCCCTCGCGACCCGGTCGACCAGGAGGTTGGGTAGCACCGACGTGTAGAGCGAGCCGGGACCGAGCACGATTGCATCGGCATCGCGAATCGCGGCGATGACTTGTTCGAACGCGGGCACATTCGAGGGCTCCAGGAAAACGCGTGCGATCGGCTGTTTGGAGAGTGAGATCTGCGATTCACCCACGACCGTACTCCCGTCGTCGAGCTCCGCGCAGAGACAAACGCGGCCGAGCGTCGCGGGCAAGACGGAGCCGACGATGTTGAGCACGCGGCTCGACTCCTGAATCGCGCGGTCGAAACTCCCGGTGACGCTGGTCATGGCGGCGAGGAAGATGTTGCCGAAGGAATGCCCCAACAGGCCTTCGCCCTCGTTGAATCGATAGCGGAAGAGATCGGTGACCAGCGCTTCATCGTCCGCGAGCGCGACCAGGCAGTTCCGAATATCCCCCGGGGGAAGAACGCCGAGTTCCTTGGTCAGCCTCCCGGAGGAGCCCCCGTCGTCGCTGACCGTCACGATGGCGGTGAGGTTGCTCGTGCGGCGCTTGAGCCCGCGCAGCAAGGTGGAGAGTCCGGTGCCGCCGCCGATTGCCACGACTTTGTAGCCCTCGCGTAAGCGCAGTCCCGTTAGCGCATCGACCGTTCCTCGCGACCCGCGCGCGGTCGCAGCCCGGAAGAGCCCGCGAACCGCGAACGTCGTTCCGGCGAAGAGCAAAAGCAATCCGAGGAGCAACAGGATCCACGTGAGGTTCCCGGGCGGGAAATAATCCGCGACGATGCCGTCGAGCAACTCGTTGACGTTCCAACCGGCGCCTTGCGCGACGACCCACCGGTCGACCGCATCGGCAAGCATGGCAATGCCGAGCAGGCTGACGACGAACCATCGCTTGATGCTCAATCCTGGGAGCAGCCAGCGAGAGGCTCGCAGCAAACGCTCGCGCATCAGCGTTCGACGTCCCGGGTGAAAAGCTCGGCCGACCAGCGGGGGTCGGCCTCGAGATGTGCCAGGACGCGGCGCGCGACGTACACGGAGCGATGCCGGCCGCCCGTGCACCCGAAGCCGATCGTCAGTTGCGCTCTCGCCGTCTGAGCGTAATGCGGCAGCAGAAAATCGAGTAGCGCGAAGAGTCGCGTCAGAAATGGCTGCAGCGCGGGGTCCCCTTCGATGAACGCCGCGGCGGCAGGATCGGCCCCGGTCAACGGCTGCAGTTGGGGTTCGTAGTTGGGATTCCGGAGGAAGCGCACGTCGAAGAGCAGGTCGAGATCGGGCGGCAAGCCGTAGCTGAAGCCAAAAGCGAGGACGGCAACGTTCACGCGGGAAAAAGACTCCACAGCATGAAGTGGTTTTCTCCCGAGCGGGCCAACGCCCTCATCCCAAAACTCGCGCCGCTCGTCGAGGAGCTGCTCGAGCACCGGCGGGAACTGGCCATCAAGCTGCTCGAGAGCGACCCGGCCCTGCACGGCGTGGGTTCGCAGGCGACGCATCTGGCGGCCCCGCGCTCGCCCTTCGGCGTACCGAGGTTCGGCGATCTCAAGGGCGAGATCGTGCGGCTCATTCATCGGATCGAATCCTTCGGGTGCATCGTCAAGGACATCGACCTCGGGCTCCTCGATTTCCCCTCGCGGCGAGAGGGTTCGGCGGTCTATCTCTGTTGGAAGGCGGGCGAGCCGGAGGTGACGTACTGGCACGCGACCGACGAGAGCTTTCGGGAACGAAAACCGGTGGATTTCATTTAATAGGACCCCATCGATGAAGCCTGTGCGGTCTCGGCGTCCACGGGAATGAAATCCTCGGAAAGACCTTGCAGGCGTACCTCACCGAACTCGGCGGTATAGGCGCCGTTCTCCGCTCCCGTAATCGTGCCGGTATCCGGAACGTCGGCCAACTGTGGGATCTTCGTGCGAATCTCGTCCGGGATGCGGACCCGGTCGCCGATCGCGAGCGTGCCCTGATCGAAGAGCGCGTTGAGGCTGTCGAGCAACAGCGGCAGCGGGATGCCGTAATCCTCGCTGACTTGGCCGATCAGGTGCGTCTCGCTGATCGCGCAGTTCGAGCAGCCGCCGAGGTGAAAGCGCGCGAAGACGCGGCGTGCTCCCGCATGCAGCCGAAAGGCTTCGTCGACCGTCATCTCGGGGCTAAAATGCTGCTGGCTCACGTAAAAATCTGCACTCCTTCGGGTAGTCCTCTTCGTCTAGACCGGCTCAATTGCCCCTCGGTTGCGCCCCGTAGCCCCGAGGCGCAGAGATGCGGAGCACGCCTGTAAGCCGGATTCTGTGCCGCCGGTTGCCCGGCGCGGCGACCATCTCTCTGGGATGCGCGTCACCGCGCACCTCGATGCGACATGACTCGTTCGGACGGGCCGTCCGCTCTCGCGCGAGCGAGAGAATCGAGCGGTCTTGCTTCGGGCGGGGTTTACCCGAGGCCGCGTCACCGCGGACCTCCGTGAGCCCTTACCTCACGATTTCACCCTTACTTCCGCGGAGCGGAAGCGGTATGTTTCTGTGGCACTTTCCTTCGAGTTGCCCCGACAGGACGTTATCCTGCGCCCTGGCCCGGTGAAGCCCGGACTTTCCTCCCCACGAAACCTCGTAGGGCGGCCGCCCGGCGTACTCCGCGCCAGCAGTATAACACGGAACCGGGGCACCAACGCCCGGCTGCATCGTGCGAAGGGAGCACAGAGCGCCGCACGAACGCTGACCACGGCCTTAGGGGATGTAGCTCAGCTGGTAGAGCATCTGCTTTGCATGTAGAGGGTCAGGGGTTCGAGTCCCCTCATCTCCACCAGGCACCTCTCTGGCTGCGAGGGACACCCTGGTCGGAGAAGCTGCAACTTTTTTGGACGTTTTCACATGGACGTGAAACTTCAAAACTTCGTTCTTCCAAAAAAGTGTTGCAGCGCGAGCGAGCCTGGACGGTGAGCGAGCAGCGGTTCGACGATCCGGGTGTCCCTCGGGGTGCCGGAGAAAGTGCGCAAGGCGCGACGCGTGGGGGCATAGCTCAGCTGGTAGAGCATTACGCTGGCAGCGTAAGGGTCAGGAGTTCGAGTCTCCTTGCCTCCACATTGCACTGATGAACGAGCCGGCGATTGAGGCACGCGGCCTGACCAAGCGCTACGGCGCGCGCACCGCCGTAAACGGCGTGTCGTTCAGCGTTGAGCGCGGCTGCGTCTTCGGCTTCCTAGGCCCCAACGGGAGCGGCAAATCGACGACCGTCAAAATGCTGTGCGGGCTCGTGACGCCCAGCGCGGGTAGCGCTCGCATCGACGGTATCTCGGTTGCGCGCGCCCCGAAAGCGGTGCGGCGGCGCATCGGCTACATGGCGCAAGGCTTCACCCTGTACGGCGATCTCACCGGTGAAGAGAACCTGGAGTTCTACGCACGCGCCTACGGGTTACCGCGGGCGCGCGCACGGCTGCGCATGACGGAAGCCGCCGCGTGGACGGGGGTCGCGCCGCATCTCGGAATGCGGGCCGAGCGGCTTTCCGGCGGCTGGCAGCGGCGGCTTGCGCTCGCAGCGGCGTTGCTGCACGACCCGCCCGTGCTCTTTCTGGATGAACCGACCTCCGGCATTGATCCGGTCGCGCGCCACGAGCTTTGGGAGCTGCTGCTCCGTCTGGCCGCGAGCGGCAAGACCGTTTTCGTCACTACGCATTCGATGGACGAGGCGGAGCGGTGCGCGCGTCTTGCGTATATTTTGGACGGCGAGTTACTCGCCTGCGGATCGATCGACGACTTGCGCCACGGTGCCGGCGTCGAGAGACTCGAGGACGCGATCGTCGCGCTCGTGCGGCGGGCCGCTTCGTGAACCTCGCAGCCTTCGATGCCACCGGCCTCGCCGCGGTGATGTACAAAGAGGTGCGGCATATCCTGCGCGAGCCGACGACGCTCGCTCTCATCATCGCGATGCCGCTGATGCAGCTCCTCATCTACGGCTATGCGATCAACCTCCACGTCGACCACATCGCGAGCGTCTACTATAATGAAGACCGCGGACGCGCCGCCGGTCTGCTCGTGAAAGTCCTCGGGGCTTCGCAGACTTTCCATCTGGTGCAATCCGTCGCGTCACGCGAGGAACTCACGCGAGCGCTCGTTGCGGGGAGGGCGCACGTCGCCTTCGATATCCCCGCGCACTTCTCGACCAAGCTTGCGCGAGGGAAGACGGTCGCCGTACCCATGCTCGTCGACGGCTCCGACGCGAGCGTCGCGCAGGCGGCGTATGGAGCGGCGACGCGCATCGGCGATGCCTTCTCGCAATGGTCGGATCCGCTGGGCGAGAGCGCGGCGGTCGAGATTCGTCCGCGTACGCTCTTCAACCCGTCGCTGCGCACGCCGAACTTCCTCATTCCCGGGTTGATCGGCCTCGTGATGCAGAATATCACGATGGTTCTCACGGCGCTCTCGATCGTCAACGAGCGCGAGCGGGGGACGCTCGATCAGATGCGGGTCACGCCCATCGGCCCTGCAGCGGTGATCCTCGGCAAGCTGATTCCGTACGGCGCAGTCGGCTTCTTCGACCTTCTCCTCGTCCTGGTGGCGATGCGCTTCGTCTTCAACGTACCGATCGCGGGCAGCATTTGGCTGCTGCTGCTGCTGAGCGCGGCATTTCTCTTGACCTGCCTCGGCCTCGGGCTCCTGATCTCGACCGTGGCGCGCTCGCAACTCCAGGCGATCCTGATCGCGGTCTTCTTTCTGCTCCCCTCGTTCCTGCTCTCCGGGATGTTTTTCGAGGTCGATCTCATGCCCGCTCCGGCGCGCATCATCAGCTATGCGTTGCCGATGACGTACTTCTTGGAGGTTCTGCGCGGCATCGTCATCCGGGGCGCGACGCTGGCGGAACTGTGGGTTCCCGCGGCCGTGACCGTGGCATTCGGTTTGGGCATGCTGGCGCTGGCGAGCTTCCGCTTCGCGGCAAGGTCGTCGCAGTAGCGGTGCAGTAGAGGTCGCGGTATGACTGAAGCGGTAAGGTGCGCCGTGGCCCAAGAGGTACAAGAGTAACGTGGCGATCCTGGAGCACGACGTACTCGTCATCGGTGCCGGTTTAGCCGGGATGCGTTCCGCGCTGGAAGCCGCCCGCGGCGGCGCCGGCGTCGCGATCGTGACCAAGGTTCATCCCCTGCGCAGCCATTCGAACGCCGCGCAGGGAGGCATCAACGCCGCGCTGGGCGAGGGCGACTCCTGGGAGTCGCACGCCTACGACACGATCAAGGGCAGCGATTACCTCGCCGATCAAGATTCGGTCGCGACCATGTGCCGAGAGGCTCCGAACGACATCGTCGAGTTCGAGCACATGGGCGTGATTTTCTATCGCAACGACGAAGGGAAACTGGGGACGCGCGCATTCGGCGGCGCTTCACAAGCGCGCACCTACTTCGTCGGCGACATCACGGGTCAAGCGCTGCTCGTGACGCTCTACGACCAAATCCTCAAAGCGGGCGTGAAGGTCTACGAAGAATGGCTGGTGACCACACTCCTGCTCGAAGATGGGGCGTGCAGAGGGCTCGTGGCGCTCGAGATGCTCACGGGCGAACTGCACCTGTTGCGCGCGAAGGCCGTCATCGACGCTGCGGGCGGGCTCGGGCGGGTCTACGAGCCGAGTACGAATGCCTTGATCTGCACCGGCGACGGCTACGCGCTCGCCTATCGCGCAGGGGCGCCGCTGATGGACATGGGCATGGTCCAGTACCATCCGACGACGCTCGCCGGGAGCGGCTTCCTCATGACCGAGGCCGCCCGCGGCGAGGGGGCATACCTGCTCGACGGTTCCGGAGAGCGCTTCCTGAAGAAATACGCGCCGACGAAGATGGAACTCGCCGCGCGAGACGTGATCTCTCGCGCCGAGACCGTCGAGATCGCGGAAGGTCATGGCGTCGACGGGAACGTCCTGCTCGACCTGCGGCACCTCGGGCGCGACGTGATTCTGAAAAAGCTCCCGCAGATCCACGAGATGGCGCTCGATTACCTCGGCATCGACATGGTCGAAAATCCGGTTCCCGTGCGCCCGGGGATGCACTATCAGATGGGCGGCGTCAAGACCGATGCGGACGGCGCAACCAAGGTGCCGGGCTTGTATGCGGCAGGCGAGGTCGCGTGTGTGAGCGTTCATGGTGGAAATCGTTTGGGAGCGAACTCGTTGCTCGACACCATCGTCTTCGGGCGCCGCAGCGGAAAGGCGGCTGCGGCCTACGTCAAGGGCGTCACGCCGTCGAGCGGCGGCGAGTCACTGCTGCGCGCGGAGCAGGAACGGCTCACTGCGCTGCTGGCGCGCCCGTATCGGGGCGAGACGCACGCGCGCGTGCGCCTCGATCTGGCGACGATGATGGATCGATATGCCGGCGTCTATCGGGACGAAGCAGGCTTGCAATCCGCATTGCGGGTCCTGACCGAACTGCGTGCGCGGTACGACCTCGTTTGCGTGGGCGATAAGGGGCGCGTCTTCAATCAGGCGCTGGAGTTCGTGCTCGAGTTGGGCTTCATGCTCGATTGTGCCGAGACGATCGTGCGCGATGCCATGATCCGCAAGGAGAGCCGCGGCGCGCAGGCGCGCACGGATTACCCGGAGCGTAACGACAAGGAATGGCTGAAGCACATCCTGCTGACGTATCGGGCCGGTTCCGAGCCCGGCGTCTCGTATCTCCCCGTCACGATCACGCAGTGGAAACCGGAGGTTCGCTCGTACTAAATGCAGTTCACCATTGAAGTCGGGCGCTATAATCCCGAAGGAACGTATGCCGACTCCGTTTCGCGCGAGGAGTCCTTCCCGGCGCCCTGGGACAAATCGCCCGGGCGCCGTTATCAGACGTACACGGTCGACCTCCCGGAGCACGCGGTCGTTCTCGATGCACTGATTGCGATCCGCGAATATCAGGACGAATCGCTCGCCGTGCGCTGCGCCTGCCGCAGCGCGATCTGCGGTTCGTGCGCGATGTGGATCAACGGACACGCACACCTTGCCTGCAAGAGCAAGCTCGGCCGGTTCACGAAGAACGGGAAGACGCGCGTCGAGTCACCGCCGTCGATGCCCGTCGTTCGCGACCTGGTTTGGGGCATGGAACCGTTTTGGAAGAAGCATTTCGCGGTGACGCCGTGGCTCGAAGAAAAGCAGCCGGTCCCCGGGCCGCGAGAAGAATACCGCGTGCCGAATGCGGCGATGGACGAACTGATCCAAGAGGTGAGCTGTATCAACTGCGGCTGCTGCCTGATGGACTGCGAGTCGTATGCGATCAACGACAACTTTCTCGGTCCGCACGCGCTCGCGAAGGCGTACCGGTACGCGGGCGATCCGAGGGATGCCGCCACGCGCGACCGGCTGGCGGAGTACAGCGGCGACGGCGGAATATGGGATTGCACGCACTGCTATGAGTGCGTGGCGCAATGCCCCAAGGGCGTCGCGCCCCTGGAGCAGATCCTCAAGCTTCGCAAGATGGCCGTCGACGCAGGTTTCACGTCGAATGCGGGAACGCGCCATGCCGACGCCTTTGCGGAATCGGTTCGGGAGAGCGGGCGGCTCAATGAGTTGACCTTGATGCCGAAGTCGACCGGATTGTTCAATATCATCGGGCAGCTACGCACGCTGCCGTCCGCGATCAACATGGTGCGCGCGGGGAAGCTACCGCCGCTGATTCATAAGGCGATCCCGGGCGTACAACGGATCAAAACGATCTTCCAGCGCGTCGGAGGCAGATTCAAATGAAGGTTGCATTCTATCCCGGGTGCGTCTCGAAGGGCGCATGCCCCGAGTTGTACGTCTCGATGAAAACGATTGCGGAGCCGCTCGGGCTCGAACTCGAGGAACTGACGGAAGCGCCGTGCACGGGCGCCGGTGTGCTCTCGGAGCAGAACCCGGAGCTTGCGGATTCGCTCAACGGTTTGACGCTCGCGATGGCCGAGAGCAAGAACGCCGACCTGATGACGATCTGCAGTACCTGCCAAGGCGTGCTCTCCAATCACAACTATCACCTGGTCAACGATGCGAAGCGGCTCGACAAGGTCAACGCGACGATCGGCGATCAAGGGTATCGCTACGGCGGGACGACCAAAGTCAAGCACCTGCTGTGGATGCTCTTCGAAGATATCGGCCTCGATCGCATTCGCTCGGCGATCAAGCGCAAACTCACGGGATTGAAGATCGCGCCGTTCTACGGCTGCTACATCTTGCGCCCCGAGGAGTATCTCGGGCTGCGCGAACGCCCCGAGCGCAAGACGTATCTCGAGCAGCTCATCGCCTTAGTGGGAGCGGAACCGGTCGAATATCGCGGCTCGACGAAGTGCTGCGGCTTTCCGATGCTCACGTTCAATCGTGAGAAGTCCCTCGCGATGGGCGGCAACCATATCATGGAGGCGAAGGAGAAGGGCGCGGACCTGTTGGTGACGCCGTGCCCGCTTTGCCATCTGAATCTCGACGGGCAGCAACCCGATGCGGCGAAGGTGATGAAGAAGAACATCGGCGTGCCGATTTTCCATCTGCCGCAACTGCTCGGCCTCGCGTTCGGATACTCACCCGAACAACTTCGCCTGAACCATCACGTCGTTCCGACTACCACGGCGCTGGAAAAGGTTGAACTCAAAGTCTAACCTGGTAATCCTTTGCATCGTCGTTTTGCTCGGCACGGCGCCGAGCACGTGGCCGATGTACCAGTCCTTCCCCGATCACAACGCGGTCGTGACGTCCGCGGAACCAGGATACCGCTGGCGTTACGACGCGCGCGCAAGGATCAAGGGCGGGTTCGCCATCGTCGGCGGGACGCTCTACGCAGAAACCTTCGCGCCGTCGGTGATCGCGCTGAACCGGCGTTCGGGAAAACTGCTGTGGCGAACGGCGATGCCGAACCTCGTCATGACGACGCCGATCGTCGCCCGTGGGCTCGTGATCGTCGGCACCGGGAGAGATGCCGTGGCGCTCGATCTCCGCACGGGACGCCTGCTCTGGAGCACGCCGATCCAGGGCGTTTCGACGATGGCATCGGCGGCAGCTGCAGGCGGGCGCGTGTACGTCGTCGCGGAACATCCGCGGCTTCGCATCTTCCCGATCACGTCTACGCGCTCCGAGCCTTGAATGGTGTCATCGCATGGACGGCGCCGTACGGGAATGCGGACGCCTCACCGACGATTGCCGATGGCCGGCTCTTCGTGGAGGACGCGCAAACGACCCAAGCACGGCCCGGCCGGAACGCGTGGAACGACGTGTACGCGCTCGATGCCGAGCGCGGGCGACTTCTGTGGAGCTATGAATCCGGCCGCGGATTCCTCACGCGGATCGGAACGAGCGAAGAGGCGATCGCGGGCATGCTGCATCGCGCCGTGCTCTTCCAATCGTTGCCCGCGGCGCGCCGCTTCGCGGCGTTCGACGCCCGAACGGGTCGCGTGCTATGGTCCACGCGCACGGATGCGGCAGTGAAGATGAGCGCGATCGTCTTCGACCGCCGAGTTTACGTCGGAGACACCGCGGGCGTGTTGTACACGCTGTCGGAAGGCGATGGTCGCGTTCTGAGGCGTCGTCGCTTCGGCTCGTTTTTCACGTGCAGTTCGCCCGTCATCGTGGGGAAGACGCTGTACGTCGCCGCGAACGAGTCGGTGCTCGCGCTTTCGCCCTAGCCGGCACAGCGCTTATGCGCTATCGCGTTGTAGATCGCGGCGAAGAGTGCGCCGGTGACGGCGGCGTATACCAAGACGACGAGGATCCCGACGAGCAGCCATCCGACGAGGACGCCGCCGCCCATCGCGTGCGGCACCATCATTCCCTGGGCTGCGGCATTCGCCGGCATCGACCCTTGCATCGGTCCGAACGTCCCGTGACCGAGCATCCTTCGGCCGTGCATCAGGTGGAACGGCAACCACAGGATGACCATGATGAGCGCGGTAACCGCGGAAGAAACCGTCGTGGCCCAAACGTTCAATTTGAGGGATCCGCTCTGTTCTGCTGTTTGCATGTTTGGATTATGCCTCTGCGGGCTTGGAAGTTGGTGGGCCGTCCTGGGATCGAACCAGGGACCTCATGCTTATCAATTATCGACTCAGGGATGGGGCCTTTGCCGTTATTTCCCTGACATGACAAGGGTTTCCGCGCATTTCTACGGGTTCGGATCGTTGGCCAGCAGAGGCGGGTTCCTC
>DATCTQ010000085.1:0-13273 GCA_036567865.1 Candidatus Tyrphobacter sp. | reverse complement strand
TCTTCAGATGCAGGAAGCCACACTCAGCCATGCCGTGGAAGAGATGGATCGCCTTCGGAACCCCGGCACTGAGGAAATGACGGCGATCCGAAGCAAGTTCTTCTCGTCGATCCTGTTTTGGGACGTTCGCAATTTCCGGTTCCCCACGATGCAGGCACTCATCGACGGGATTAGCTTAGCATTTGGGATGAACGACTTGCGCCACCTGTTCGATAGAAAGAAGCGCCACTTCGAGGAACTCGTGGAATTCAGGGACCGCGAACGCCGGGAACAGGAGAACATTCGGCTTTCGCGGTTTGGGGCCGTGCTGACGTTCCTGCTGGCTGCTGGATTTTTTCACGAGTTCGTTTCTACTCTTTCTGGGAACGTTCTCGGCGCGTTGTGGACCTGGGTGCTCTCACTGGCGCTGACCCTGGCGTTTGCTCTTCCTGTTTGGAAGTGGGCTGCGGGGCCGCAGAAGTCGCTGCTGGCCTCGCTGAGGCGACGGAACGATAATGATCGCGCTCGAGCGCGCTCCGCTGACTAATTGACAATCTGCATATATGCATATATGATGCATATATGCGGGTGGTTTGGGATCCGGCCAAGTCTCGCATGAATCTGCGCAACCATGGAATCGCTTTTGCCGACGCCGCTACCGTCCTCGACGACCCAATGGCCCTGACGATCGAAGACCGGCGGTTCTCCGAGCAGCGGTTCGTAACCGTAGGCAGAGACCTCCTCGGCCGAACCCTGGTCGTAGTTTACGGGTATCCCGAGGGGGCTGAGGACATACGGATCATCTCCGCGAGGAGAGCCTCTCCAAGTGAAACGGAGGAGTACGAAAATGGCTAGAGTTGGAAGGGGAAAGCGCGCGCAGCCTGTGCGTTCATATCATTTTCGCGGGGGTAAGCGTGGCGCGCCGTTGCCGCACCGCGGCAAGACTCGAATCACTATCTGGATCGATGACGATGTTTTGGACTGGTTCCGAGCAAAGGCGGAGCGCGAAGGCCGCGGATACCAAACCTCGATGAATGAGGCGCTGAACTCCTACGTGAAGGGTAATCAGCGTCCGCTTCCCGAGGTTGTACGCGATATCGTTCGCGCCGAGATCCGCAGCGCGCTCGACGCGGGCTGACGGATCGTGCCGATAAGCAAGGCTCGTCTCTACAAGGATCAAGTTCTCGAGGTCGAGCCGACCGGCATCGAAACCGTCACACAGGGGCAGCGCCACGGGAAGCCGTGGCATCTCTTCAGCGTTTGGTTTTCGGCCAACGCCGAGATCGCAACGTGGATGGTGGGATTGGCGATCGTGGCGTTTTACGGCACCGACCTCCGCAGCGCTGCAATCGGGATCGTCCTCGGAAACCTCGCCGGCTTCGCGGTGCTCGGCATCCTCGCGACCCTAGGTCCTCGCTACGGCGTTCCGCAGATGGTCGCCGGGCGCCTCGCGTTCGGACGGTACGGCAACGTCGCGCCGGCCGCGTTGAGCTTTCTCGCAGGCGTCGGCTGGTTTGCGATCAACACCGTTTTCGGCGCGTACGCGCTTCAAACGATCGCAGGCCTTCCCTACATGGTTGCGCTCGCGATCATGCTCGTGCTGCAAATCGCGCTCGCGGTCTACGGATACAATCTCATCCATCTCTTCGAGCGCGCGAGCGTCGTGCTGCTGGCGCTCGGCTTCTTCGCGCTCGCGATCGTGACATTTTCCCGCGCGCAGTGGCTCGCGCCGTTCAATGCGCACGCGCCCGCAGCCGCCGGTGGCCCGCTCGCAGGCTTCATCTTCGGTGCGGCGCTTGCGTTCTCGTACGCCCTTGGGTGGGTGCCGTGCGCCTCGGATTACTCTCGTTATCTCCCGAGCGCGACGAACCCGCGGGCCGTTTGGTGGTACTCCTTCATCGGCTGTGCGTTGCCGTGCATCGTCCTCGAGATCATGGGCGCGGCCGCCGTGACGGCGGTGCGCGGCGTCGACTTCACGACGGCACTGCCGACGCAGGCGGTCTCCGTGCTCCTCGGAGCCGGCTGGGTCGCGAAGCTCGTCTTGCTCGCCGTCGTGCTCGGAACGCTCACTGCAAACTGCATGAACCTCTACTCCGGGGCGCTCGCCGCGCTCGTTGCGTTCAACGTTCGCACGAAGCGCGCGATTGCGGCGCTGGTGGTCGGCGTCATCGGCGCCGTGCTCGCAACCCTCGGAGGCCATTGGCAACAGATGGCGGTCTTCTACACGAACTTTTTGCTCCTGCTCTCCTACTGGGCCTCGCCGTGGGCCGGCGTCGTCCTCGTCGACTGGTGGATGCGCCACGATGCACCCGCCGATCCGCAAAAGCCGCAGCGCTGGCGCCCCGGAATCGTCGCGTGGATCGTCGGCCTTCTCGCGTCTGCGCCGTTCTGGAATCAAGCATGGCTCGCGGGACCGATCGCACGCGCCTATCCACAACTCGGCGACCTGTCGTACTACGTCGGGTTCCTGACGGCGGCGGCCGCGATGGCCGTACTGCTGCGCTTCGACGCATGCGTCGTCGCGACCGAATAGATCGCCGCTGCGGTGCTGCTCGTCGATAGCATCCGCAAGGATTTCGGGAGCGTCCACGCGGTTTGCTCGGTCAGCTTCTCGATCGCCGACGGCACGACGTTCGGATTGCTCGGCCCGAACGGTGCCGGGAAGACGACGACGATGCGCATGATCCTCGGGATCCTCACGCCGGACGGCGGTGAGATGACGTGGAACGGCAGGTACATCGACGCGCGGACACGGCACCGCTTCGGCTACCTGCCGGAGGAACGCGGGCTCTACGGCAGGATGGGCGTGCGGGATCACATCAGATATTTCGGGCGCTTGCGCGGCGTCGCCGAACCCGAAATCTCACGCAGGACGGCGGAGTGGATCGAACGGTTAGGGCTGCAGGAATACGCCGGGCGGCCGTGCGCGGAGCTCTCGAAAGGAAACCAGCAGAAGGTCCAGCTCGCCTGCGCCGCGGTACACGACCCCGAACTGTTGATCCTCGACGAACCCTTCTCCGGGCTCGATCCGGTTAATGCCGAGATGCTGCTCGCGCTCCTCGAGGAGTTGCGCCGCAACGGAACCACCCTCGTGCTCTCGAGCCATGAAATGTGGCAAGTCGAGCGACTCTGTACCGATTTCTGCATCATCGCGCAGGGGCGAAACCTCGCCGCCGGAACGCTCGCCGATCTGCGCCGCGGCTGGCCGGCTCGCCGCGTGCGCATCGCTCCCGGCACGCCTCCGGTGCTGCGCATCTTGGAGGCGATCGACGGCGCGCGTCAGATCGAGCGTGACGACGCCACGGTGACGTTCGATCTGCCCGTCTCGAGGGACGGCGCGGCACTGTTGCGATCGCTGGTTGCCGCCGAATCGATCACGGCCTTCGAGCCGCTGGAGCCCTCGCTGCGCGACCTCTACCTTCGTATCATCGGAGACTCGCGCGAATGAACGCGTTCGCGACGGTGCTTAGCGTGGAGTTGATGCGACGCCTGCGCTCGCGCGCGTTCATCGTCGGATTGGTTTTCGGAAGCCTCGGCATCGCGTTGGTCACCCGTCTGCCCGCTCTGCTGGCATCGACCGCCTTCGGCGAGATGCATCAGGTCGCCGTCGCAGGCCCGCCCGCCCTGACCGTGCCCGCGAAGATGCTGCTCGAAAAGGACGGCGACCTCGCCGTGCGCATCGTCCCGGAACCCGCGGGTGCGCCGAGCGCGGCGATGCTGCGCGTGTGGCGGGTCGGCTCGCTGTTGCGGATCTCCCGCGCCGGCGACCGCCTGAGCGTGGTCGTCTACGCGCAAGACCCCTCGACGATTGCGCTCTCGGCGATCCGGGGACCCCTGCTCCCGCTCGACGTGTCGCTGAGCGCGCATCGCCCACCGCTGCAGTTGCGCGAAGCACTGAACTTCCCGGTCGTGGTCCGCAGCATCGCGCGCTTTCAAAATGCCGCGCAATCCGAGGCCGCACACGGCATCGCGTACTTGCTGCTCGTTCTCCTCTACATGCTGATCGTCTTCAACAGCCAACTCGTGCTGACGTCGGTCGCCGAAGAAAAGACGAGCCGGATAGCGGAGCTGCTCGTCTCGTCGGTCGATTTGACGACGTTGCTCGCCGGCAAGATTCTCGCCTCGACGGCGCTCGCAGTGCTGCAAATGGCGGTCTGGGTCCTCATCGGCGCCGTGCTCTCCGGCGGTTCCGGGAGTTCGGCCACGAGCTTCGGCGCCGCTTCCCTCTCCGCGCTCCCGCCGTCGACCGCCGTCGGATTCGTCGCGTTCTTCGTGCTCGGATTCTTGCAGATGGCCGTGCTCTTCGCGGGGGTCGGGTCACTCGTGAACCGCACCGAGGACCTCGGTGCCGTGAGCGGGCCGCTCTTCTTGCCGGTGATCGTCGCCTTCATTATCGCGATCATCGCGCTGGCAAATCCCGATGCACCGTACGTCGTCGCATGCAGCTTCGTTCCGATTCTCTCACCGTTCGTGATGTTCTCGCGCCTTGCGGTTTCGAACGTTCCCGGCGGGCAACTGCTCGCGGCGGCGCTGATCGACGTCGTCAGTGTGGTACTCCTCGCACTGATCGGCGGACGGCTCTACCGCGTCGGCATGCTGCTCTACGGACGGGCGCCGTCGTGGCGTCAGGTCGCGCGCACGATCGCCGGCATCCATTCTTGACCTATCGTAAAGTATCCGTAAAAGTCGGCTGCAGAGGTTGCCTGCCCTAAACCTGGGCACCAGCCTGGTCGATTGAGTATGCACGGGGGGCCGCTGCGCGAAGCGCGGCGTCACTCTCACGGAGGTACGCATGTCAACCGGGGTCCCGGGCCCAGCGCGGACGCCCAAGAAGTCGGCTCAGATTCTCGTTCGCGAGCGGCTTCTCACATGGCTCGAACGCCACGGCGAAACGCCATTGCGCGCGCTCATCGCGCCCGCAGGTTTCGGCAAGAGCACGCTGCTCGAGCAGTACGCATCTCGCCACCCGAACTGCCGGTACGCACCGATCGGCCGGCTCCACCGCGTCACGGATCGTCTTCCGATGATCTTGTGCGAGCGCTTGGGCCTACCGCTCGAATCCGGACGCTCCGTCGAAGCCGCGCTTGCAGCGCTCGATGGAATGCCGGAGTGCGAAATTGCCATCGACGAAGTGGACGCCTTGCGCCCCGAAGAGCTCGACGCGCTCGCAATGATCGTCCTACAGGCTCCGCCGCACGTCGGCGTCATCCTTGCCTCACGCTCGCGCACGACGATCGGCGATCCACGCCGCCTGCTCGACGGAACGACGGCGGTACTCGATGCGTCGCAACTCGCCTTCACCGCATCCGAGGTCGCCGAACTCTGCGACCTCGCAGGAGTGGATGCGGGCGATACCCAGGTCGCGCAACTGCTGAGGGAAAGCGAGGGCTGGCCCCTCGTCGTTGCCGGCGCGATTCGCGTCGCGGCCGAAGCCGAACGCAACCTCACCGACGCCATGCACCGTTGGAGCGTGCAGCGCGGCGCGGCCTTCCGCGAGATGGTCGTCGCCGATGCCGCCGCGAGCGATCTCGGGCCCGCGCTGCTGCGACGTTGTTCGGCCGAAGGCTTGGTCTCGAACGACGAACTCCATGCCCTCGAGCGAGCCGGACTCTACGTCCGGCGAACGGAGAGCGGATACGGGCTGCTGCGCGCCGTCGCCGCAGCCTTCGACGTCCGTGGCGACGGCTCCGATCTTTCGATGCTGCCCGACGCGACGCCGATCTTCGCGCGGTTGCTCGGCGAGTTCGAGGTCCGCATCGCAGGGAGGCGCGTCGAATGGGTCCGCCGCAAAGATGCGCTGCTCTTCAAGTATCTCTTGCTCGATCCGCTCGGACGCGCGTCGCGAGCCGATCTGTGCGAAGTCTTTTGGCCAACGCACGACCGCCAGCAAGCTGCGCAAAACCTGCGCACGACGTGCAGCAACGTGCGCTCGGCATTACGTCGCTGCCTACCGGACTCACGAGTCGACCTCTATTTTCAAGCCGACGGCCGCGACATCACGCTGCGCAACGACCTCGCCGTTACCGACCTCGCGCGCTTCCTTGCACACGTGGCCGCGGCGCGAGAAGCCATGGCGGAACAGCGACTCGACCGTGCCGTCGAAGCATACGAAGCGGCGCGCGCCCTCTATCGCGGGCCTCTCATCGTCGACCCGCCCACGCCCGCCCATGAAGCTGTGGCTCGCGATGTGGACGAGAGCTTCAACGAAGCCCAGCGGCATCTTACCGCATTGCGCCGGCTCGGTGCGGACGTCGTGCCCCTGCGCCCGCGGATCCAAGCGAACGCGGCTACCGCGTAGCGGAGAGTTCTACCGCGTCGCCGATGTGAAGGTGCAAACGCTCGATCGAGCCTGCCGCGAGTTCCACGACGCTTGACGCCTTGCTGTAGCCGACGAACGGCCGCCAGGGTGCGACGTTCGGCACCGCCCGAATAATACGCCGATCGGCGTCGAGAAAGAGCACGTCGATCGGTATGCGCATGAAGAAGGTGTGGATCGAGGAACAATGCTCGAATAACATTCCTTCGTCGTCGCCGAGATGTTTGCGCCCGATCAAGCCGACGCTTCGCTGCAGCAGCGACTCGGCCGGCGTGACGGCGAGCGTCGCGCCGCTAACCATGGATGCTGATGCCGAGCGCCAGGAACATCGCGATGACGATATACGGGGCGAACGCAATCGGCTGCGCGCCGCGCGAGCGAATCACGGAGACGACCGTCGCGGCGAAACAGGCGATGGCGAGGGTCAAGAGCGAGATCGGGAGGCCCAACGCCGCACCTCCAAGCATCGCGAGCTTCGCATCGCCCCACCCCATGCCGCGACCCCGCGAGAGCGTGGCCGCGAGCGCGAAGGCGGCGAAGATCACGATCGCCGAGATCGCCACCCACCACGTGTGGTGGAGTAGAACGCCGATGGCGATGATCCCGAGCGGAGCGAGTGTGAAGACGTCGGGGACGATCCCGGTGCGCGCGTCGCTGTACCAGGCGCCGACCAGCGGGATGCCGAGCAGCGCGATCGTGCCCAGTTGCGCGACGTCGCCGCCACGCGCTCCCACCACGATACCGAGCAGCGCGAAGAAGACGATCGGGATCGCGGGATGGAGCCGAATCGCCGGCGGGCCGTCTTCGTGGCCGTCGAATCGCGCGCACACGAAGTGCGCGATCACCACGCCGCACGTGGCGGCGCAAGCGTAGATGAATCCCCAGGCGAGCAGCGCGCCCATCAGTGGTGCAGATACCTCGAGAAGACGCCGCCGAAGATCATGATGAAGAGCGCGGGCAGCATGAAGAGCGCCATCGGGAAGACCAGCTTGTTCGAGAGCGCGGCAGCCAGTTCTTCGGCGCGCATGAGCCGGCGGTCGCGTGAATCGGCGGCCAGCTCGTCGACGACGTGCGTGAGCGAGGCGCCGACGCGCTCCGACTGCACCAGCGCCGTGACGACGGTCGTCAAATCGGGCTCGCGCACCCGAGAGGCCATCGCAATGAGCGCCTCCGCACGCGAACGCCCGAGCCGCACGTCTTGCAGCGCGGCGCGCAGTTCCTCGCCAAGTGCTCCCTTCAGGCCTTCGGCTGCCACTGCGATAGCGGAGTTGAGCGCGACGCCGGCCTCGATCGTCGTCGACAGGAGGTCGAGAAAGTCCGGCAGTGAGCGATACACCTCGACCTTGCGCCGCTTGACTGCGCCGGCCAGCTCGCCGTATGGCCGATAGGCACCGAAACCCGCGAGCGCGACCACGCCCATCGCCATCAGCGGCGTGAAGCTGTGCATGATCAACATGATCACGAAGCCGATGCCCGCGCCGATTGCGCCATAGACGCCGGAGCGCGCGTGCAGCTTCGCCGGGGTGACGCCGTACCATCCCGCTTCCTGCAAGCGCACCTCGAGCCGATTGCGGCGCTGATCGTTGAGCAGACGCTGGAAGAGCGTCGCCGCGTCGTCGGCGCCGCCCAACCCCGCGGATGCGTTGATCGCTGCCAGCCGCCCTTTCACCTCGCTGTTCGAGCTGGTGACGGCGTATACGATCACGCCGATTGCCCCGACGACGAGCAACGGAACGAGCAGCAGCATCAGATGTCGAGCCTCGAGAGGATGCCGAAGACGACCCAGCCGACGGAGATCAAACCGACGACGACCGCCAGGCAGATGTTGCCGATCAAGGTGAAAAGCAGCCCCGCGCGCATGTCCGGTTCGAAGACCAACAGAAACGCTCCCACGCAGATCGGCAGCGCGGTGATGATGTACTTGGTGAACTTCGCTTCGGAGGTGAGTGCCGCGATCTTGCGATTGAGTTTGCGTCGCTGCTTGATCGTCTCGGCGATATTCTCCAAGACCTTGCCGAGATTGCCGCCGGTCGTGCTCTGGATGCGAATCGCGCGCGTCATCATCGCGATCTCTCCGGACGGCATGCGCTCCGCGAGCTGGTCGAGCGCGTCGTGAATGCCCACGCCGATCTGCGTCTGGCTGAGCACGCGCGAGAACTCGATACGCGCGGGATCCGGCATGTCGCTGACGACGGTCACGAGCGCCTGGCGCAAGCCGAGGCCGACGCGCAGCGCGCCGGTGATCAGGCGAAGCACCAGCTCCATCTGGTTGTTGAACTGGCCGAGGCGTTTGGCGACTTTGTAGTTGATGTAGGCGCGCGTGCCGAAGAAGGCCACCAGCGAGGTTCCGGCGAGCATCACCAGGCCGACGAGCGGTGAAGGTTTCAGCAGCGCGGCCAGCAGGCCCCACGGGATGATCGCCGCGGCGATCACCATCATCGCAAGCTCCTCCGCCTTGACCGGAATTGCGGCTCGCTCGAGCAGCCGGCGATACGGTTCGACGCGCGCAGCCACCCAAACGAGCACGCGGTCCCAGAACGCGACGCATGCGAGCGCAACGGCACCGGCGACGCCGAAGAAAACGATGAACGGTGCGGCGGAACTCAACTGCTCACCACGCGGCGACCGAGAGTTGCATCTGCGACAGCCGTTCGACCTCGAAGCTGATGCCGTACTCTTCGAAACGCTTCAGGAAGCTCGGCTGAACGCCCGTGTAGACGAAGTTTCCGGCGAGCTTGCCCTCTTTGTCGAGGCCGTGCTGGTCGAATCGCACGATCTCCTGGGTCGTGATCACGTCGCCTTCCATGCCGACGACCTCGCTAACCGAGGTCACCTTGCGGCTTCCGTCGCGCAAGCGCGAAGTTTGTACGATCACGTCGACCGCGCCCGCGACCTGCTCGCGGATCGCCCGCACCGGAATGTCGAAGCCTGCCATCAGCACCATCGTCTCGATACGCGCGAGACAGTCACGCGGCGTGTTCGCGTGAATGGTGGTCAGCGAACCGTCGTGACCGGTGTTCATGGCTTGCAGCATGTCGAGCGCCTCACCGCCACGGCACTCGCCGACGACGATGCGGTCCGGACGCATGCGCAACGAGTTGCGCACGAGGTCGCGGATGCGGATTTCGCCTCGACCCTCGACGTTTGGAGGGCGCGCCTCCATGCGGACGACGTGATCTTGATGGAGCTGAAGCTCGGCGGCATCCTCGATCGTGATGATCCGCTCGGTCACCGGGATAAAACCGGAGAGCACGTTGAGCAGCGTCGTCTTGCCGGAGCCGGTGCCGCCGGAGATGACGATGTTCAGCCGCGATTCGACGCACGCGCGCAGCAGATCGGACATCTCCGGCGTCAGCGACGTCTTGGAGACGAGGTCGTCGATCGTCAAGCGGTTCTTCGCGAAGCGGCGAATCGTGATCGTCGGGTAGTCGATAGAGAGCGGCTCGATCGTCGCGTTGACGCGCGAGCCGTCGGCGAGACGCGCGTCGACCATGGGCACCGCTTCGTCGATGTGCCGGCCGATCGGCGAGATGATGCGCTCGATGACCAGCCGCAATTGGTGCTCGTCGTTGAAACGCATCCCCGACTGCTCGATCCGGCCCTGGCGCTCGACGTAGATGTGTTCGGGGCCGTTGACCATGATCTCGGAAACCTCGGGATCGCTCATCAATTCCTCGAGCGGGCCGAGCCCCAAGGACTCGTGGATGATCTCTTGGCGCAGCCGCGCGACGTCTTCGGCGGAGCCGGCCGACGGGTGGCGCGCAACGATCTCCGCAACCGTGCTGTCGACTTCGGCTCGCAACTCGTCGAGGTGCAGTTGGTCGGCGTTCGAGCCGATCGCCGCGAAGTCGATCCGCCGCGAAAGCTCTCGATGGATCTCGGCTTTCAGCTCGCCGCGTTCGGCCTTCTGCCGCTCGGACATCACGTCGGCGGAGCGCTGCTCCGACGTTGCGCTCGACGCCGCACCGTTGCCTCTCGTACGGTCGTTCATGCGCCGCTCGCCGAGCGGCGTCGCTGCCGAGGGCTGGAGTACGAGCAGATCTGCCGCCTGAGGGCCGCTCTCGAGGCGTTCGGCGAGCGTAACGATGCTTTTCTCGAAGCGCTTGTCCTCGACGGGGGGAATCTCGCCTGTAATTTTTAGCTTGAGCGCGCGCTCGATCTCCGACGACGGAACGCGGCTGCGCGGGTCCCGCACGCTGATCACGGCGGTCAAACGCGAGTCCGGAACGCCGAACTTCAGCAGCTCGAGCTGCATGACGCGCCCGCCGGTCACGCCGAGCATCGAAGGTTCGACGATCAGCATGAACTGAGACGCGCGGACGGCAAAGGGCCTGACGGCCGCCGCGAACGGCTGCGCGGCGTCGACGATGATCGTCTTCGTCGTGTCGCCCAGCGAGCGCAGAAACTGCTCGACTTTGTCAGGCTTGATCGTAAACCCGTCGTGGATCGAGCCGGCCATCTCGAAGAGGGTGAGGTTCGGCGCGACTTCGGCGAGTGCGAATTCGTCCTGCGCCCGCCGCGCGTCGATTTTCGCGATGGCGTTGAAGACGACGGCGCCTGCGCGACGCCCCGAGAGATCACCGTCGACGAGCAACGTCGGGCGCGTCTGTGCGAACTTCGTCGCCAGGTGCGTTGCAATGGTCGTCGCCCCGACTCCGCCTTTGGAGCCGATAACGAAGAATATCTCGGGCATCGCGGCTACCGCGTCGATCCGGAGCTGTCGGGTCCGCCGATTTGGTCGCCGTCGATGATCTCGACGGGCGACGACCATGCCGGACGGCCCCGGCGCGGCGCGGCCGGAGCCGCCGCGGCGGGCGGTGGCGCGGCAAACGTGCTCTGCGTGGCGAAGACAAGTTCTTGCGTGGTGCCCGAGCGATCGCCCTTCGGACGCAGCGCCAGGCGCAGCGTCGCGTTGAGGTCGGCCATCGCGAGCAAGTCCGCCTGCGCCGGCGTCACCTCCAACGTCACCGATCGGGGAACGTTCGGCGTCGGCGGCGTTCCGGGGGGCGGGGGCGTTCCCGCGACTTCCGGCGCAACCGCGCCGCCTACCGCAAAGACGGTAATGTCGCGCAGAATGATCGATGCCGTCGGCGTGCCGCTTCCGATGCGCGGCGGCACCGCGATCACGTCGACCTTGTCGCCGGGCACAACGAGGCCCGAGACGTCGCGAACTTCATCGACCGGAATCGAGATCGCGCGCATGCCGCGCATCAAGTGAAGCCCTTGTGTGGGCCCTATGTCCCGGCTCGTGTTCGACGACGTGATCGTCGCGCCGGCCGGAATCGGCCCGAGTGCGATGTCGCCGCTCAAGTCGCTCGGAGAAGAGAGCGCATTGGGATCGACGTCGCTGCTCGGACGCATCACGACGTTGACCATCGTGGTGTTGAGCGGCGAATGCGCCGGAATGTCGGCCACGGCGACGAGCACGGGGCGCGGCGGCGAGGTCGCGACGTGCCGGTTGGCGGCGGAGAGATAGTTGAAGGTGAGCAGACCGGCGCCCGCGGCGAGAATCGCGGCGACGATGAGCAGGGTGTTGCGTTTGTTCAATGGACGATCCTCAGGACGGGAATGGCGCTCTGCGCCAGCATCGCGATCGCGAAGCCCGCGCCGATCGCCACAGCATAAGGGATACGCGCACCGCGCGCGTCGACGGCCGCCACCGCGGCGGAAAGGCTGCGTCCGGCGATCGCGCCGGTCACGCCGAACCGTACGCGCATCGCGACGCCGGCCAGCTCACCGCGCGCCGCCGAGACGGCGATCGCGAGCACTCCGCCGCAGAGGGCAGAGTAGAGGGCGACGTCGATGCAGGCCGGGAATCCGGCAAGCGCGCCGGCACCCGCGAGCAGTTTCACGTCGCCGCCGCCGAGCACGCCTGCGGCGTGCACCAGCGTGCCGAGAACGAGGGCTCCGGCAACGATGCCCGTCGCGACCAGCGCGGCATGGACGCCGTCGAATGCCGCAAGCAGCGGAGCCGCGACAAGCAGCGGAAGCGTCAGGGCGTTGGGGACGCGGCGCGATACCAGGTCGGTTCCGGCGGCAATGCCGCAGGCCGTGCCGGCGAGCGCGAAGGCGACGATGTGCGCGGATGAAATCATGCGGTCCTCAAAAGTCGTTGCCCATGTTGGTATACATCGCGGAAACTTGGCCGCCGATCGTGCCGAGCACGGCGACGGCCGCCATGGCGATGAGCAGAAGCAGCAAGCCGTACTCGACCAGCGTCGCACCACGCTCGTCGCGCAAGAGATTCGCGATCGCATGCGTCATGTCTCTCTCCCATCGATTTTGGCCGGGTTCGAGCGGGCTCGCAGGCACGAAAGCCGTACCAGCCCGCTCGTTCCGGAGGTCGCGTTGTCTTTAGAACTAGAGGTCGCTGGAAGCGCTGCTGAACAGGGCTTTGATGCTGCCTCCGAGCGCCGTCATGGCGCCAACGGCCGCGATGGCGACCAGCGCGAGCAACAGGCCATACTCGACCAGTGTCGCACCGCTATCGTCCTTCACGAGGTTTTTCACTGCGGAAATCATGGTATGTGGTTTCTCCTCACGTAGTAGGTTTTTAGGGTGTCGATGTGAGCTACGGGCCGTCGCTATCGACGTCCGTGCTCTGGATCGGTGGCCCGAAGTTCGGAGCGCCGACGACGAAGCGCGCGGTGCCCGGGGTACTGCCCGGTGCCTCCGCGAGAATCAAGATTTCAGTGCCCGGAATGTAATCGGGGGCGATCGGAAGCGTTACCGTAAACGCACCGGAGGGATCCGCAACCGCTGACACGCGGCTGAGGAGGACCACCGGCAAGTCGATCGAGATCTTGGCGCGAGCCGTGATCTCGACGGACGTCCCCGGCGGTGCGGTCCCGGTAACGTCGATCGCCTCCGCTCCGCCATGCTGGCGGGCAGAGAGCACGATCGCCCCGGAGATGGGTGACTGCCCGACGAACGCCGGCGTCGCGCCGGCGGCGGGAGGTTGTGCCTCCACGCCGCCTG
>DATCTQ010000084.1:0-18348 GCA_036567865.1 Candidatus Tyrphobacter sp. | reverse complement strand
GTAATCCCGGCCACCCACGCCGAAAAGTTCCTAAACCGGAAGTCCTAAGACTGAACCGGTTCGCCCATGATACAGCGGGCGTTCGGCGTTGTCTCTACCCAAAAGTGGGTAGGCGCGTTTTCAAAAGTGGGTAGATTCGTTCACGCTTGCTCGTTCGGCAGGCGACCCGTCGCGGACAATTCGCCTCGTGGCCACGCTCAACGCGCGGCAACGACATTGGGTATGCTCCTCGTCGCCCGCTCGTCTAAGGGTCGACTATTCCTCTTCGTCGGGCCAGGCGGCGAGTTCGCCGATTGCGGCGCTCTTAAGCACGCGCAGGCCGAGCATCGCGCACTTCATGCGCGCGGGGCTGATGCCGATGCCCATGTTTTCGAGCACCGCGTCCTTCGAAAGCCTTGCGACGTCTTCGAGCGGCATGCCGATGACGGATTCGGTCAGCATCGAGGCCGAGGCTTGGCTGATCGCGCAGCCTTTACCGGAAAAACGAACCTCGCGGACGACCCCGGCATCGTCGACGCGCAGCTCCATGCGAAGCTGGTCGCCGCAGAGCGGGTTGAGGTCCTCGGCACTGACGGTCGGGGCATCGAGGTGCCCGAAGTTTCTAGGATTGCGGTAATGATCGAGGATGTAATCGCGGTAGAAGTCGTCCATCAGACTTTGAAGATGCTTGCGGCTTTCTCGAGTCCGCGCACGAGCGCGTCGATGTCGTCTTCTGCGTTGTAGACGTAAAACGAAGCGCGTGCGGTCGAGTACCAGCCCATCTTGTGCATGAGCGGCATCGTGCAGTGATGCCCGGCGCGGATGCAAACGCCCTCGGTGTCGAGGATCGAGGCGACGTCGTGCGCGTGGACGTCGGCGAGGTTGAACGACAGGACGCCGGCGATGCTCTGGGGATCTTTGGGGCCGTATATCTGCAAGCCGCGTCGCTCGAGCGTGGCGAGCCGATCGAGCGCGTAGGCGGTCATCGCTTTCTCGTGGTCGCGAATCCATGCGGGTCCGAGTTGCACGAGATAATCCACGGCGACGCCGAAGGCGATCGCATCCGCGATGTTGCTCGTTCCTGCTTCGAACTTCAAGGGCGGGTCGTTGAACGTGGCGCGCTCGTACTCGACCGTTCGGATCATGTCGCCGCCCGAGAGGAAGGGCGGCATCGACTCGAGCAGCGCTCGCTTGCCGTAGAGGACGCCGATGCCGGTCGGGCCGAGCATCTTGTGCCCGCTGAAGGCGTAGAAATCGGCGTCCAGCCTCGTGACGTCGACTTGAAGATGCGGCGCGCCCTGCGCGCCGTCAACGACGACGAGGGCGCCTGCGGCGCGGGCACGCGGAACGATCGCGTCGAGCGGCGAGATCGTGCCGAGCGTGTTGCTGACGTGTGCGATCGAAAGAATCTTGCAGCCCTCGAGAAGACGATCGAGATCGTCGAGGACGAGCGTGCCGCTCCCATCGATCGGAATGAAGCGCAGGATCGCGCCGGTGCGCTGCGCGAGCAGCTGCCACGGAACGAGGTTGGAATGGTGCTCCAGCTCCGTGAGCAGGATCGCATCGCCGCGGCGAACGTTCGCATTGCCCCATGCATAGGCGACGAGGTTGATCGCCTCGGTCGTGTTCCGCGTCCACACGATCTCGCCCGGATCGGCGTTGACGAAGCGCGCCACCTTCGCGCGCGCGGCCTCGAAGGCCGACGTCGCGCGTTCCGCGATCTCATAGACCCCGCGATGGATGTTGGCGTTGTACTCGCGATAATAGTCGTCGATGGCATCGATGACGCACTGCGGCTTCTGCGACGTCGCCGCGGAGTCGAGGTACACGAGGCGCTTGCCGCGCGCGGTCGGCTGCGCGAAGATCGGGAAGTCGTCCCGGATCCGCAGCGCACTCCCAGCTCGAGATTGCCCAAGCATCGTCACGATAAGAGAACCTTCGCCGCGAGCGCTTCCCGCAACTCGTCGCGCAACTGCGCCGGAAAGCGATCGATCGCGGGCTCGAAGAACCCGAGCGTGACCATGCGCTCGGCCTCTTCGCGCTCGAGGCCGCGCGTCGTCATGTAGAAAAGCGTCTCTTGATCGAGCGCGCCGACGGTCGCACCGTGGTAGGCCTTCACGTCGTTGGCCGCGATCTCGAGCGCCGGGACGGAGTCGATATGCGCGTTCGGCGAGAGGAGCAGCGCATCGTCGCGCAGCGAGGCATCGCTTCCCTGGGCGTGCGCGGCGATGCGAATGTTGCCGACGTAGCGCGCCTGACCGCGACCGACCGCCGCCGATTTCACCATCGTGAACGATGTCGCGTCGCCCGCGCGGTGATCGATGGTCGAGCGCATGTCGACGTGTTGCGCGCCCTGCGGGAAGAACAGTGAAACGATCTGTGCGTCGGCACCGGATGCGAGCAACTCCACGTCGATCTGAACGACCGCAAGCGCGGCGCCGAGATCGGCGGTCGCCCAGGCGAGGGTTGCGTCCTTTCCGGGCAGCGCGGCACGGCTCGAGAACAGGCGAGCGTCGCTCGGGAGATTCTGGAGCGACGCGATCGTCAGGTCGGCGTTTTCGTCGAGGATCGCCTCGGTGATCCCGCAGATGAAGCTGCCGCTTCCCCCCTCGATGCGTTCGACGATCGTCGCGCGCGCGCCACGTTCGGCGTGAACGCAGGTATACGGAAAGAGCGTTGCGTGCTCCGGCGCCCGATACGTGATCTGGATCGGCGCCTCGATCTCGATGCCTGCGGGAATCTCGACGAAGGCATACCGGTTCGCAAATGCGGACGCGAGCGCGCCGAACTTCGACGTTCGCGCGGCCGTCGTTCCGAAGCCGCGTGGAACGCCGCCGATACGCACCCGGTCGTCCGCACACTCGACGCGTACGCTTCCGGCACCGCCGTCGAAGGGAAGCTCGTCGACCGGGATCGCGTCGAGGTCGATGCGCCAGTAGCGCCCCGGGCGCTCGCGCCCGGAGGGGAGTTCGCGATAGCGCTGCAGTGCCGCGGATCGTTCCTCGAGCGGGAGCGTCTCGTCCGCGAACGCGCTAAGCAACGGCTCCGCTCTCTGCGCGGATGACGTCATAACCTTCGCGCTCGACGCGTTCGGCGAGGTCGGCGGAACCCGTCTTTACGATACGGCCGTCCAGCATCACGTGCACGACGTCCGGGCGCACGTAACGCAGGATGCGGGGGTAATGCGTGATCACGAGCAGACCGGTCTTCTTGCCTTCGTCGCTGACACGCAACGCGGCAATCGATTCGCCGATGTGCTTGAGCGCATCGACGTCAAGTCCGGAATCCGTCTCGTCGAGAATCGCATAGCGCGGGGCGAGCACCGCCATCTGCAACATCTCGAGGCGTTTCTTTTCCCCGCCGGAGAAACCGTCGTTGAGGTAGCGCCCCAAGAAGGACGCATCCATCCCCAGCGATTCCATTTTTCCGAGCAGCAGCGCGCGGAACTTCGCAGGCGTCAGATCGCCGGGGCGCACGGCTTGCCGCGCCGCGAAGAGAAAGTTCGCAACTTTGATACCCGGGATCGCCGCCGGGTATTGAAAGGAGAGGAAGACGCCGGCCTTCGCGCGCTTGTCCGGCGACATCGCCAAGAGATCCTCGCCGTCGAGCAGCACGCTGCCCGCCGTGACCGCGTACGAAGGATGCCCTGCAAGCGCGAGGGCGAGCGTCGTCTTACCGCTGCCGTTCGGGCCCATCAGAGCGTAGACGCGCCCCGGTTCGACCCGCAGATCGATCCCCTTGAGGATCTCGTTGCCCTCGACGCCACAGTGCAGACCGGTAATCTGCAGACCTTGATCGGACATGGGCCTATCGTATCGGAGGCGAGGCGAGAAAGTCAAGGATAAACTTTACTATCTAGGCGAGCCATGCTAGGATACCGCCAAGAGATGCAGGGAGAACGCTTCTTCAAGACCACGCGGGGCAAGATCGTCGTCGAGCTGCGACGACTCGGCTCTGCGTCCGCCGCCGACCTCGCTGGGCTTTTCGGCCTCTCACCCAATGCCGTGCGGCAGCAACTCGTGGTGCTCGAGCGGGACGGTCTGGTCGTCGAGCGCGCCGTTCGGCGCGGACCCACCAAGCCCACGCTCGAGTTCTCGCTCACGAGGGAGGCGGATACGCTCTTCCCGCATCGCTACGATCGCCTGCTCTCCTCGGTTTTGCACGAAGTGCGCCGCCAATACGGCGACTCCGCGGTCGCACGAATCTTCGATTCGATCTCGGATCGCGCGGTCACGCGCGCCAAGCGTAGCGTCACTTCCGAGCATCCCGAGGAGCGGGTCGCGCAGCTCACCGAACTGCTTCGACACGACGGCGTGCTCGCGGAGTACAGCCTGATCGACGGCGGGTTTGCGTTGCACGAGCACAACTGCCCGTACTCGACGGTTGCAAAGGAGCACCCGGAGATGTGCCAAGTCGTGCATCAGATGATCGACGAAACGATCGGCGGAGAGATGCGGCAGACGGAATCGCTCGCAACCGGTGGCAAGGAATGCCGGTTTGAAATTGGGGTCCCACGCGGCGAAGTCAGCGTGGGGGCCGGGGAGAAATAATACTGTGGATTTTGTGAAGTTTCAGCGATTGGTCGAGGAGCGTCCCGGGTTTCGCACGATGGAGAACGCCACGGCGAGCGGCGAATACTTCAGCGACTCCTGCGGCGACATGTACAATATTTTCCTGCGGATCGGCCCCGGCGCCGTGATCGAGGATATCTCGTATTTCACGACCGGCTGCGGCTTCGGAACGGCGACGTGCAGTCTGGTCGCGCAACTCGCGCAGGGCAAGACCCTCGCGGAGGCCGAGGCGATCGGCGAGCAAGAGGTGATGGACGCGCTCGGCGGTTATCCCGAGAAGAAGCGCGATTATCCCGGCCGGACGCTCGAAGCCTTGAAAATCGCGATCGCGGATTATCGCGCGAAGGTCGCGAGCGGCGAAGTCCCCGATTACGGGTCGATGCCTGCCGCACCGCGCGTCGCTCCCGAGCCCGTTATTTCGGCGGCTCCCGCGTCGGCGGACGGCGACGGCAAGCTCCTCATCAAGCTGCACTAGTGGCCTGTAACGGCTGAATGATGGCACGATCTCGCTCGTCTTTTCGCCCGGCTCATCGTCGGCTCATCGGTCACGACGCTACGGCGTCGCTCCCTCTTCGCTCCTCGATCCGAACGAAAATCCGTCGCGATCTCGCACCCCATCCAGCCGTTACAGGCCACTAACCCAGGGGCGATACGTGGCGCGCCTCGTAGCGCGTATGGCCTTCGTGCGGAATCGATTCGAAGAGCGTGAGCGCCGCGACGTCTACGACGATCCTTTCGACGTCGAGCAGCGGTAGCGAGAGGCGCGCACGTTCGGGGACCCGGGCGAGCGTCACGTGCGGAATATCGTCTTTATCCTCGACCTGGAAGGCTAGGCGTTTGCATTCTGCGCTCACGCCGGCGGCTAGAGCGCGATAGGCGGGGTCGGCGCCGCGGGAGCCGACGAAGATGACGCGCGGCTTGCGTTCGTGCGGGAAGGCGCCGAGTCGGTTCAGCGTTACGGGAAATTGTCTGTGACGCGACGCAGTCGCATCCAGTGCACGCTCGATCTCGGCCATCCACTCTGCTTTGACGTTGCCGAGGAATGCAAGCGTCAGATGGTAGTTCTCGGGCTCAACGAGGCGCAGGTTCGGGGAACTCGCGCGCAGCCGTTCCGAGACGGCGGCGCAGCGTTGCCGCGTTTCGTCGTCGAGTTCGATCCCGATAAAAAGTCTCGGCTTGCGCGGGGCCACGGACGCTCCTTCGACTTCGCTCACTACGTTCGCTACGCTCAGGATGACAATGAGAGGTACGGGTTCGTGCGGCGCTCGATGCCGATCGTCGTAGGGGGGCCGTGGCCGGGCACGACCGGTGTCTCATCCTCGAACGGCAGCAACTTTACGCGGATGGAGTCGACGATGTCTTCCATCGAGGTTCCGCCGAAATCCCAGCGGCCGATCGATCCCGCAAAAAGCGTGTCACCGGTAAGCAAGTGCACGCGGTCGTCCTCGCGCACTGCAAAGCAGACGCTGCCAAGCGTGTGCCCGGGCGTGTGCAAGACCTCCACATCCACGGCGCCCGCCGTAAAATGCTCGCCGTCGTGCAGATCGCCGTCGAGACGGACGACGGGAGGTGCGTGCGCGAGGCCGATCCACTGCGCCTGCAGCGGAAGGGTTTGGTAAAGCGGCAAATCCGCGGGATGAAGGAGCGCACGGGCGCCGGTGGCGGCGCGCAGCCGCCCGGCATCGCCGATGTGGTCGATGTGCGCGTGCGTGTGGAGGAGCAAGGTCGCGTGGAGATGCCGGCGTTCGAGATGCGCGAGCGCCTCTTCGATGCCGTCGCCGCCGTCGATCACGATCGCTTCGCCGGTGCGCTCGTCGCCGAGCAGCGTACAGTTGCATGCCAGCGCCCCGACCGCGAAGGTTTCGAGGATCAACGGATGCGTGCGCCGACGCCCACGCCGTCGCCGAGCGGAAGGATCGTCGCCGCGAGATCGGGATGGGCGAGGAAGGCCGCATTGAACGCGTGCGCGACGCTTCCACCGCGCAGGCAGTGCTCGAAGACGATCAAGCCCGACCGCTTCAACGTCGGCACCGCGAGATCGAGGAACTCGCGGTACTGGAGCGGATCGGCGCTGATGAAGACGATGTCGAGGTTACGCTGCGGGAAGGTTTCGAGCAGTTCGATGGCCGGCTGGTTGAGAACCTCGATCGAACCCGCCTCTCCCGCGCGCTCGAAGTACAATCTCGCGATGTCGGTATGCGCGACATCCGGATCGATCGTCCAAATTCTTCCGGCCGGCGGCTGCGCGAGCGCCATCCAAAGCGTCGCGCCGCCGTAACCCGTGCCGATCTCGAGGATGCGATTCGCCTGCATCGCGTGCACGAGCGTTGCGAGAAAGCGCCCCGTTTCGCGCGAAATCGTCGGCACGCCCTGGATTACGCTGCGTTGCTCCACTTCGACGACGAGCGGATTCGGCTGCGGGTGGGCGTCTTCGAGATAGCGTCGGGATTCGTTCATGCGAAGCGCTCAGCGGCGATGACCACGTTGCGGAGAAGCGCCACGTTTGTCACGGGGCCGACGCCGCCGGGAACCGGCGTGATCGCGCCCGCGACCGCGGCGGCGCTCGAGTAATCGACGTCGCCGACGAGACGTCCGTCGACGAGCGTGGTGCCGACGTCGATCACCGTGGCACCCGGCATGAGGTCGTCGCCGCGAATCAATCCGGGAACGCCCGTCGCCGTCACCACGACCTCCGCCATGCGCACGTAGGGCTGCAGACTGCGCGAGGCCTTGTGGAGAATCGTCACGCTTGCATCCCGCGCGAGCATCAAGAGTGCGACCGGCGCGCCGACCACCGGCGAGCGTCCGATCATCGCCGCAGGGCGGCCGCGCAACGGCCAATGGGGACTGCGCTCCAAGAGCAGCATCACCGCAGCCGGCGTCGCGGGAACGAAGAGCGCGTTGCTGCCGAAGGCGAGGCTACCCTCGTTTGCCGGATGGGCGCCGTCGACGTCCTTGTGGCGGGGGATCGCATCGGCGATCGCTCGGATGTCGAGGTGCTCCGGAAGCGGCTGCTGCAGCATGACCCCGTGAATCCCGGGATCGCTCTCGAAGCGCGCGAGCCGTTCGCGTACCGCGTCGACGGTTGCGGAGGCGGGGAGGCGCGCGACCTCGACCGCGATCCCGAGGCGCTTGCCGGTCCGCTCGAGGTTTCGAACGTAGGCGAGGCTCGCCTCGTCCTCTCCGACGAAGACGACCACGAGCTTAGGATGAGTTCCGCGCTCGCGCAGCGCAACGATACGCGAAAGGAGTTCGGCGCGGAGTTCCGAGGCTACGGCCTTACCATCGAGTATTCGAGCGGGCACGTCTTCGCCTTCGGCCGATCGAGGAAGCAAACCTGGACTCGATCAGAATGCGCGTCTTGGCCCCGTGGTTGTTTGCAGTCGTTGCGATCGCGATCGTTGCGGTCGTGCTGGTACCGCTCTTTCGCTTGGCGCCGACGCGTTCGGCCGGGCCGACAGGCTTGGCAGGGCAGACTGCGGCCGTCGTTGCGTTGCGCGACGATCGCGGAGCGCCGGTGGCGCTCGATCGCTATCGCGGTAAGGTCGTGCTCATGAACCTCTGGGCTTCGTGGTGCCCACCGTGCCGCGCCGAACTCCCGGATCTCCAGCGGCTCTGGGCCGAGGATGCCGGGCGCGGCCTCGTCGTCGTCGGAGTCGATCAAGGCGAATCGGCGCAGCGCGCGCGCAGTTTCGCGTCCTCTTTGGGCGTTCGTTTTCCGATTTGGATCGATGCCGATCAAGCGTACGGACGGGCGTATGCCGCGCTCGGCTTGCCGACGACGGTCATCGTTGATCGCCGAGGTATTGTCGCCAACGGTTTCGACGGCGCGCTCACCTACGTGCAGATGCGCGCGGCCGTCGCGCCGCTGCTCTCGAGACGATGAACGCCTTCGCGTTCGCTGCCGCCGCGCTCGCCGCGGCGGTGCTCGTCGAAGCGTTCGTACCAGACCGATCCGCCTATCATGCCGGATGGTACAACGTCGCGCTTGCCGCCCTGCTCGTGTTTCTCGCACTCCGCGCTCGCGAAGTGACGCGCGGAGCCGGCGGCGTCTACCGAACGGGCATCCTGACGATTGCCTTCGGCGCGGGAGTGCTCGGCTTCGCCGGCATCGCCAACGGGTTGCTCGCTCCCGATCCGCGCACGCTCGCAGGCGTGCCGGGGCAACAGGTCGCGCTCGCCGACCTCGGCGGCACGATCGCGTTTCCTGCGCTCGCCGGCGCGGAGACGCCCGTCTTGCTGCGTCCCGGTCGCGCACCGCTTCCCGTCGAGGCGCAGCGCTACGTCGGTTCCGCGATTCTGCGCACCGTGCGAAGAACGGTCGTGCGCGTCGAAGGATACGATGCGAACGGCGCCCACCTGACCATCACGCAACCGACCGGCTCGGCGTTCCTTTCACCCGTGCTCTTGATGCGCACGACGCAGCGCATCGCGGGATTGGAGTTGCCGTTCGATTCCTTCGCGTTGCCCGCGGCACACCGAATCGTCAACGTCGTGCTCTTCACGGCTGCGCAGGTGGCAGCGATGCGCGGCATCGCGGGGCCGCCGGAACCCGCGCTGCTCTTCGCCGTCGACGACGAAACCGATCAACCGCTACCACACTCCATCCGCTTCGCGCACAGCGGCGAGATCGTGAGTGACGGCGGCGTGCGCCTGCGCGCGCAGGTTCTCGATTATCCGGCCATCGAGGTCATCGCCGCCCCCTCCTTGCCCGCGCTCGCCGCCGGCTGCGCGTTGATGCTTGTCGGCATGGCGATGCTGCTCCGGCGGAACACTAAAACTCCGTCGCGCTCGTGAAGGTGAAACCATCGATCTTCGCCGCCGGGACCACGGTGCTGAAGCCGTAGCCCGCGGTTCGAACTTGCTCGCTCGAAAACTCGCATGCCCGTAGCGCCTCCAAGATGCTTTGATTGAAGCGCAGGTTGCGGACGCCGCCGACGACGCGACCGTGCTCGACGAGAAAGGTCCCGTCGCGTGTCATGCCGGTGACGATCGCCTGCTTTTGGTCGACGGTGCGAATGTACCAGAAGCGCGTCACGAGCAGGCCGCGTGCGGTGCCCGCAATCAACTCCTCGAGGCGAGCCGTTCCGGGCGCGACGACGAGATGCAACGGCTGTGGTCCGTATGAATTGGGTGCGGGCAAGGCGTGCCCGGTGTTCTCACGATCGAGTTTGTGCGCGTAATAGCTGTCGGTCACGACGTTGCGCACGACGCCGTGCTCGACGAGCGGAAGCCGTTGCGTCGGGAATCCTTCAAAATCGAACGGCATCCCCGGCGCGAGCGGATGGGCGTAATCGTCGAACATGGAAACGTTCTCGCCGAAATAGCGGCGCTCGAGACCCTCGCTGCAAAATGAGGAGCCCTCGTCGTAACTCTGCGCCGAGAAGTGGCCCGCGAGATATGCGAGCAGCTCGCCGAACGCGGCGGGCTCGAGGATGACGCACCACGGACCCGGCTCGACGCTGCGCGGCGCCGCGCCGCGGAGGCGTTTGCCGACCGCGCGCGCTGCGACTGCCGCAGCGTCGATACGCGCGACATCGGTCGTGTGTTCCTCCGCCCATCCGCTGGAATCGGTGCCGATCATCTTCACGTTGACGGCTGCGTCGGTGCCTTCGAAGGAGGCGAGCGCGCCGTTCGAGTTCGCAATCGTGTACGCGGAGGACGCGGTCGACGCATACCCCGCGCACCAGCAATCGGCTCGCTCCGCGGCGGAAAAGACCGCTTTGCAGAGCTGCGCGCGGCGCTCCGGGCTTGCTCGCGCCGTCGCTTCGACGTAGGCGTTCGGCGGTGCCGGCGCCGGCTTTCCGACCGGCAACGGCGGCTGCAGCGGATCTTTGGGGGCGAGGCGCGCCATCGCAACCGCGCGCTCGACGAGCGCGCGAAGCGCGTCCTCGTCGACGGAGTTCGTGGAGGCGACACCGGTTCGTCCCGCGAGGATCGCGCGAACGGTGATCTGGGCGCCCAGCGCGGCGACGTTCTGATTGGAGATCTGGTGCGTGAACCGCGTCAGCGTATCGTCGCTCTGGCCGATCAGCACTTCGGTTTGCTCTGCGGGCGAGCGTTCGAGAATCGCGCGCGCCATCCGCTCGCGCTGCGCTCTATCCATGGCCGCCCGCGTATCCGACGCCGACGGCGACATTGCGAAATCGCGCGGGCGCGGCCGCCTGCGTCGTGCGGCCGACTTGCATCGGCTCGCCTTTTCCGCAGTTGGGCGTGCCCCAGGCAAACCAGGAGCGAGCGTCGGCCACGGCGTCGCATGAGTTCCAAAAGGGCGGCGTCATGCCGGCGTACGTCGGGTTCTTGAGCATGCGCCCGCGCTTGCCGTTCTTGATCTCCCATGCGATCTCGCAGCCGAACTGGAAGTTCAGCCGGCGATCGTCGATCGACCACGAGCGGTTGCTCTCCATATAGACGCCGTCCCGAACGTCGTCGAAGAGATGCTCGAATGGGACGCTGCCGGGCAGCAGATTCAGATTGCACATGCGAATCATCGGGGTGAAGGCCCAACTCTGCGCGCGCACGCAGGCGTTGGATTCGCGGCCGATTTCGCGGGCGGTATCGTTGCTCATCTCGTAGCCGACGAGGATCCCGTTGCGAATGACGTCGGAGACGCCCGTCTTCGTGCCTTCGTCGTCGTAGGCGCACGTCGCCATGCCCAGCGGAAGCGTGTTATCGATGACGATCGTCACCTGCGGCGATCCGTACTGCAAGCGGTCGAGTTGATCGATCTCCAGGAAGCTCGTTCCGGAGAAATTCGCCTCCCATCCCATCACGCGATCCAGTTCGGCCGGGTGGCCGCAAGACTCGTGGATCTGTAGCGAGACTTGCGAGCCGCCGAGTACGAGGTCGAACGTTCCGCTCGGGCATTGCGGCGCGCGCAGCACCGCGAGCGCTTCCTCGCCGATGCGCTGCGCGTTCTCGCTCAGCGCCGCCTTCTCGACGATCTCCCAGCCGCCGGATTGGTAGAGACCGATATCTCCCGGATAGGTTCGGGTCTGGGCGTCCCCGGCATCGACGGCCATCGCCTGCACGCCGCTGCCGCTCTGTACGATGCGTTGCGTAACGCGCGTACCGTTGGAACCGAAGAGCGTCTTGCGGCTATCCCAGAGATCGATCCACGCGCGCCCCACGGCGATCCGCGCATCCGCGTGCAAGCCTCGCTCTGCATCGAGCAGGAGCGCGACTCGTTCGCCGAGCGGGACGCTCGACGGCTCGCGCTGCACCGGCGTCGCATATTCGGCGACGTAGGAAAGCGGCGGCGGGCTGCCGACTCGGCGCCGAGCGATCGACGCGCCGGCGCGGGCGATCGCGCACGCGCGCGCGGCGGCGGCATCGAGCCCGGCGTCGCTCTGATCGTCGCTTGCGGCGAAGCCCCACGCACCGTCGATGAGCGCGCGCACGCCGTATCCGGTCGAGGCGGCATCCGCGAGCGCCGCGACGACGCCGTTGCGGACTTCGATCCGCTCGCTTCGCGCACTCTCGAAGCGTACGTCGGCGTACTCCGCTCCGCGAGCGGCGGCGGTATCGAGGATTCTCGCTGCCGACGCGTCGCTCACGGCGAACCCGCCACGAGTGCGCGAACGTCGCCGATGCGGATGGAGCCGGCGGGATTCGGCGTCGCCTTCGAGCCGATCGTATAGAAGCCGACGAGGCGAATGGGGCCCGTAATGCCGGCTGGGAAGCGTACGATCATGCGGCGCGAGCCGGGTTGGTCGAGCGTCGCGGCCGTGACGAGGATCTGCTCGTCGATCGCATTGCGCAGAGCGATGCGCAACTCGGCCCCGCTGCCGTCATCCTGCAGATCGAAGCTCAACCCGACGCTCCGGGCCGGAAGCTCGCGCTCGACGATCGCGTAGCCCGCGCGCTCCTGCGCGCCGATCGCGTAATCGAGTCGGATGCAGCGGTCGCAGGAGGCGTCCGGGTGCGCGCTGCCGGCCCCGCCGCGCGGAATCGAGGCGAAGCGCAGGCTCCCCGTCACATCGAGCGGGACGTCGTGGTTGCCGACCGTGATGCGCATGGTCGCGACGCGCCCCCCGACGTCCAGGCGTACATCGGCATCGTGCTCGTTTGCGACGAATCGCCCGAGATCGTCGATCCGCCCGTCGCTCGTGCTCCACTCCATCCGCTGTGGAAGCGCGATCTCGAAGCCGCGTGCGTCGAATGCGCGCGCGGTGAGGGCGATGACACCGTGCGGATCGACGTTTGGATCGGGCGGAAGCATCACGAGGCGCGCCGGCGCGGCCTCGACTTCAACGGGGATCGATCCGCTCAGCGCTCCCGCACGGAGGCGGATCATGCCGGATCCGGCGGCGGTTGCAATAAAGCGGCCGTCGACGATCCTGCCGAGTGCCGCGGGTGCGACCTCGGTGACGATCGACGTTGGTAGCTCGATCGGATGATCGCTCGCGTCGATCGCCGCGAGCGCGAGCGGAGTCTCGGCCCCGGCAACCACGCGTACGACGTCCGGTGAGCCCACCAAATGCTGAGCCGCGCCGACCGGCGCGTCGTTGTAAAGGAAGAGGCCATCGGCGATGCGTCGCTCGCTACCGTCGGAAGGCGAGGTCGCAAGCGACGCAACGCGATCGCCGAGGCGGCGTACCGCGAGCGTCGAGGAGCCGCCGCCGTCGAGCGCGATACCGTCGCGCGCACCGAGCGCGCGCATCAACTCGGCAAACTCGGGGCGCGTCAAGCCGACGCTGCGCATCGGCCGGCGCCCATCGACCTCGATGAGCAGCAGCGTGCCGTCGTTTTCGATTGCCGCCCCGGAGCAAGGAATACGGCGATCGAATCCGCCGCCGCTCGGGCCGTCCGGATCGTCGTACCAGCGGCCGTCGCGCAGAATCAGCGGGCCGCCGCCGACGGCACCCGAGAGTTGGTCGAGGGCGAACGGCGCGAGCGTGCCGGTTGCGATGAGGGCATCGCCGGCATCGGGGTAGCCGCCGGGAGAAAGCGCGTTCGTGCCGGTCGCGAGATAATAACCCGCCGGCTGCGCATCGTCGGCCTGTGAGAACGACAGCACGCGGTAGGCGGCAAAGGGAGGCGCGCCGTTTGTCGGCTCGAGCGAGACGAGCGTCACGCCGGGCGAAGGCGGTACTTCTCCGAAGACCGGCGTCAGCAACGAGATTGCATCTGGCCCCGAGGGCATCTCGTTGACGGCGCCGAGCGGATACGTCTGGGTTCCGATCTGCACGGAGCCCGTGAAGGAAAACTCCGTGAAGCGCGCGCCGCCCGTGCGCAGGATTGCGAGCGCGTAGCGTTTACGAGGCGTGCGCAGGAGCACGCTGTCGCGCACGACGATGTTCGTGGGACGGTTCGTGGCGCCGATGTCGAAGTAGTCGGCGTTGATTCCGGCGATCGCATCGGTACGAGCCGCCATCGAGGAGACGGTTTCGCCGTTCGAGGAGAGCGCGTCGTTCGCGAGCACCGACTCCACGCGCACGGGCGCGTTGCGAGCGATGGCGACGACGTGAATGGAGATCGGTCCAACCGCACTCCACAATTCGTAGTCGCCGTATTGAACGCCGGGGGCGAGGGGTTCGACGTCGGGTGCCTGCAGCGCCACCGTCGGGAAAGGCGCCGCAAGGCTCAGGGAAGGCGGGAGCGCTGCCGGCGCGGCGGCGATCGGAATCGAGGCGAGTGCGAGCGCGACGGGCATCCAACGCATCACGGCACCGAGACGGCTAGCGGATATCCGCCCGTGTGAAATGGCGCACCGTGCACGCGGGAGAGGGTTCGTGCGTCGATCACGTCGACCTCGTCGCTCCCGGCGCACGGGACGTACAAGCGTCGCGCGCGTGAATCAAGTGTAGGTTTCCAGGGTATTGCGCAGGTCGAGATCGGTCGCCGCCTCGGGCGGAGCGTGCGGGCATCCAGCACGTCGACGGCGTTTGCTTCCTCATCAGTGACGAAAAGGCGACCGGCGGCGGCGTCGAGCGCGACGCCGACCGGAAAGGTGAGGTCGGGGCTGCGCGCTAGGACGTGCGGCTGTCCTCCCAAGGCGATCGCGGTGACACGGCCGGGCGCCCCGAAGATCGTCGTACGACCCTGGTTCGAAACGGCATAGAGGCGCAGGCCGTCGGGCGAGAGCGCGAGTGAGAAGGCCCGGGGAATACCGGTGACGCGCGCAAGGACGCGCATACGCCGGGCGTCGACGATCGCAACGGATCCGTCGTTGCTGTCGGCGACGAAGACGCGCTGCCGTCGCCGGTCGAGCGCGATCCCTTCGGCCGTCGTGCCGGTGACGACCGTGGTGACTCCACGCTCGTCGACGCGCGCGAGGCCGCCCTTCCCATCAAGATCGCGCTCCGTCACGAAGAGCGCGTGGAGCGGCGCATCCGCGAGCAACTCGTCGCCGAACGATACGCCGGAGATCGCGCGAACGCTCCACGGCTCGAATGCGACGATCGTCACTGAACCGCCGTCGGTGTCCGTCGCCGCGAAACTGCCGTTCCATTCCATGGTGACGTCGCTTGGCGAGCCGCCGGTCGCAAGCGTCCCAAGGCTCGCGAACGTGCGCGGATCGTGAAAGACGATGCCGTCGTCATACGCGGCGACGGCAATGACGGGAAGACGCGGAGGCGCCACGATTCGAAAACGTCGCACGGCGAGCGCATTCGCATCGGCGGCGACGAGCGTCGCGCTTCCCGGACGTGCGTTCGACGGCACGACGTACTCACCGTTACGGATCGAGCCGACGCCGACGACCGCGACACGCTCCGGCGCGGCGATGCCGATCAATCGGAGCGCGACGCGGCTCGCGGGAAGGAGCGAAAACGCGCGGGTGGCAAAACGCGCGACCGCCATGCGGTGCTCGGCGGCGAGCAGGGCAAGTGAGAGCAGGATCGCGAGTGTGCCGCGCATCACAGTCGTGCCAGGTCGTGTACGCGCTCGAGGCCCTCGGCGACGTCGGTTCCCGGAACGACCGTCGTTTGGGCGGTCTTCGCGAGATCGATCCCGCAACTCGCGAAGCGGTATTCGCCGAAGGTACCGCAGACGACGGCGTAATCGGGATCGACGACGAAGGCGCGCGGCGTCGAAAGATCGATGACCACGACGTACATCCGCGCCTCGCCGGCGCGGGCACGTGCGAGCGTCGTCGTCCATGCGGTCGCGCGCGTCGTCCAGACGGCGAGACGGTAACCGGCGCGCCGGTAAGCGCAGAGGCCTCCGGGGTCGAGCATAATTTCGTCGCCGACCGTCGCGACCGGAGCCTTCGCATCCAGGCGCGCAAGGCGTTCGGGCGCGCCGGGTGCAACCGCGTACTCGCTCTCGAGGATCTCCAGGCGGCGATCCGCATCCGAGGGGAGCGGCTCGGCGCTCACGGTGAGACGCAGCGTTCCAGAATCCGGAGCGCGCCGCTGCGCCGGCTGCGGTGCGGGCGCGCGATGCGGATGCGGATCGCCGATCTCGACGCTCGCGAACAGCGTCTCCTCGTTCCCTTCGCTCGCGAGCGCGAGCATAGTTCCGCGGTCGTCCACGATCTGGCTCTTCCCGCAATACAGCACCATCTCGCACTCGACGCCGCACTTGTTTGCGGCCACGAAGGGCACGCCGTTCTCGAACGCCCGTACGGCACCGAGCAGATCGGCGATCGGATTCTCCAGGGCGTGCGGATCGCGGCCGCTCGACACCCATGCGGTCGGCATCACGAGCAGTTCGGCACCGCGGTCGACCAGTGCGCGGGAAATCTCCGGCATTCGCCCGTCGGCGCAGACGAGCACACCGAGTTGCCCCAGCGATGTCGCGACCGGCGCGATGCGCTTTCCCGGTGCGAACCAACGATGGTCGAAGTGCCAAAGAAAGATCTTGTCGGCTCGCCCGGCAAGCGATCCGTCTTTGTCGATGACGAGCCCGGCGTTGTAAAGGCAGGAGCCGTCGCGCAGGGCGACGCCGGCAACCACGACGACGCCGCGCCGCACGGCGATCGCGCGCAGGCGCTCGACGGCGGCGTGGACTGCGCGGTGGTCGATTGCGGCATCGCCGAGCACGTAGGCGGGGATCGTTCCCTCGGGCAGCAAGACGAGTTCCGCTCCCTCGGCCGCCTTCTCGACGGCCGCCTCCATTCCAGGCCATGCTCGAGCAAAGGCAGCACGATCGTGGGCACGCAACTGTACCGCAGCGACGCGTAAGGGGCGCTTCATCGCAGAATCGGTTTCCTGCGGGTCATCGCAAGACCTGGGAGGCTCCCGGGCCTCCGCCCGAAGAATCATGCGACACCGAAAGCCTACGCGACCCCCGGAGGTGACTTTTGCACGTACCACGGATGATTTTGGCCGGCGCGCTCGTTGTTTGCGCGGGCGCGGTCGCGCTCGCCGCCGCGCGTCCCCATTCGGCCGATCCATGCGCTGCGATGCCGAGCCGGTGGCAACGCGTTCAATGCGAAGATTACCACCGTTCGGCGCCCGGTGACGAGTATTTCGGGCGCATGAAGATCAGTTATCTCGGAATCAACAACACGGCGCGCGACGTGGCGATCCAAGCCGGTGCGTACACGACCGACCCGCGGCTGATCTCAAAGGTCGCCTTTGCCGATGAAGCATTGCGGGCTTGGGAGCACAAGTATCCCGGCGATCCGCAGCTGGCGCGCAGCTTCTTTCTCATGGCCATCGTTCTTCGGAAGATCTACACGCAAGACGCGCAACAGCGGGCGTGGGCGTACATGCAGCACATCATCCACGTCTACCCGGGCTCGTACTTTGCCAAGGTGATGCGAGCTGACATCGCACGCGGTTTCACGGAGCACTGGTTTGCGTTGCCGGAGTTTTGCCCGACGCCGCTGCCGGCCGCCGAACCCCGGCGGCGGGCGACGCCGGAGCCTTCCGCGGAGCCGACGCCGATCCCGACTCCATCGCCGACGCCTCCACCGGGCGCGCCGAAAACCCAGATTCTGATACCCGCGTGCGTTCAGCCGGCGACGCCGACGCCCACGCCGGAACCGACACCGGAGGAGACGGCTCCCGCGCAGCTTCCCACCCCGGAAGCGAGTTCGACGGCGTAGCGCCAGGCGCTGCGCAAGGCGTAGTGCCGATTTAAAGAAGAAGCCCCCGGTGATACCGGGGGCTTCGTTTTTCTAAGTCCGAGTCTTGGCCTAGAACTTGATGCCGAGGCCGATGTACGGACCGTTTTGGCTGGTACCGATTGGCGAGTCATCCAGTGCGTATCCGCGTTCGCCTTGCCATCCGCCCTCGATCATGATCGGGGTGCCGATAAACGAGTACGAAACGCCGATGTCGTACTTCAAGATGTTGTACGCCACCGTGTAGGGGCCGTAATAGCCCTTGACGTTCGGGTAGTACCAAGCGCTGCCGAAGAAGCTGAACGCATGGTCCAGATCGGGCAGCTTCGAGATACCGAATCCCCAGTTGTTGAGATGGGGATAGCCGTAGTTGTTCGTCCGCCACATGTAGCCGACGCCGACGTAGATGCGCGGGCTGAGCACGCGAATGCCGAGCCGAACATCGAGGTCGTAGTCACGCACGGTGAAGGCCGGAACGAATGACGAACCCGTGCTCCCCACGTTCGTGACGAAGCACTCCGGGATCGTAGATAGACCGCAATTGTGCGGGTAGTTGATCTGGCGATAGTCGCCTTCCAACATCCAGGGGATGTTTAAGAGATCGAACTCTGCCGCACCGTGGATGCGATAGGAGAACCCGTTGTTGTTGTTCCCCGAGTTGCCCGGGCTGAACTCGTTGTACACCTTCGGGCTGATGATGTAGTCACCGGCCACGTAGAGGTCGTGATACCTCGCGGGCGGCGGTGGCGGTGGCGGTGGCGGCGGAGGCGGCGGGGGCGGCGG
>DATCTQ010000083.1:0-20965 GCA_036567865.1 Candidatus Tyrphobacter sp. | reverse complement strand
TGAGGTCTTTGAACTCCGCGTACTTCCCTTCGAACTTTTCGAGCAGCGTGATGCCGTCCGCGGCCGATCCGGCGAAGCCCGCCAGCACGGTTCCGCCCGCAATGCGCCGTACTTTTCGCGCGCCGTGTTTGACGATGGTCTTGTCGATCGTCACTTGGCCGTCGCCGGCGATCGCGAGTTTACCATCGCGCCGGACCGCCAGAATCGTGGTAGAGCGAAGTCTCATCAAGGCATCGTACCGGCTGTCGCGAGGGTTGGTTGCAGCCGGTGCTTGAATTCCTCGATTGCCGCGAGGGCACGCTCGGCCATCCGTGCATGTCTCTCGCGCTTGCCGAGCTTCTCGAGCGTGACGAGAACGGGAAAGGCTGCCCAGGTGACGTTCGAGGGCTGAAAATCGGGCGATTGGTGATTCTGCAAATGGGCCACGACGGCGCCGAGCGCGCTCTCGCGCGGGACCTCGGTCGGTTCCAGGCCGAGCATCGCACGCGCCGAGTGGATGCCGGCCATCGCGCCGCAGGCCGCCGCTTCGACGTATCCCTCGGCGCCGGTGATCTGTCCGGCGAAGTAGAGCGCGTCCGTTCCGCGTAAGCGCAGCGTCGGCTCGAGCAGGCGCGGCGCATCGATGAACGTGTTGCGGTGCATGACGCCCAAACGCAACCACTCCGCGTGCTCCAGGCCCGGAAGTTTGGCGAAGGCCTCGCGTTGCGCCGGCCACGTCAGACGCGTTTGAAAACCGACGAGATTGAAAGCGGTTCCCTCGCAGTTCTCCTTGCGGAGCTGCACGACGGCATACGGCGTCTTCCCGGTGCGCGGATCGCGCAGGCCAACCGGTTTCATCGGCCCGTAGCGCAGCACGTCGTCACCGCGATCGGCCATCTCCTCGATCGGCAGGCACCCTTCGAAGTAGCGGGTTCCGTCGAACTCCTTGGCTTCATGCCGCGACAGCGTTCGCAAGTCGCGCAGCAATTGCGCATACTGCTCGCGGTCGAGCGGGATGTTGAGATAATCGTCGCCGTCGCCCTTCTCGTAACGCGACTTCCTATACATCTTCGATTCGTCGACGGAGTCGCTCGCGACGATCGGCGACGCCGCATCGAAATAGTGCAAGCGGCGGTCCTTCGACTCCGCGCCTGCGGCGCTACGCTCGGGATGACAAGAAGCGATGATTGCGTCGATGGATTTCAGAAGCGAGTCGCTGGGGAGGGGGCCGCAGGCGACGATCGCCGGGCGATCGAGCGGAATATCTTTCGCCTCCTCGCGATGCAGCGTGATAAGCGGCTCGGAGACGATGCGCGCTTCCACGGCGGCAGCGAAACGTTCGCGGTCGACGGCGAGTGCGCCGCCGGCGGGGACCGCGGTTTCACGCGCGGCGTTGACGATCAGCGAGTCGAGGCGCGCGAGTTCTTCTTTAAGGAGGCCCACCGCGTTTTCGAGAGCGGCACCGCGGAGCGAGTTGCTGCAGACCAGCTCCGCAAGATTGGCCGTCTTGTGCGCGGGCCCGCTGGTGTGCGGGCGCATCTCGTAGAGATCGACCTCGACGCCTTGGCCCGCCGCCTGCCACGCGGCCTCGCACCCGGCTAACCCTCCGCCGATGACCATCAGCCGATCACTCACGAAGCGTTCTTTCCAGCGCGGTGCGTGGGTGTCCCTTGACTTGGAACCTTGGGCACCGGTTGCCGGATGCTTGACGATAAGCAACTCCTCATCACCTCGACGTCACCAGACGGCGCGTCAATAGAGATACAGGTGACGTACTCGACCTAGTCGCTAACCAGACGCCGAGAGGGTCTTTTCTCGCTCGTATCGGAGTCTCGTGCACATCATGGAAGATTTGCGTCTCCCGGACTCGTTAGGAAGGGCGGCTTTCGCCTTTGGGTTGGCGCTTGCGGCCTTCGCATTGCATGCAACGTCGGCTTCCGCCGATCAACGCTTCGTTGCACGCTGGTGGGGTTACCAGCAGAGCCGCTGGACCGTGTCGACGGACAACGGCGTTCTCCGTGTTGAGACCGTGGTGAATCCTTTATTGTGGGAGACGTGGAGGATCCCCGTCGCGCGAATCGGTTGTGTCGCGGTCACACACGCCCCCGGCCGGCGCTATTCGGTCGTCATCCACTCCGACACGATCCAGGGCGTGCAAGACACGTACATGCCCAATCCCGTCAGTAGCAATCCGTTCCGCAACAGTGGACTGCAGCGCGTGCGATTCTGGCAATCCATCGAGATTTCCGGCGTCACGCAACGCGTCGCAGCGCAGCTGCTACAGTATCGGCCTATTGCCACGAAGCGCGGCCAATGCGCGGATGCGACGGCGATGTATCACTTGCGCTTCGTCTCCCCGTCGCACCGTGCGCGCATCATCGCATCCTACACATATCAAGACTCGGGCGACATGTATACGACGAGGCTCGCTACCGACGGACGATGGTTATTCGACGATGAAGACGACCTCTTCTCATCCATCGGGCGCGATCACGAACTCGGGGAGATTCGGTTGGGAAGCATACGCTGCGTGCGCCTCATGCCGGCGGGCGGCCCCGACGGTGTCAGGTATCCCTCGCTGGAAATCTATCCAGTCATCGGTACCGGAATCGTTTGGCGCTTTCTCCTAGATACATCGAAGGCCCTGCGGGGCGGCAAGGGTACGCTGACGGTGGACGATATGCTCCCGGTATTCTTCGCGAGCGCGCAACAGCAACATCGCGTGTGGGACCTCATCAGGCAAAGCGTGCCGGCTTTGTCGACGAAGTCGCACTCATGCGGCTTCTTGCGCCCGGCAGGATAGCACCTCACATAGATATTCGCTAAAACCAGAAAGGAACCGATACCATGATCAAAGAGTCGCTCCATTTCACGCTCCTGCCCCTTCTTCTCGTCCTCGCGGCCGCCGGGCCGGTAAGCGCGCAGAGCTCGCCGCAGCAGGCGCTGACGCGCGCGCAAGATATCACCGTCACGCGAACCGCGACGGGGTTCGCGCTCAATGGAACGCTGGAGACGACCAACGGCTGCATGCGAGCGCTGTTCGTCAAGTCCGGCAGCGGGTACCAGGCCGTGGAGGAGCGCCGACCAGGAACGCGAGGAATGATGTGCACGATGATCGACGCGTTCGTGCCGGTGAGCACGCCGTTCACAGACGCGCGTCCGCCTTCGCAGATCAACGTGCAGGTTCGCGCCTATGTCGTAGAGCTACCATAAGAAGCGTGCGGATGCCAGAATCTTTTGGAACGTTTTTCGGCAGAGCTTCGGCTCAGGAGGACGCTGCAGTTTCCTCGGCCTCTGCGTTTGCGAGCGACGAGACGTCGTGCTCGCGGTCGGTTGCGCATTCCAAATGCGTCGTTCCGCGACGCGTCTTTGCGACGACGTAGGAGCCGCACACGGGGCAACGCTCGGGGACGACGCGATCCCACGAGATGAAATCGCAATTCGGATAGTTTGCGCAGCCGTAGAACGTACGCCCCTTCCTCGAGCGGCGTTCGACCACCACACCGCCGTCTTTAGGACACTTCGCGCCGGTGTCTTTGACGATCGGCCGCGTCGTCTTGCACTCCGGATATCCGGTGCAGGAGATGAACTTGCCGAAACGTCCCATCTTGATGACCATCGGGCGGCCGCAGTTCGGGCAGATCTCGTCCGTCGGCTCGTCGCGCACTTCCAAGCGCGGCAACTTCTTCTCCGCTTCCTCGAGCTCTTGTGAGAACGGCGCGTAGAAATCGCCGAGGACCGAGACCCAATCCTCGCTACCCTCCGCGACCTTGTCGAGATCGCCCTCCATCTCCGCGGTGAACGCGAGGTTCACGATCTTCGGGAAGTGCTCGACGAGCAGGTCGTTGACCACCTCCCCGATCTCGGTCGGTTTGAAGCGCCGATCCTCTTGCGAGACGTAGCCGCGCGATTGAATCGTTTCGACGATCGTCGAGTAGGTCGACGGACGCCCGATGCCGTTCTCCTCGAGCGCGCGTACGAGCGAGGCTTCCGTGTAGCGAGGGGGCGGCTCGGTAAAGTGCTGCTTGGATTCGGGCGCTTGCCGGTCGAGCGCGTCGCCTTCTTCGAGCAGGGGCAAGCGAACGCGCTCTTTGAAGGGCGCTGCACCTTGCGTAGCGCCTGGCGCTACGTCCTTTTCGTCTTCGTAGACGCGCGTGAAGCCCGGGAACTTCACGACGCTTCCCGTGACCCGGAACCCATATTCCCCCGAAGCGATCTCGACGGTCGTCTGATCCAGTACGGCGGGCGACATCTGCGAGGCTACGAAGCGCTCCCAGATCAGCGTGTAGAGGCGCAGTTCGTCGCGCTTGAGCGAGTGCGCGAGCTGCGCAGGCGTCTGAGAGACCAACGTCGGGCGAATCGCTTCGTGCGCGTCCTGCGCGCCCTCGCGGACGCGGTGTTGACGGCCGGCGAAGAAATCCTCGCCGTACTCCTGCACGATGAACTGCCGCGCTGCATCCCGGGCTTGATCCGAGATACGCGTCGAATCGGTGCGCATGTAAGTGATGAGACCGACCGTCCCCTCCTTGCCGCCGAGATCGATGCCTTCGTAGAGCGACTGGGCGATCTGCATTGTGCGGCGCACGCGCAGTTTCAGCTTGCGGGAGGCTTCTTGCTGCAGCGTCGAGGTCGTAAAGGGAGCCGGCGCGTTACGACGCACCTCGCGCCTGCGAATGCTCGCGACCTTCGAGGACGTTCCCTCGAGCGCCGCGAGGATCTCGTCGGCCTGCGCCTGGTTCGCGATCTCCAGCTTCTCACCGCGATAGGTGAACAGATCGGCCGGAAACGGCATCGCCGGCTCACGGGGCGTCGAGAACTGGGCCGCGATCGTCCAGTACTCTTTCGGAACGAAGGCCCGGATCTCGCGCTCGCGATCGACGATCAATCGAACGGCAACCGACTGCACCCGCCCCGCCGAGAGCCCGCCGCGAACCTTTGCCCAGAGCAACGGCGAGATCTTGTATCCGACGAGACGATCCAAAATTCGCCGCGCCTGCTGGGCGTTGACGCGGTCCATGTCGATGCGGTGCGCGTGCTTGAGCGCGTCGAGCGCCGCGTCCTTCGTGATCTCGTGCAACTCGATCCGCTGCGGATGCTCGAGCTTCAGTAGCTCCGCCAGGTGCCAGGCGATCGCCTCGCCCTCGCGGTCCGGATCGGTCGCGAGGTAGACGTCGCTCGCGCCCTTGACGGCGCTTCTGAGCTCCTGGATGATGTCACCCTTGCCCTTGATCGTGAGATAGCGCGGAGCGAACCCGTGATCGACGTCGACCCCCAGCGTACTCTTGGGCAAGTCGCGCACGTGCCCGACGGAGGCCTTCACGACATAGCGGGACGGCAAGAACTTCTTGATCGTTCGCGCCTTCGTGGGGGACTCCACGATGATGACGGGCTTTTTCACGGGGCGAGTATATCACCTCGGGTCAAGGAGAGGGCAACATTTGCATCATTCGATGAAATTGACTATGATGCGCTAAAAGCGCTATGTAAGCGCTGTCAACCAACGCTAATCGTCCCTCGTGGACGAGGAGGAATGGATGGACGACATCATGGGCAACGGCGGCATGATGGGCGAAGAGCCCGCAAAGCCAAAACGTCGCCGGAAGGCCTCACGAAAGAAGAGCAGCGCGCGTAAGGGCGCGGCTGCCAAGAAATCCACCGGCCGCAAGAAAGCCGCGCGCAAAGGCGCGAAACGCAAGGGCGGTCGCCGTAAAGGCGCAGGCCGCAAGAAGGCCGGCCGCAAGAAGGCCGGGCGCAAGAAAGCCGGACGCCGTAAGAAGGCCGGAGGCCGCAAAAAGGGCGGTCGCAAGAAGGCCGCCGGCGGCCGCAAGAAGGCAGCCCGTAAGGGTGGTCGCCGCAAGGGACGCCGCAAGAAGAAAGCCTAGCGTATCCTAAAAAGCGAGAGAGGCAGCTGTTACAGCTGCCTCTTTTTTTCCGTGAGCGAGGGTGCTTTGCCGCCTTGCTCCTGCACGAGATGGCACGCCGCGAGATGCCCGTTGCCGTAGTCCAAGAGTTCAGGCTCCTCGATCGTGCAGCGTTCGAACGCAACCGGGCAACGCGTGTGGAAGCGGCAACCCGAGGGTGGGTGGACGGGCGAGGGAATGTCGCCGGTAAGCACGATGCGCCGCCGCTGCCGTTCGACCTTCGGTTCCGGGATCGGAATCGCCGAGAGCAACGACTGCGTGTACGGATGAAGCGGGTTCTCGTAGAGATCGTCCCGCGCCGCCACCTCGACGATCTTGCCCAAATACATGACCGCCACGCGAGTCGAAATGTGACGGATCACCGAGAGATCGTGGGCGATGAAAAGATAGGTGAGCCCCAACTGCTCCTGAAGGTCCTCCAGCAGATTGATGACTTGCGCCTGAATCGAAACGTCGAGCGCGGAGACGGGCTCGTCGAGCACGAGAAACTTCGGATCGACGGCGAGCGCGCGTGCGATGCCGACGCGCTGCCGTTGACCGCCGGAGAACTCGTGCGGATAGCGGTTCACGTGAGAGGAGCGCAGCCCGACCATCCGGTGCAGATCGACGACCCGTTCGCGCGCAGCCGCTCCCCTCGCGATGCCGTGAATTTTCAGCGGCTCGCCAACGATCTCGCCGACGGTCATGCGCGGGTTCAGCGAGGCATACGGATCCTGAAAAACGATCTGCATCTGGCGCCGCAGCAGCCGAAGTTCGCGACGCGGCAGATTCGTGATGTTCCGCCCGTTGAAAAAGATCGAACCCTTCGTCGGGTGCAGCAGGTTCAAGATCAGGCGTCCGACCGTCGTCTTTCCGGAGCCCGATTCACCGACCAGCCCGAGCGTTTCGCCGGCCCGAATCGAGAAATCGATGCCGTCGACGGCATGCACGTCGGCAACGTGGCGCGAGAAGAGCCCGGCGCGAACGGGAAAGTACTTGTAGAGCCGCTGGACCTCGAGGAGTGGAGGCGCTGCTTGCGGCTCTACCATCACGCTGTTGGGGCGGAGGCGAGGGGCGCCGATGCGACGTCGATCGGACGCTGGGATTTGGCGCGCTCGTCGTAGAGCACGCACCGCGCGACATGCCCGTCTCCAAAATCGTAGAGCGGAACCGGCTCGTCGCAGATCGGCATGCGGTAGGCGCAGCGCGGCGCGAAGGCGCAGCCCGCGGGAAGGCGGAGAAGATTGGGCGGTTGCCCCTTGATCGGCACGAGCCGTTTTCGCTCGCGCTGATCGAGGCGGGGCAGCGAGGCCAGCAAACCCTGCGTGTACGGCATGCGGGGCTGCTCGAAGATCTGCTCGGCGGTCCCGTACTCCACCAGATTCCCGCCGTACATCACGAGAACGTTCCGGCAGACCTCCGCGACGACGCCCAGGTCGTGCGTGATCAGGATGATCGCCGTGCCGGTCTCGCGCTGGATGTCGTTCATCAGTTCGAGAATCTGCGCTTGGATGGTCACGTCGAGCGCGGTCGTCGGCTCGTCGGCGATGAGCAGTTCGGGGTTGCACGAAAGTGCCATCGCGATCATCACGCGCTGGCGCATGCCGCCGGAAAACTGGTGCGGATACTCGTCAAGGCGAGCGGCGGCGTCCGGAACCCGCACTTTCTCGAGCATTTCGACGGCTTTTTGCCGCGCCTCCGCGCGGCCGGCGCCGAAATGGAGCCGCACCGCCTCGGCGATCTGCTCGCCGATCGTGAGCACCGGATTGAGTGAGGTCATCGGATCCTGGAAGATCATCGCGATGCGGCGCCCGCGGATGGCGCGCATCTGCGCCTCGCTCTTGCGCAGCAGGCTCTCGCCGCCGAAAACGATCGCGTCCGCGCTCATCGTTGCGCTGCGCGGCAAGAGCCGCATCACCGAGAGCGCGGTGACCGATTTGCCGGAGCCCGACTCCCCGACGATCCCGAGCGTCTCACCCGCGCCGACCGAAAACGAGAGGCCGTTGACGGCCGTGACCGGGCCGTCTTCGGTTCGGAAGGTCGTGCGCAGATTGCGAACCTCGAGAAGCACTAGATTCCGGTCAGCGAGAGGATGAACGCGGCCACGACATAGCCGACGGCGGCCCATCCGGTGATTCGCTTGAGCTGCTCTTCGGCGCCGAGACGCCCGCGATACGCCGACTCGACGCGCCCGCCAAGCGTTCCCGAGAGCCCCTCCTGCTTCGTCGTTTGTACCGCCAAGAGCACGACGAGCAGAATCGCAGAGAACACGAAGAACCCGGCGACCCCGTGCGTGAGCCAACTTGCGTGTAGTTGGAACCACGTCGGCGTCATCGGAACTTGCGGCGGCGGCGTCGCCGTGATGGGAAGGCCGTGCGCGGGAAGACCCGGCGCACCGGATGCCGGCGCGCCGAGCGCCGTGGGTAGCGGCAGGGGCAGGGCACCGGGGTGTGCCGCCGCCGGCGTTGCCGCGGCGACGGAAAACTCTGCTCTCAAAATTCCTCTAGTCTCCGAACGAAGAGGCGGCCCGCGACGTGCCTTCGCGCAATGCCGCCGAGATTCGCTCGGCCAGCACCTCGGCGGTGAGGCCGAACTTCGCTCGCTGGCGCGGCTGCGAGTCATGCTGCACCAGCACGCTCGGTATACCTAGGCGTTCGATGCGAATCGCGGCGCCGCGATCCGAGGCCCACTCTACGACCGCGGAGCCGAAGCCGCCTGCGAGCGAGTGCTCCTCGATCGTCAGGATCAACCGGTGCGTACGCGCCAACTCTTCGAGGAGGCCCTCGTCGAGCGGTCGTGCGAAGCGAGCGTTGACGATCGTCGGCGCCGGCCCGCTCTCTTGGCCGCGTAGAGTTGCGAGCAGCTCGTACGCATCGAGCGCGACGTCGACCGTGTTACCCAGCGCGAGCACTGCGACGCCGCTTCCTTTTCGCAGCACCTCGGCCTTGCCGTGTTCGATCGGCGCGACCGCATCTTGGTGGCGCCCGGCGCTCGATCCGCGCGGATAGCGAATCGCGGCCGGCATTCCGAGCGAGAGCGCGTGCTCGAGCATCGGCAACACTTCCTCTTCGCAGCGCGGCGCCATGATCGTCATGCCGGGGAGCGCGCGCAGGTAGGCAATGTCGTAGAGCCCCATATGCGTCGGGCCGTCGTCGCCGACGAGCCCGGCGCGGTCCATGCAGAAAACGACCGGCAGCTCCTGCACGCAGACGTCATGCACGACTTGATCGTACGCGCGCTGGAGGAAGGTCGAGTAGATTGCGCAGACGGGTCGCAGCCCCGCCGAGGCCGCGCCGGCGGCGAAGCAGACCGCGTGCGCCTCGGCGATTCCGACGTCGAAGAAACGCTCGGGAAACTTCTTGCCGAACTTCGCGAGCTTCGTACCGTCCGGCATCGCCGCCGTGACGCCGATGACGCGCGGGTCCTTTGCAGCGACGACGTTCATGGCATCGGCGAAGGCGTCGGAGAAGGTCGGCCGCGCGTTCGGCTTGACCTCGAGTTTGCCGTTTTCGAGATCGAAGGCGCCGCAGCCGTGGAAGGTGCGCGAGTCTTTCTCGGCCGGCTCGTAGCCCTTGCCCTTGACCGTGCGTACGTGCAGCAGCACCGGGCCCTCGATCGTTTTCGCGATGCCGATTGCCTCGATGAGCGAATCGATGTTGTGCCCGTCGACCGGGCCCATATAGCGGAAGCCCAACTCTTCGAAGATGACGGTCGTCTTTTCGCTCGGCGAGACGAAATGCATCGCCCCCATTTCGGCCGCGGTCAGCGCCTTGCGCGCCACGCCGCCGAACGGCAGATGATGCAGCACGTCCTTCGTCTTCTCGCGAGCGAAGTTCGCGAAGCGGCTGCTGCGCAGGATCGAGAGATACGAGGAGATCGCACCCACGTTGGGAGCGATCGACATCTCGTTGTCGTTGAGGATCACGATGAAGTTCGAGCCGAGTTGCCCGGCGTTGTTGATCGCCTCGTAGGCAAGGCCACCGGTCAGCGCGCCGTCGCCGAGAACGGCGACGATGGTTTCGTCGCGTCCGGCGAGATCGCGAGCAACCGCCATGCCGAGCGCCGAAGCGACGCTCGTGGAGGCATGCCCCGCGCCGAAGACGTCGTACGGCGATTCGGTCCGCATCGAGAAGCCGGAGATGCCGCCGCCCTGTCGCAGCGTGTGAAAGCGATCGCGGCGTCCGGTAAGGATCTTGTGCACGTAGCTCTGATGGCTCACGTCCCAGACGATCTTGTCGGGCGGGAGGTCGAGCACGTGGTGGAGAGCGAGCGTCAACTCGACGACGCCGAGGTTCGGGGCGAGGTGACCGCCGTTGCGCGAACACGTGACCACGAGCATGTCGCGGATCTCGCGCGCGAGAACGTCCAAGTCCCCCCGGGAGAGTGCCTTGACGCCGGCCGGGTTTTCGATACGCTCGATGACCATCCGCCCTGCTTCCCACCCCCCGGGGGCAGCCCCTCTGCCGGAAGGGGAACGGGGCTACGCGAAAGAGCCTTCGGTGCAACCTGAGCCGAGCACGCGGGTCGTTGCGATCAAGGGCCGCCGCGTCTGGCGCGATTTGGCGCGCATCCTCTCGACGATCTTCAACCCGTTCCTCACCGCGCTCGCGCTCTTCGTCATCCTCGCGCACGTCGGCAGCCGCGACGTGCTCGATTTTTGGCGCCTCCTCTTCATCTCGACCTGTTTCACCTCGATCGGGCCGATGCTCTACGTCTTCCGGCTCTATGCGATCGATCGCATCTCGGACCTCGACATGTCGGTCCGCCAGGAGCGCGAGTCGATCTTCAGCGCGTTCGTCGTCTTCTACACGCTCGGTACGATCGTGCTCTACGTCGTGCACGCGCCGCACGTCATGATCGCCGCGATGCTCGGCTATACGCTCTCTACCATCCTCGTACAGTTCATCACGCGCTACTGGAAAATCAGCACGCATGCGCTCGGCATCACGGCGCCGCTCGTCGCCCTCACGCTGCTCTTCGGGCGACAGCCGCTGCCGTTTCTCGTCCTCATTCCGATGGTCTGCTGGGCGCGGGTCTACCTCAAGGCGCACACGGCGCTACAGGTCGCCGCCGGTGTTGCGCTCGGCGCCGGCTCGACGGTACTGATCTTCCACGTGTTTCACATTACGCCGGTCTCCACGTAGCCGAGCCGGAATTCGCGCGACCGCAAGCGCCGTGCGACCGATCGAGGGCATCAGGCTGGGGCGAAGGAGGCGCGGGTCGAATGCCGACATTCGGCGATCGTTCTCACGCACGCACGCTTCGAGCACGCGGGTGAGGGGCAAGCCCGCAAAGACGTCGTCGCCCGCCGGCAGATCGCCGCTCGGCGCACCGCCCGCCGCAGCCTTCCCGTTACGCACGATGTTGCGCAAGCCGTGGAAGTAGCCGCGTGCGCTCGACGCGACGTGCAGCGGGCGCAGCGGCCATGGACGCTTCGCGCGCTTGTACGCCAGCCAGTTCACGAAAAACATGATGTGGCGCGCTTCCTCTGAAAGCACGCGAGCGAAGATCGCGAAGAGCGCGTCGGGCATGAACGCTGCGTCGCGCGCCAACTGAAAGACGCCAAATCCTACGAACGAATCGACGCACTCACCGCAACCGAAGTCGATGAAGGCCTGTTCGGTCGCGACGACGTCTGGTTCCTGACTCTCCGCCGGAAGCGCGTACTGTCGCACGATCTCGCCGATCAAACGGCCGTGCCGCGATTCCTCATACCCTTGGAGCGCGAGCGCTTCGCGGATCAACGGATCGCTCTCGCGCTGCGCGATCGCGTCGACCATCACGCCCGCATTGCGCTCGACCTGCCAGAACGTGCTCCAGATCGGCAACGCGCGCAGCATGGCCAGGTCCTTCTCGGCCAACTCGGGCCAGGTGAGCGCCTCGGGTTCCCAGCGTTCGTGCGTATCGATGAAGGTGCGACAGAAAAGTTGCTTGTGTTCTTCAGAGCCTCGGTGCATGGGGATGGTCTATCGCCCCGAGCGAGCCGTCTCCCTCCATGCGCAGATCGCGGCTGCGCCAGCGTGCGTCTCGCCCGAAGAAACTCGCGACCCAGATGCAGAGGCTCAGGGCATCGCGAGGCGGGACGAGCCACGGCTGGGGGCGTCCGGGAATGCCGAGGCGGCGGTGCGCGGTCAGGTGTACGGCGAAGCGCAACCCGAGCGCCGCCACGAAAAGCCCGATGCCCAGCGGCAGGCTCGGCGCGAAGAGCAGGTTCAACACCGCGAAGGGCAGCGGAAACGTGACGATCGTGCCCGCGAAGCCGAGCGGCCGCACCGCACGCACCGTGCGCGCCCAGCGCAGTTCGCGTGACCACAGCGCCCGCAGCGTCTTTTCCGACATCAGCGTGATCGGGATGCAGCCGGCGAGCGCGACGAGATAGCCGCGCGCCGAGACGAGATAACCCAGCATATAATCGTCGGCGATGTTGTGGCCGATCGCTTCGATGCCGCCGATTTCGTCGAGCACGCGGCGCCGCACCGCCATCGTCGCGCCGACGCAATAGCGCAACGGCTCGAAGGCTCCGGCGACGAGCACCGAGGGCGTGAACTGGTCGTTGATCAACAAGGCACCGATGCGCGATGCGAGGCTGCCGCTCGCACGTGCGCCGAAAGGCGCGGTGACCGCGCCGACGTGCGGATCGGCAAAGGGCGCGACGACGCCGCGCAGATACTGCCGGTCGACACGCATGTCGCTGTCGGCGATCACGACGATCTCGCCGTTTACGCGATTCATCGCGCCCGCGATGTTGTCGATCTTCGGGTTGGGCAGTTGCGCGCCGGGGCTCGTGACGATCTCGATCTCGCGATCCGGAAATCTCGCCTGCAGGCGCCTCGCGACCTCGAGCGCGGGATCGCCGGGGTCGCGGACCGAGAAGATGACTTGGAAATGCGGGTAGTCTTGATCGCAGAAGGTGGCGAGGTTCGCTTCGAGCTCGGGCTCCAAGCCGTGCAACGGCTTGAGCACGCTGACCGGCGCAAGCGCGTCGCCGGCGGCAGGTTCGGGGAGGCGGAACGTTGCGAGCCTGAGCAGCGCGAAGGCAATGTACGCAAGGCTCGCGGCGCCGAGGGCGACGCAAAGATCGGCGAGCGCAAGCGGGATATGGATCACGCGAATGAATCGCCGTAGCGCACGGGCCGGATGCCGTGCGCCGATATGGCGTCGCGGACGCGCGGGCTGAGAAGTGTGTCGAGTTCTTCTTCTCTCGCGTACCCTGCCGTGTCGTTGCCGTGGATCCCGGCGCCGGCGCGGGGATGCAGATACAGTTCGTTCAAGCCCTCGGGAAGTGCGGAGAGGATCTCGAGCACGCGCGCTTCGCTCAGGCGGCCGGTGTCTTTCAGCCCGAAGAGCGCGTCGTTCGAGCGGATTCCCGCGCGGTGCAGTCGAGTGCGCATGAGCGCCGCCCACGGTCTGATCAGCAGCGCGTTTACGATGCCCGACGGTTCCCATGGCACGCGCATCGCACGCATCCCGTAGTCGCGGCCAATTCGCATGATGATGCTGAAGAGCGTCGGATGCACCTGCAGATGGTTGTGGCCGTCGACGTGGTCGAGCGCGAGTCCCGTGGCCGCGTACGCCTCGAACTGCGCGCGAATCTCCGCTTCGAGCTGCTTGCGCACGCGAGGGAGGAAAAAATAGCGCACGCCGGCCCGCACGAGGTTGTCGTCGAAGTTGCCGCGGGCGTCGACGAGATCGGGAACCTGCTCCTTGGGCAGCACCGGTCGCGCGTTGACGAGCGAGACGTGCAGACCGACGCCGAGCTTCGGCATGCGCCGCGCGCGCTCGACCGCGTCGTCGAACGCCGATTCGCCGACCATCAGACTCGCCGCGGTCAGCATGCCCTCGCGATGCGCGCGCTCGACGGCTTCGTTGATCTCGAGCGAAGCGCCGAAGTCGTCGGCGGTGACCACGAGGCGCTTCATGGCAGCACCGCGGCGGCGATCTCGGCGGCGATGCGAGCGCAGCGCGGAGCGTTGCGCGCGAGCCAGAGCGCCTGCGGCCAGAGGCGCGGATCGCACAGTGCCGTCGCCGGTTTCAGCCATTTTGCGGAGAGTTCGCGCGCGGGGGTATCGAGGATCACGCGCACGACGCCGATGCGCGGTGCGACGATGAGACCGCTCTCCATGTCCGCGGCGGCGTAGCCCCGTTGCGCCCACGCTTCGCTCTCCGCGCCGCGCACGAGCGTCGCACTCGTCAGCAGCGGCGCAAGGATGGCTTCGCGGCCCGCCTTGCGCGCTGCGACGAGGAGCTGCGCGATGAGCGCGCGATCGCACGCAAACTCTTCGCCGCTCGGGCGCCGCACGCGATCGGCGATGACGACCATCCCCGTCGGGAGATCGGCGCGCAATCCGCCCGCGAGACCGCAAGAAATGACCGTCGTCCCGAGATCGCGCGGATCGCAGCGCGCGAAGGCGATGCCGCATTCGACGACGCGCGCCTTAGGCGCGGCACGCCGCAGCGCACGCGCTTCGAGTGCGGTGGCCGCGATCGCCGTCGCCGCGTTAGGCGACGTAGCCATGCGTGCGATACCACACGATCGCGCGCTCGATCGCGTCGCGCACCGGCGTCGGCGTGTGCCCGAGTTCGCGCTGCGCCCGCGAGGAGTCGACGAACATGCGCTCGCGCGACATGCGCACGCCTTCGAGGGGAACCCAAGGCTCGCAGTGCGGTTGCACGTAGCGGCAGCGCAACTCGTCGAGCCAGCCCGCCGCAAGCGCGGCGCCGTAGGGGAGGCGCATCCGCGGTGCCGCGCGACCGCTCGCCTGCGCGAGCAGCGCCCACACCTCGTCGAGCGTAAGATTTTCGCCGCCGATGAGATAGCGCTCGCGCGGCTCGCCCCGTTCGAGCGCGGCAACGTGCGCGCGCGCGACGTCCTCGACCGCGACGAGGTTCATGCCGCCGCGGCCCGGCGGTGCGATGCCGATGCGCCCGCGCGCGAAATCGAGCACGAGTCTTCCCGTCGGCGTGGGCTTCGCGTCGCCGGGCCCGATCGGCGCGCTCGGCAGGAGCAGCACCGCCGGCACGCGCGCGGCGATCGCCGCGCGTTCCTGCTCGACCTTCGAATGGTGGTAGGCAGAGGCGCGCATGTCGTGCGCGTGATCTTCTTCCGTCGCGGGCTTGCCGTCGCGTTCGGGGCCGACGGTCGCGGAACTGGAGGTGACCACCGCGCGCTCCACGCCCGCGATGCGCGCTGCTTCGAGCAAACCCGCCGTGCCGAGCACGTTCACCCGGTGCATCTGCGAGCGCGCGTGCGGCGCAAAGGAGTAGAGCGCAGCGCAGTGCACGAGATAACGGCAGCCGTCCATGGCGCGCGCGAGCGCACCGGTTGCGTTCAAATCGCCGACGACGATTTCGGCGTCGAGTTTCGCGTCGCGAGAGCGCACGAGGGCACGGACTGGATGGCCGGCTGCGCGCAGTTCGCGCAGCACGTGACTACCGATGAACCCGGTCGCTCCCGTTAAAAAAACCAACGCGCGAAGGGTGGCTATTGTGCGAGGGCGGCGCGGACGGTTTCCTTGAGCGATCCCATCGTCTGGAGCACCGCGGTCGGCTCGTAACCACAGTGCGCCATGCAGTTCTCGCACTTGTCGTTACGGCCACGCCCGAACTTCGACCAATCCGTCTCCTCGAGCAGTTCCTTGTATGTCTTGGCGTACGGCGCGTCGCTCATTAAATAGCACGGGCGCTGCCAGCCGAAGACCGTGTAGCACGGAATGCCCCACGGCGTGCACTCGAAGTCAATCTTCCCTTCGAGGAAATCGAGATAGACGGGACTGTGGTTGAGACGCCATTTCTTGCGCTTGCCGTCGCCGAAGGCTTCGCGGAAGATCTCGCGCGTGCGCTCGACGCCGAGGAAGTGCTCTTGATCCGGGGCCTTCTCGTATGCGTAGGCGGGCGAGATCTGCATCATGTCGACTTTGAGATCGTCGTTGAGGTAGTCGAGCACGTCGCGAATCGATTTCGCATCGTCTTGCGTGAAGAACGTCGTGTTCGTGAAGACGCGGAAGCCCAGTTCCTTGGCGACCTTGATCGCTTCGATCGCTTTGTCGAAGACGCCCTCGCGGCAGACCGATTGATCGTGCCGTTCCTTCAGGCCGTCCATGTGGATCATCCACACGAACTGCACCGACGGCTTGAAGAGATGGATCTTCTTCTTCAGCAACAACGCGTTCGTGCAAAGGAAGACAAACTTGCCGCGCTTGATGAGCGCCTCGACGATCTGCGGCATCTGCTCGTGCACGAGCGGCTCGCCTCCTGCGATCGAGACGACTGGCGCGCCGCACTCTTCGACCGCCGCGACGCACTCTTCAACGGAGAGGCGCTTGCGCAAAATATCGTCGGGATGCGAGATCTTGCCGCAGCCCGCGCAGGCGAGATTGCACTGCAACAGCGGTTCCAACTCGAGAACCAATGGGTACATCTTCTCGCCCCGGAGGCGTTTGCCCAGGACGTACTTCCCGATGGCGATCTTCTGCTGCAGGGGCATGCTCATGGCTTCTCTAGTTGCCCTTGGAGGCCGAGGCCCCTGCGAAAAGACCGGATTGGGCTGGTTAGCGCTCCCTTGAGGGCGGGGGCTAGCGGTGCAAGAGGATTGCGAGGATCGTCGTGACCCAAGATGTGACGATCATTCCGATCAACCACATGAACCGTCGGTCTACTTCGCGGAAACTCGTAGCTATGCTGTCTCGAAGGGCATCGATTTTCCGGTCGAGGCCGTCGATTTTCCGGTCGAGGCCATCGAAGCGCATGTCGATCCCGTTCAGTCGATCGGCGACTTGGAGGTAGGCTCCTTCGAGATTTGCCAGACGGCTTTCCATTGATAACGTGCTCACCCGTGTTCCCTTACCGGCATGTAGTATATCACGCTCGCGCTATACCGACATGCGCGCAGATGACAAGGGATAGCGGATGATTTATGCGGGAACGGGAGATGATAGTCGATGCACCGCGCGAGCTTGCGATCGAGTTGGATCGTCAGGCCTTGTTTGCGAGGTGATCCGCGAGGCGCTGGAGGCTTTGCGTCCAGCCGGTCTCCATTCCCTCGAGGTACATCTGCGCGCCGGGCGTCGTCTTCGTGACGTGCGCGCGCATGGTCAGCTTCGTCTTGCCGCCTTCGTCAACGAACGTCACCGTGGTCAAGACTTCGAAGAGCGCCGCGCCGTTCTCATCTAACGCGGAACTGGAGAAGACGAGGCGCTCGGGCGCAACGATCTCCGCAAAGACGCCCTTCATGGGGTAGACGGTGCCGTCGGGCGAGCGCATGTCGATGTGGATCGCGCCGCCGGGGCGAACATCCAGCTCGCAGCGCGGATTCGTGAAGTCTTTCGGGCCCCACCATCGCGCCACGTGCGCCGGATCGGTCCAGACCCTGAACACGAGATCGCGCGGCGCATCGAAGACGCGCGTGATCACGAGGTCGTTAGCGTCACTTGCGTGCATGCTTCCCCTCCGTTTGTAGCGTTTTCAGATAATCGTCGAGGCGATCGAAGCGCGTTTCCCAAAAGCGTCGGTATTGGCGCATCCACTCGGCGAGCGGCACGAGGCCGCGCGACTCCGCGCGATAGAACGTCTGGCGCCCCGCGCGCCGCCCCACGATCAGGCGCGCCTCCTGTAGTGCTTTGACGTGCTGCGAGATCGCAGGCTGAGAGACCCTCGCGCGCGTAGTGAGTGCCCCCACCGTCGTCTCGCCTGCGGTCAGGATGCGCTCGTAGATCCCTCTGCGCGTCGGATCGGAGAGCGCTTGCATGACGAGCGAGACCTTCGCTGCGGCCGGCATAGCACAATCATAAGTTATTGCTTATTGATTGTCAAGTGGCTACGCTCGGGATGACAACGCTGATCCTTCTATCGCAAGCGGTTCGAGCGTTTCGCTGGTGATTGCGCGGGTATGACGGGATTCATCATTCGCCAACGCCATCATGGGGAAGAGGTGGCGATATAGGTGATAGTTGATGTAGAAGTCACGCGGGAAGCCGGTGCCGGTGTAATACGCTTCGGGCCACGTGCTGCGCTGCTGCGTCCCGCGCAAGTATGCGAGGCCGTGTTTGCAGGCTTCGTCGTTGTGAAGGCCGGCAGCTTGGAACGAGAGCACGGCCCACGCGGTCTGCGAGGGCGTGCTGACGCCGACGCCGGCGAATGATTCGTCCACATACGAGTGACACGTCTCGCCCCAGCCGCCGTCCGGGTTTTGCCGCTCGCGCAGCCACGCGATGCCGCCCTGCACCATGTCGTCGGCATTGGCCCGGTCGGCGCCGCGGAGCGCGGTCAGCGCGATTATCACGCACCACGTCCCGTAGACGTGGTTGACGCCCCATCTACCGAACCAGTTGCCGCCGGGCTTCTGCGTCTCGCGCAGGTATTTCAAGCCGCTCGCGACGGCGGGATCGCTCGCGTCAGCATCGAGTGCGGCGAGCATTTCCAGCACGTGCGCGGTGACGTCCTCGGTCGGCGGGTCGATGAAGGCGCCGAAATCGGCGAACGGGAGTTTATAGAGAATTTCGCGGTAGTTGTCACGGTCGAACGCCGCCCACGCGCCGTTCGACGATCGCATTGCGACGGTCCATTTTCGCGCGCGCTCGACGGCGTCGCCGCTTTTCTCCGGCTCGCCCGCGCGCAGGAGCGAGAGCACGACGAGCGCGGTGTCGTCGATGTCGGGGTAGATGTCGTTTTCGAACTCGAACGCCCAGCCACCGCACTCCACGCCCTTGCAGCGAATCTGCCAGTCGCCGCCGCCGGAGATCTGCTCGTCGAGCAGCCACTGCACGGATTTCTGCAGTGCCGGGTGCGAGCGTGGAACGCCGGCGGCGCGCAGCGCGAGCAGCGCCCAGGCGGTGTCCCAAACCGGCGACATGCACGCCTGCAGGCGCCAGCCGTTTTCATCATCCTTCAGCGAGAAGCCGCCCAGGCCGTCGATACCTTTGCGCATCGCCGGATGATCGTTGGACATCCCTTGCAGCGAAAGCGCGATCAGCGAGTAGACCCACGGCGGCTGGATGCCGCCCCAACCGCCGTCGGCTTCTTGGCGATCGACGATCCACTCGGCGAGCTTCTTGCGCGCGATCGCGCGCCCGGGTTGGATCGGCGAGCGTTCGTAGACTTTGAGCAACTGGTCGAGCCACCAGAAGAAACCCCGGCCCTGCACGCGGTGGAGATCCATCTCGGTGCCTTCGACGATGACTTCGTTGAGCTTCACACCGAGGTCGCGCGTTGGGCGGTGCGAGATCACGATCGCGAGGGGCGCGACGGTGCCGCGCGCCCAGCAGGCATAGTCATAAAGGTTGAACGGAATCGAGGGTGGGAGAAAAACCATCTCGGGCGGCATCGTCGGGATGCCGTCCCACGGATATTTTCCAAAAAGCGCGAGCCAGATCTTCGTGAAGACGCGCGCGCGCGCCGCGCCGCCGAGTCGCAAGATGGTGCGCAACGCTTTGCGCATCGGCTCGGAGGTCGGATCGACACCCAGGACTTTGAGCGCGGCGTAGGCTTCGATCGTCGTGCTGACGTCGGCGGGCGCGTCGTAGTAGAGCGCCCACGAGCCGTCCTCGCGCTGATTGCGCAGCAGGTGCGCGATCGCGCCCTCCTTGATCGGCTCGTGGCTTACGTTCAGGAAGCGCAGCAAGAGAATATGCTCCGCCGTCATCGTGACGTTGGTCTCGAGTTCTCCGTACCACCAGCCTTTGGCGTCCTGGCGCTCCAGGAGCCAGTCCACCGCCTCGGCCACGGCACCGCGCGTCTGCATGCCCTCTCATAATGCGACGTGGGGGCCGCTTTCGACTGCGGACGGGGGACCCAATACGCTCGGGATAGGCTGGAAGGGGGAACCCCTAAGAAAGCCGCCGCCTAGAGGGCCTCACGATTTGGCGGGCGGCAGCGATGCCGCTGCGCACCGCGGATTCCATCGTGTCGGGCCAGCCCGTCGCCGTCCAGGCGCCCGCGATCGCGAGGTTTGAAAGCGCGGTTCCGGGGCCGGAGCGCACGGTTTCGCGTGGCGCGGAGAACGTCGCCTCGGGATTGCGCGTGACGGCGCCGTGCTCGAGGGTTGCGCCTTTGAGGCTTGGAAGCGCGGCTTGCAGTTCGCGCCAAGCCAACTGGATCAGGTCGTCGGTCGACTTGCGCAGGTATTCGTCGGCGGCGCTCATGCTGCACGCGTAATAGCCTTCGCCTTTGCGAAAGATCCATTGCAGCGGCGAGTCGATGAGGGCCGCAAAGCTGAAGTCCGTGGTTCGACTTCGCTCGCCATGACGATTGCTAATCCGCAGATGCACGTCGAGGATGGAGTGCGGGGTGTATGCGTCGAGTGGAGGAATTCCGAAGCGGGCTAGTTCGCCGAGAAGACGCGAGAGCTGCGGCGGTGTTAGCGCGAGGATGAACGCGTCGAACTCACGACGCTCGCCGGAAGTCGCGACGAGCGCGCACACGCGGTTATTCTCCAGTTCGAGGGATGCGACTGACGTCGAGCGGTGGACCTGGGCGAAACGCTTTGCGGCCGCTTCCGCGATGTGCGCGAGCGGGACCGTCGAGTAGCCGAAGCGCGCCGCGCCCGCGTCGCTGAGGAACGCGGTGCGCAGCGTGAAGAGCGCCTCGCGCGCATCCATCTCCTCGAGCGGCTCGTTGAGGGCCGGAACGAAGAACGGCCGCCAGAAGACGCGGATCGCTTCTTCTCCCTGCCTTTGCCGCGCGAGCCATTGCGCGAACGTTCGATCGGGTATTTCGCCGGCGCGGCGAGCGCTTGCGAGCGCACGGGCGATGTCGAGCTTCGCGCGCATGCTCAGGAGGCTGAATCCGAGAAAGGACGCGACCAGATGGAAGGGCGCGGGGAGGCGCGCCGCACGCAGTCGCGATGCCTTGCCGTTCCCGGCGATGACGAGCGCCTCGAAGCGGTCCTGCAGAAAGAGCTTGTCGCCCATGCCGACGCTCTTCACGAAGTCGATAAACTCCGTGCAGCAGCCGAGGAAGACGTGCTGGCCGTTGTCGACCTCGACGCCGCCGATCTCGAACGACGTGGCGCGGCCGCCGAGCAGACGGCTGCGTTCGAACAACTCGACGTCGTAGCCCTCGTCGGCGAGCGTCACGCCGGCGGCGAGCCCCGC
>DATCTQ010000082.1:0-6140 GCA_036567865.1 Candidatus Tyrphobacter sp. | reverse complement strand
ATCCTCGGATCAGCGGCACCACGAGCGCGCACGCGGCGATCGCCGCGAGCGCGCCGCGGCTAACGCTAACTGGCGCGCTTCTCCGCTTCTGCGGCGCGTTTGCCCTCTTCGATGAGCTGCTTGACGCGCTGCCCACCCTTCTGTCCGATCCGCTCATAGAAATCCGGGCCGTAGCGATCGCGGGTCGCCTCGCCGCCCTTCTTTCCGCCTTTCTTGCCGATCTGCTCGTAAAACGCGTGACCGTGAGCCAGTTTCGTGGCGAGTCCGCCCTTGCGGCCGATCTGCTCGTAAAACTCCGGACCGTACTTTCTCTTCACGGTCTCGCCGCCTTTCTGCCCGGCTTCACGAACCGAGAGCCCCGCAGCGCGTTTGGGGTCTTTTGGGGTGTCTGATGTCATCGATTTCATACCTATTCTTGCCGTAGCGCTCCGGGTGGTGGGCGAAGGCTCCAAAATCTAGAACGTGCGTTTGGGCAAGATCGTTTGCCTAGAGGGGGGAGGAAATGGCGCGGACGCTCGGGTCGCTATGGTGGGCCCTGCTGTGGCTTTCGGCCGCTTGCCTGCCGGCAGTAGGGCCGGCGGCGCCCAGCGCCTACGTGCAAGTCCTTTCCCTCGAGCAGGCCCGCTCGCTTGGAGGTGGTGCGCTCGCGGCCGACCTGGACGCGAAGGACGAACGGTTGGCCGTCCGGGCCGCGCTTGCGATCGGCCGCAGCAAGCGGCAAGCCGGGGAGACGGCGCTCGTCGCGCACCTGCGCGACCCGCGAGCGGCAGTACGGGCGATGAGTCTCTACGGCATCGGGTTGATTGCGAGCGGCCGCTCCGCTTCGGCGATCCTGAACGGCTTGGCTGACCCCAACGGAGCGGTGCGCATCGCGGCGCTCGACGCGACCGATCGCTACGAAGCGGCACAGCGTTTCCCCGGTCGAGCCGATCTTTCGGCGCTTGACCGAACGCTCGGCCTCTTGGCCGGCGACCCGGACCCCACGGTGCGGGCGCGTGCTGCCGCGACGCTCGAGTCATTCTACTTCTCGGCGGGTGCCGATTCGGCCGCGCGCGGGCTCGTCAGAGCCGTTGGAACCGACACATCGGAGCACGTGCGCCGCTTCGCGATGTGGACGATCTTTCGCGGCTACGCGACGCTCGTGCCGCGCGCGTTCCTCGCGAATATGCTGCGGGATCGCGATGAAGTGGTTCGCATCGAAGCGGTGCGGGCCGTCGGCAAGCGTAGGAATGCGAGCGACGTTGCCCTCGTGCAGCCGATGCTCGGCGATCCGTCGTGGCGCGTGCAGGAGCAAGCGGCAGAGACGATCCGCGTCCTGCAGGGCAAATCGATGACGCAGCATTGGACCGCGATCCCCCCATTCATGCACATCCCCCCAATGCGCGCCGACCCGCTGCGTTCGCTGCCCGCGCTGCCGCGCGTTCACCTTTCGGGAAGGCCCGGTCGCCCGAGCCCGTCGCGCGCAATCCTCGAGCCGAAACTCGATCCGAGCACCGCGCAAGCCATGAGCGCTCCGGCGCACGGCTCGCACCCGCGCGTGCGCATCGTGACGACGAAAGGAAATCTCTACGTCGTGCTCTTTCCCGAATGGGCGCCGCTTACCGTCGAGAATTTCTTGAACCTCGCCGATCGCGGCTACTACGATCGCAACCGCTGGTTTCGCATCGTCCCGGATTTCGTCGTGCAGACGGGCGATCCCAACGACAACGGCAACGGTGACGCCGGCTACTCGATCGGCGCCGAAGAGAACCCGATCATGCAGGACAGCTACGTCATCTCGATGGGGATGAACTACACGGACCCGCCGAATGCGCACGCGATTCGCGACTCCGCGGGAACGCAGTATTACGTCACGCTTTCACCACAACTCCACCTGGACCGCGACTTCACGGTCTTCGGCGAGGTGACGGGCGGCTTCGACGTGCTCGGACGCCTCATCGAATCCGACCGCGTCCTGCGCATCGAGCGCGTGCCCGACGAGACACTATGAATGCTTTGAGTCGAGCACGATCGTTACCGGTCCCTGGTTGACCAGCTCGACGTCCATGTCGGCGCCGAACTCACCGTACGCGACGCGCAAGCCCAAGCGTTCCAGATCCTCGCCGGTCTTGCGATAGAGGCGGCTCGCCTGCGGCTCCTTCGCCGCCTCGATGAACGAAGGCCGCCGCCCCTTGTGCGCGTCCCCATAGAGCGTGAACTGCGAGACCAGCAGGATCGCGCCGCCCGTTTCGATTGCCGAACGGTTCATCAAAGCGTCCTCGTCGCGGAAGATGCGCAGGTTTGCAATTTTCTCCGCCATCCAACGCGCATCGCGTTCGTCGTCGGCCGAGCCTACGCCGAGCAAGACGGCTAGACCGGACTCGATCTCTCCGACGACGCGCCGATCCACGGAGACTCGCGCTCGCGTCACTCGCTGAATCACCGCGCGCATTGGTGACGATCCTAGCGGCTGAGAATCGACGAGAGCGCGAAGAGCACATTCTCGCGGCGCTCGGCAACGCGCCGATAGAAATACCCTGCCCAATGCGTCCCGAACGGCACGTAGACGCGCATGTTGTAGCCCTCGGCGGCGAGGCTGCGTTGGAGCGTCGGGCGGCAGCCGTAAAGCATTTGGAACTCGAAGCGATCGGAGGCGATGCCGTCGCGCCGAACGATCTCCTTCGCCGCAGCGATCAAACGGCGGTCATGGGTCGCGATGCCCGGATAGGTTCCCCTCACGAGCAGGATCTCTGCGAGGCGCAGATATTGCGCGCGAATCTCAGGCATGGAGTGATATGCGATCTGGCGGGGCTCCTTATAGGCGCCTTTGCACAGGCGCACGCGCGCGCCCAACTCGACCGCGCGCTCCACGTCGCCCGGCGTACGCTTGAGGTAGGCCTGGAGGACGATGCCCACGTTCCGATACTGTGGAAAGGCACGCTCGAAGAGCGCAAGGGTGCGCTCCGTCAAGGCGCTGCCTTCCATGTCGATGCGGACGAAGGGGTCGGGGTTCGTTTGCGCACGCTCGAGGATGCAGGTAAGGTTCTCGAGAGCAAAATCTTCATCGACGAGCAATCCGATCGCGGTGAGTTTCACCGAAACATTGCTGCGCACACCTGAAGAGCGAATCGCATCGAGCATCGCGATGTAGGTCCCGCTCGTCTTTACCGCGGTTTCGCGGTCGAGCACGTCCTCGCCGAGAAAGTCGAGCGACGCGGTCATGCCTTGTGCGTTGATACGTCGTACGGCTTCGATCGCGCTGCCGATCGTCTCGCCGGCGACGAACCGGCGGGCGAGGAAGGACCAATTCACGGCACTAGTGGCCTGTAACGCCGGGATTGATACCGACGTTGCGCGCGTCACGGGTGCGATGGCGAGGCGCGAGGAGGAAGCATAGCCGGGGTGTTCTGTGACCGACGAGCAACGACGCCAGCGTGCCTGTGCCGCCGCAACCCGGAGGGCTGCCCGTTTTCGGGCGATCTGCTGCGTCGCTCTTCGCTCGCAAAGTCAAGCTTTTGTCGCTCATCGCTCCTTGCACCTCATCCCGAAGACGGGCAGCGTCGGTATCAATCCCGGCGTTACAGACCACTAGGGTACGACGCGACGGCGCAAAACCCACTGTGCCGCCAAGACGACCGCGGCAAGGAGCACGAAACCGTAGCACAGAGCGAGTGCCTCGCGCACGCCGGAGGCGGAGAGCGAAACGTAGAGCGCGACCGGCAGGGAAGTCGGATGATATGCGACGATGCTGGTCGCCCCGTACTCGCCGATGGCGCGCAGCCACGCAAAGCCGATGCCGGCGAGAACGTTGGCGGACGCTGCGGGTAGCGCGATGCGGAAGAAGATGCGCCACTCGCTCGCACCGAGCGTGCGGGCGGCATCGGCGTGGATCGGGTCGAGAACCGCGAATGCGGCCGCCGAAGCAATCGCGACAAAGGATCCCGAAACGAAGAACTCCGCCGCCGCGACGCCAAGGAGCGTATCCGGCAACGGAGCGCCGACGGCGGTGAGCCAGGCGCCAATCGGGGCCTGACTTCCGAAGACCGAGAGCAGCATGACGCCGGATGCGACCGGTGGAAACGCGAGCGGTAGCGCGAGAAGAAAGAGCGCGGCGCTGCGCAGGCGCGCAGGGGCCCCAGCAAGCGCGTAGCCCGCGGGGACGCCGAAAATCGTTGCGATGGCGGTCGCGCCGAGTGAGGCGATCAGCGAGGTCCGTACCGCATCGCGTATCGCTGCGCCGCTGAAGGCATGAGCGACATCGCTCGGTGAGACCGAGAAGAGCACGGAGAAAATCGGAAGCGCGACGGCTGCGACGAGAAGCACCGCGAAGAGCGGGAAGAGGAGCCCTGGCCCGTTACGCGCCATGACTCAAAGTTTACCAAAGTACGGCGGGAGGTGCGAGGCTGAAAAAAAAATCCGGCGAATGGCGCGGGAGTGGAGCAGCGGCGTTGGAGGGTCCTGATTGCGGACGACGATCCGGCGATTTGCATGCTCATCGACACGGTGCTGCGCAAGGGACCGTACGACATCACGGCCTGCGAGGATGCGGAGAGCGCGATTTTGGTGATCGACCGCGAGGGTCCGTTCGACTTGATCATCTGCGACTTCATGCTTCCGGGAGTCTCGGGACTCGATCTGATCGAACGCGTGCGCTCGAGCGAGAGCGCGCGTGCGATCCCGATCCTCATGATCAGCGGACACGCGAGCACCGTGATGGAGCGCGCCAAAAGCGCAGGCGCGGATTGCTTCTTGAACAAGCCGTTTACGATTTCGCAGCTCCGCAACGCGGTCGCCTCGCTGCTCTCCGCGCCGGCTCACTTCAGCACCTCGTAGCGCGAGACGGCTGATGCCGTCGTCCGCGCTCAAACTTCTCGCTGTTGCGCTCTCGCTTGGGCTCGATGTCTTTGCCGTCGGCGTCGGCGTCGGCGTTCGCGGCGCGCCGCGCGCGCTGAAGATTCGCATCGGCATCGCCTTCGCCTCGGCCGAGGTGGTGATGACGCTGATCGGAGCCGGATTGGGCGCCGCCGTGGGGCGCGTTCTGGGCGACGTTGCGGGCTATATCGGTTTCGTCGCGCTCCTCTTGCTCGGCGGCTACATGATCCTCGAAAGCCGCCGCGAGGCGCACCTGAAGCGCCCGATCGATATGTCGCGCGGTTGGGGGCTCTTGTTGGCTTCTCTCTCGATCAGCCTCGACTCGCTCGGCATTGGGTTCTCGATCCTCTACATCGGCGTGCCCGTCGTCGCGGCACTCGGGGCGATCGCCGCGGTCTCGGCGCTCTCGACGACCGCGGGCCTCACGCTCGGGCATCGCTTGGGGAGACGGATCGAGGAGCGCGCGGAGTTGCTGGGCGGCATCCTCCTCGCGCTCACCGGCCTGCTCTTCGCGGTTCTCAGGGCCCTGCACGCCGGATAGTACGATGCGGATTGGAACGGAGATGCTCGATGCGGTGCTTGCGAGCGGGAGCGCGTCGGTGGCCGTCGTGGGCACGGGCAAGAACGTCGGCAAGACGGTAGCGATGCATGCGCTCTACGAAGCAGCGGTCGAGCGCGGTTTGTGCGTCGGCCTCGTCAGCGCGGGTCGCGACGGCGAGGCACTCGACGCGATCGAGCATCACCGCAAGCCGCGGCTATGGCTCTATGCCGGAACGTGGATCGTCACGACGCCGGAGATGCTCTCTGCAGCGGGCGAACGTGCAGAGCTCAAGCACATCGCGACCGCGTGCGGGACGTTGCAGCGTGCGCGCACATCGAAAGCCGCGTACTACGAGCTGATCGGTCCGCCGACGGCCTCGGGGGTTCGGATGGCGATCGAGTCGTTGCAAGAGCGGTGCGATCTCGTGTTGGTCGACGGCGCGATCGACCGGATCGCAACGATTTCGACCGGGGAGGACGCCGTCATCGTCGCCTGCGGCGCGGCCGCCGCGGCAAGCCAGGAGGAAGCACTGGAAGACGTGCGCGGTCTCGTTGCGCGATTGCGCATCCCGCGCGCCGACCGGCGCAAGCCTCTGCTGCGCGTCGAAGGGGCGTTGCTGCCCGAACTCGCGGAGCGCTTGATCGCAGAGAACGAACGGCGCCAGATCGTCGTGCACTCGCCCGCGTTCGTGATGCTCACGGGGAAGACGTTCTCACGTGCAGCCGCTCGGCTCGCGCTGCGCTGCGAG
>DATCTQ010000081.1:0-2047 GCA_036567865.1 Candidatus Tyrphobacter sp. | reverse complement strand
GCGGATCGATCCGCGTCGGAACGTTTGGCTGCAGAACACCGGTGCGATGGCGAGCCGCATCGAGGAAATTCCGTACGTGCTGACGGCACACGTCCACCGGCAACCGCCGGGCGACGTGACGATCGCGATCGTCGAGCGGCGACCGTTCGCCCTCGTACGCAGCGGCGATGAGATGGCGCTGATCGACGCGTCGCTGCGCGTGCTCGACGTGGGCGGCGACGCAAATGGTGCGATGCCGCTGCTCGTGCTCGAGCCTGGGATCGATCTCGCTCCGGGGCGCACCTTGAGGCAGTCGTCGGCGCGAGCCTTGCTGGCGGTCACCCTTTCGCTGCGCGCGCACGGAGTCGCCGCCGACGAGGTCGACGACGAAGGCGGGGATGTGCGCGTGCGGCTCCCGGGGGGCGCGCGCGTCCTACTCGGCGACGAGACCTCCGCCACGAAAGCGGTACCGCTCGTCGAGCCGATTTTAACGCGCTTCGCGCTGCTCGGGCGCGAGGTGCGGGTCCTGGACCTGCGCTCGCCGACGACCCCGGTCGTCACCGAAGGCGGTCAGAGCGCGCCGGCTCCCGCTCCGAAGCCTACGGCGCCGGAGTCACCGCCGGCACCACGCCGTAGTCCTTGAAGACCAGAACCGTGCCCTTCGAGGTCGAGAGCATCAGCGTGTCGCCGGGATGGACGGCGGAGAACGTGATCGTCGGCCGTCCGGCCGTCAGCGTTGTGTGGACGCCGTTCTGCATCGTGACCTCGATATGGGTGGCATCCGCGACCTGATCGACGACGACGCGATAGGTCGTGTCCGGAAGGGTCGCCGCGCTGATGGTCGGCCCCGCGTTCGCCGTCTGGGCTGCGGCGGCTGCTAGGGGGAGGGCGAGAAGCCCGACAATTGCGATAGACAGTAGGTGCTTAACCATAGTTTACGATGATAGCGCAAAAGGCCCCGGCTCTTCTAGTGCCCCGGGGGCGGCATGGCGGCCATTTTCGAGACCCTCCTGTCCGGTTTCGAACTGACCGAGGAGCTGCTTGATCCCGCCGGCCTGCTCGGAGACCTCGTCGGCGCTTGCCGCCATCGAGCCGACGGCCCGGGCGTTTTGGGCTCCGAGATCGCCCGCTCGCTGCACGCGCGCCCCCAGCGAGCCGATCGCGACCTGCTGCTCGCCCGACGCATGCGCGACGTCGCCCGTGCGCCGCTCGATCTCCGAGACCGAGGCGAGGATTTGGCTCGAGGTGAGCGATTGTTCGCGCATCGTCGCGGCGGCTTCGTGCGTCATGGCGCCCATCTGCTCGCTCGCCTTGGCAAGCTCTTCGGATCCGCGCGCCTGCTGCGTGGTCGCGATCGAAATTTCAGCCATGAGGCGTGCGACCTGCGCGATGCGCTCGCTGACCTGCTCGATCGTCGCGCTGACGTTGTGTGCCGATTGCGCGTTGCGTTGGACGAGGTCGTTGGCGCGTGCCGTACGCTCGAGGACCGCGGTCGTGCGGCGTTGGATGTCGGCGACGAGGGCGCCGATTTGCTTCGTTGAGCCCGCGGAGTCCTCGGCGAGTTTGCGGACCTCGTCGGCTACGACCGCGAACCCGCGGCCGTGCTCGCCGGCGCGAGCGGCCTCGATCGCGGCGTTGAGCGCGAGCAGGTTCGTCTGGTCGGCGATGTTCTCGATCAAGCCGAGGATCTCGCCGATCTCGCGAGAGGCGTGATCGAGCTCCTGCATCTCGCCGACGACGCCGGTGACGGTATCGCTGATGCTCGACATGCCGTTGGTAAGCGCGAGCACTTCGTTGCGCCCTTCGCGAACCTGCTCGTCCGTGACTTTGGACTCGGTGCGCACGCGTTCCGCATTCCCGGCAACCTGAACGATCGAGGCGGACATCTCTTGCGTGTTCGCGACCGCTTGTTCGACGACGCTCGAGAGGCTGAGCAGGTTGTGGTCCATCTCCGCGACGGAGGCGGTCATCTGCGCGACCGCGCTCGAGATGTCGGAGACCAGCCGCGCTACGCCGTCGGCATTCTCGGCGACGACGCCGGCGGCGGTGCCGAGTTCGCCCGAGTAGG
>DATCTQ010000080.1:0-40985 GCA_036567865.1 Candidatus Tyrphobacter sp. | reverse complement strand
GCCGTCGGCGCCGGCGCGGCCACGGTGGCGCGGGGCAAGGCCTCGTTGCGGATCGGCACATCTTCGCCGTCGACGGTGCGGGAGCGGCGCATGCAACGGGCGTGACGGCACCACGCGAGCCGTCGCGCGCAATCGCTCCGGTGCGCAAGGCGACGCCGGCGATCGAAGCGCCGCCGCCGAGTTTGAGCGTTCCGGCGGAAGAACCACGTGCCGCGAAACCAGCCCGCCGCCGCCGCCCGCGCACGGCAGCCGCCAAGGAGTTGGAAACGACGCCGGTTCAAGCGCTTCCCGCGCCCGAAGAGAAGCCGAAACGCAAGCGCGCGACTGCGGGCGCCACGTCAAAGAAAAAGACGAGCGCGACGCGCGTCGCGCGCAAGAAGAGGACTTAGCGCACCAGTGTCCTAGCCGTTTTCGCTTAGGCGAGCGAGCTGGTCGTCCAGATACTGAATAGCGCGGCGCAACTGCGCGTCGCGCGAGGGGTCGCCGAAGCGCGGTGCGCTGTTCTCAGCGACGTTGATATCGGGCGCGATGCCGAGGTGGTTGATGTCGCGGTTGTGCGGTGTCAGATAACGCGCGGTCGTGATCTTGATCGCCGACCCGTCGCCGAGCGGGAAGATCGTCTGGACGACGCCTTTCCCGAAGGTCCGCGTTCCGACGATCGCGCCGACGCCGCTGTCTTGGATCGCGCCGGATGTGATCTCGGAGGCCGAAGCGGTATGACCGTTGACCAAGACCGCGAGCGGCAGCGGTGAGATCGCGGTGTCGTCCGCTTCCCAGGTGGTAACGTTGGACGCGCGTTCCTCAACCGAGACGATCGGCCCGCTCGGGATAAACTTCGAACTCACCGAAATCGCCGAATCGAGGTATCCGCCGCCGTTGTCGCGCAGATCGAGGACGATCGCGCGAACGCCTTCTTGCTCCAAGCGATTGAGCGCGCTCGTGAGCTCGGCGCCGGTGTTTTGGCCGAAAACCGTCAACTCGACGTAGCCGATTTTATCGGGAAGCATCTTCTCGAAGACGCTGACGTCGTGGATCAGGGCGCGCGTGATGCTCAGCGGTGCGGAGAGCAGCTTGCCGCCTCGCTCGATGCCGAGCGAAACCGTCGTGCCTTCCCGACCGCGCAGGTGCAGGCTCGCCTGTTGCGGTTGCATGTTCTTCGTGGATATACCGTCGATCGAAACGATCAGGTCGTCTTGTTGGAGGCCGGCCTTGTCCGCCGGACCATCCGGGATGATGTTGCTTACCGTGATGTAATGCGTCTGGTCGTCTTGCTGGATCACGATGCCGATGCCGCCGAAGTCGCCGCCGTCGAGCCCCTGATTGAGGGCCGCATATTCCTTGGGATCGAGAAAAACGGTGTAACGGTCGTGGACCGAGCGCATCATCCCGTCGATCGCGGCGTAGCTGAGCAGATGCGGGGAGCTGCGGCGGCCGGCTTCGCGAATCGCGTGCTCTACGGCGGTGTCGATCGCGTGAACGTTTGCATCGGCGAGGCCGTTCGCACGGAGCCCCGGCAGCGTGGCATGCTGGACGCCGGCATGGCGCAACGTCGAGAGCAGATCGCTGCGAACGCTGTCGAGAACGGCTTGCGGCGATACTCTTTGGTAAAACTCACTCGTGAGATGCTGGTAGCTGACGGCAATCTCGCTCATATCGGCGCTCGACAGCTGTGCTGCGGGCGCGGCGCCCGCGGCGGGCCCCGTCATGAGTGCCGCGATGCAGGCGCATACGAGGAGCAAGGATTGTGCTTTCATCGATACCTCTAAAGAACGGGATTACCGGTGTAAGAGTTGCCCGATTCGGGCCTTGGCTGCCAAAAGCTGCTTATCGGCGGGGGTGTCGATCAGACGAGGATCGATGCTCTGGTCGACGATCACGTCCGGCCGGATGCCGCGGTGCTGGATGTCGCGCCCATTCGGCGTCACGTAGCGCGCCGTCGTAATCTTCAACGCGCCCGCGTCACCCGGCATCACGTAAATGCTCTGCACGACGCCCTTGCCGAACGTTTGGGTTCCCACGAGCGTGGCCAAACGATAGTCCTGCAACGCGCCCGAGGTGATCTCGGAGGCGCTGGCCGTGTACTTGTTGACGAGGATGACCAGAGGGCGCAGGCCGGCAATCATCGTCCCGTTGGCGACCTGAACGCTGCGGTGCCCGTCGCGATCGACCTCGGCGACGACCGTTTGGCCGCTGGGGACGAAGAAGCTCACGATATCGACCGCCGCATCGACCAAGCCGCCGCCGTTGTCGCGCAGATCGAGGATGTAGCCTTTGGCGCCCCGGGCTCTGCCGTCGAGCAGAGCGGCATGCATCTCATTCGCGGAGGTTTCGCCGAACTCCGAGAGCCGAATGTAATCGATGTCGTTCTCGATCTTCGCGTGCACCGTGGGCACGTGGATGATCTCGCGGACGATGCGATAGGTGCGCTCGCGCTTGGGCTTCTGATACGCGTGCGCGGTGATGGTGACGGTCGTGCCCGCGCGCCCCCGAATCAATTCCTGAACTTTATCGGGGGAGAGCCCATGAACCCGCGCGCCGTCGACGGTGTCGAGAACCTCCAACGCCTTCATGCCCGCGTGCGATGCCGGCATGCCGTCGAGCGGCTGCACGACGATGTCGCCGTTGCGCAACGGATAGATGTAGACGCCGATTCCGCCGAAGTTACCGCCGGCGAGCGCTTCGTCCAACTGCCGGATCTCGCGTGGCGAGAGATAGACGGTATAGGGATCGTCCACGGACGCCATGATCCCGCCGATCGCCGTCTCCAAGAGTTGCCCGCTATCGCCCGCGGCAAGTCGCGAGCCGTAGTGGGACTCGGCGTAGGCGAGTTCGTCCTCGAGATGCGAGGCATCGACCGCGGGATCGCCGGTCGCGGTTTCATGCGGAAGCGTGGCGGCGATGTGCTTGCTTCGCAAGTACGACAGCAGGGCCCGCGTCTCGCCCTGGAACGGCGTCTGCGGATCGATGGGCTTGTAGAACTGGCGTTCGAGCTGCTGCAACGCGATGCTGAGGAGCTGCTCGTCATCCGGCGTTCCGCCGAAGAGATCGCCTAGGTTACCGGTCGTCGCGACGCTCAAACCAGCTGGAGGCGGTTGCACGGACGCGCTCGTTCGGTGGCCGAGGTAGAGAGCGCCGCCGGCCGCCGCGAGTGCGATGACCAGCGCGACGAGCAGCGCGCGAGATCTCATATGTTCCTTCTTACCCAGAGTTCTTAGTGCACGAGGCGAGGGGCGGGATCGACGGGCTTTCCATTGATCCGAACCTCGAAATGGACGTGGGGGCCGGTCGAGTAGCCGGTTGAGCCGACCGCCCCGATCGCCTGGCCGCGCTGGACGACCTGGCCGACCGAGACGTAGATCGCCGAGCAGTGACCGTACCCGGTCGAGTAGTGGTTGCCGTGATCAATCAAGATGTAGTTGCCGTAGCCTCCATACCATCGCGCCATGATGACTGTCCCCGCAGCCGCGGCGGTGATCGTGGTCCCCATCGGCGCGGCGATGTCGAGCCCTTGATGGAACTCGGGTCCACCCCCAAACGGATTCGAGCGCCAGCCGAACGGCGAGGTGATGACGCCGTTGACCGGCCAGGAAAAGCGGCCGTTCGAGCGTGGCGGGGTGCCCGCGATACCGGAGGCGCGCTCGATCTCCCGCTGCCGCTCCTGAATGAGCGACTCGAGTTGCGCCTCCTCGCTTGCGGAAAGGTCCTCCATCGAGGCGACCTGCGTCGCGATCCGGCGGCGGTCCCGATCGGCCAGTCCGACGAGGTTGCCGCGCTCGGTCGCCAGAGCGCCGAGTTGGCTGCGGGCTTGCGACTGTTGCTGCTGTTCGTCGTTGAGCGCGATCTGGCTGGACTCGAGGCCGCGCTGCGTGGTGAGGACGCGCTTTGCCACCTCACGCCGCTCCCGTACGACGCGTTGGTTTGCCGCGATGAGCAGCCGCAGGTCGTCCCACGACTCTACGAAGTCGCTGAACGACTTCGCCGCGAGCAACACGCTCAGGTAGTTCGGACTACCGTACTCGTAGATGTCGACGAGGCGGCGCCGGAGCATCGAGTCGTGCAACTGAAGCGATCGCTGCGCCGCGACGAGTTGGCGCGCGTACCATGCCAAGCGGCGTTCCGTCTCCCGCTGCTCGGCGCCGAGCTGCGAAAGGGTTGCGTCAACGTTCGAAATCGCGGCGTTGGTTTGATCGAGTTGCGTTTGCAGGTCGTTTACGCGAGTGGTCGCGACGTGCAACTGGGCGCGCTTCAGATGCAGGCGCAGCTGGAGGGCCGCCGCCCGCTCCCGATGCAGTTCGATGCGCTGCTGCAGCGTCAAGCCGCCCTCATTGTGCGAGGCTCTCGGGCGATGCGAAGCGGCCGGCGCCGAGATCGGGACGAGCGGCAGCAGGAGCAGTGCGAGCGCGAGGATGCGGCGCGTCACGTCTGCAGGTACCGCCCCACGGAGACCCATGCTGCGAGCGCCCCGACGATGCCGCCTACGAGCAGCAGTTGCAGCAAGAGGCTCGGGACGTCGACGACCGCGGCGTTGAATTGAACGAAGGGGAGCGCCTCGAGCATCCGCGGCCAGACGGTGGCGCGAGCAACGGCGAGGAGCACGATCGCCGCCACGGAGCCGATCAACCCGTCGATCAGGCCTTCGCAGATAAACGGCATACGCACGTAGAGGTTCGTCGCCCCGACGAGCTGCATGATCGCAATCTCACGGCGGCGAGCGTAGACGGCCAAACGCGTCGTGTTCGAGATAATGATGCCTGCGACGACGAGGAATACGCCGATTAACACCATCCCGATGCGTCGCAGCACAATTCCAAGCCGCAGGAGCCGCTCGACCACCGCTTGACCGTAGACGACGTTGTCGATGCCGTTCAGACGGCGTACGTCGGCGGCGACGGCCGGGACCATTTCGGGGGAGCGCGCGCGGATACGAAACTTGTCGGGGAGCGGATTCTCGGTCAGCAACGACGTGTCGACCACCCCGCGCATGCGCTCGCGCAACTCCTTGAGTCCCTCGCTCTTGGGAATGAACTCGGCGGACGCGATGCGCGGGTCGGCCTTGAAGGCCGCGCGCAGTGCACCGATCTGTTGCGGCGTCGCATTCGGCTTGAGATAGGCGGATATCTCGATTTGCTCCAGCACACCGTTGCCGAGATCGGCGAGCGTGGTGCGAACGAAAAGGAAGGCGCCGAGCACCGTCACCATGACCGCGACGGTGCCGATCGCGGTGATTTGCATGACGGTGTTGCGGGTGAAGCTGCGCCCCACCTCACCCAGAAAGAACTTGACCCTGCCCCAGTCCAAGATAATAATAGCCCCGTTCCTTGTCGGTAGTGATCTTGCCGTCGTCCAAGCGCACGACGCGTCGGCGCATTCGATCGACCACGGCTTGATTGTGCGTTGCGACGACGACCGTCGTGCCCTTGAGATTGATGCGAAGCAGCAAGTCGACGATCTCCGTCGTGTTCGCCGGATCGAGATTGCCGGTCGGTTCGTCGCAGAGCAGGATCTTTGGATTGTTGACCAGCGCCCGCGCGATCGCCGTGCGCTGCTGCTCTCCGCCGGACAGCTCGTCCGGGTACATGCGGCTGCGGTGGGAGAGCCCCACGAGATCGAGGGCGCGCGGTACTTGACGCATGATGTCTTTGGTCGGCGCTCCGGTGACTTGCATCGCGAACGCAACGTTCTCCCAGACCGTCTTGTCGGGCAAGAGTTTGAAGTCTTGAAAGACGACGCCGAGGTGCCGGCGCAACGCGGGAACGCGCATGCTCGGTAGGCGGTCGACGCGGATGCCGTCGACGGTGATCTCGCCGGTGGTCGGCCGCGTTTCGCGATAGAGCAAGCGGAGCAAGCTCGACTTTCCCGTGCCCGAATGGCCCACGAGAAAGATGAATTCGCCTTTGGCGATCTCTAGACTGACATCGTCGAGAGCACGAACGCCGTTGGGATAGAGTAGCGAGACGCCCCGCAGAGAGATCATCTGGTCGAGAGGGTTTTGCTCAAGCCCCGGACCTATACCTCCGGGCGATGGACTTCGATCTGACACCGGAGCAGCGGGCAATCCAGCAGCTTGCAAGGGAATTCGGCGAAGCGGAGGTTCGGCCGAGGGCCGAGGAAATGGACCGCGAGGAGCGCTTTCCCTACGATCTGACGGCAAAGATGGGGGAACTCGGCTTCTTCGGCCTTCCGTTCCCAGAAGAATACGGCGGCGCGGGCGGCGATACCACGAGCTACGCGCTCGCCGTCATGGAGATCGCACGCGCCGATGCGTCGACGGCCATTACGCTGGCCGCGGCGGTTTCGCTCGGCGCGATGCCCTTCCATCTGTTTGGAACGAAGGCGCAAAAGGAGCGCTATCTCGTTCCCCTCGCCCAAGGCAAGCAGCTCTGGGGATTCGGCTTGACCGAACCCGAGGCGGGCAGCGACGCCGCGAACTGCAAGACGCGCGCGCGTCTCGAAAACGGCTCGTGGACCGTGAACGGCACGAAGGCGTTCATCACCAACTCCGGCACCGACATCACCGGAGGTACGACGATCACCGCCGTCACCGGAACGCGCCCCGACGGCAAACCCGAGATCTCGAACCTCGTCGTGCCGCAGGAAACCCCAGGCTTCACGCGCAGCCGCAAGTACCGCAAGATGGGTTGGCGCGCATCCGACACACGCGAGTTGTCGTTCGCCGACGCCAAGGTTCCGCAAGAGAACCTGCTCGGACCGCGCGGTGAAGGTTTCGCACAGTTTCTCACGATCCTCGACGGCGGACGCATTTCGGTGGCGGCGCTCTCCGTCGGACTTGCGATGGGCGCGTACGACGAAGCGTTGAAGTACGCGAAGGAGCGTCGCGCATTCGGGAAGAGCATCTCTTCGTTCCAAGCAATTCAGTTCAAGCTCGTCGACATGCTGGTCGATATCGAACACGCGAAGTTGATGATGCTGAAGGCTGCATGGGAGAAAGATCAAGGCCGCGATTTCGTGTTCAGCGCGAGCCTCGCAAAACTGCACGCCGGCGAAATTTCACATCGCGTCGTGAACGATGCCGTGCAGATCCACGGCGGGTACGGCTTCATCGACGAATACCCCGTCTCGCGCATGTACCGCGACCAAAAGATCAACGAGATCGGCGAAGGGACGAACGAGGTGCAGCGCATGATCATCGCGCGCCTGATTGGAATCTAAAGACGCGAGCCGGGGCTCCGAGGGAGATGCGGCGAAGGCTCACGTCCCATTCCTGGAGGTTTCCGATGCTTCTCCGTAGCGCCGCCCTCGCGACCTTTGCTCTGACCCTCACGACGACGCTCGCCTTTGCGGCGCTCGGCTTGGGTACCAAGGCGCCGCCGTTCACCGCGCAGGCCTCGCTCGGCGGCACCGTCTTCAGTTTTAGCCTCGTCGAGGCGCTGAAGAAGGGGCCGGTCGTGCTGTACTTCTATCCCGCCGCCTTCACGACGGGCTGCACGATCGAGGCGCACGACTTCGCCGCGGCGACCGATCAGTACAAGGCGCTGGGAGCGACGGTGATCGGCGTCTCGCACGACACGATCGACACGTTGAATCGCTTCTCGGTCAGCGAGTGCCGCAGCAAGTTTCCCGTCGCGGCCGATCCGCAGCTGACGGTTGCGAAAGCCTACGACGCGGTGTGGCCGCAGCACACGGCCTACGCAAACCGGACATCGTACGTCATCGTTCCGGACGGCACGATCATCTACACCTATACGAACCTCGATCCGTCGCAGCACGTCGCCAACACGCTCGCGGCGCTGCGCGCTTGGGAGAAGGCGCACCCGACGCCTCGTCCCTAGGTCAAGCCGTCGATTTCGTAGAGAGACTTGCTCGGGCGTCGCGCGAGACTCCTAGGACCGAAATGGATTTCGAACGGAAAGCCTGCCGAAGATCCGCCCATGCTGGAAATCCTCCGAGTACAGGTTGCGGCAGCCGGCCTGAAGCGCGGCAGCGACGATGAAAGCATCGTAGACGGATAGGCGGTGCCGCTCCATGAGATCGAGGCCGCGATCGTGCGTCGCAAGGTCGACGGCGACGACACTGCAGACCTTACGGACAGTTGCGAGAACCGTGCGGATCTCCGGGATCCGCATCGCGAGCTTGCGGCATGCGACCGACGCGAACTCGTTGAGAACCTGAACGCTGATGATGCCTCCGCCCGCCAGCAACTCTTCGGCCCGATCGGCCTTGACCGAATCAGACGACAGGAGATAGAGAAGAACGTTGGTGTCGAAGAAGGCGCTAGCGCTCATGCGCTTCCAGCCGGTCGAATGCGAAACCGGCCGGCAGGCGGCCGCGGTACCTGCGTAACCGCGCCAAGAGTTGCCGAGTCGTTGGAGATTTGGCTACCTCGATCTTACGCGCGCCGACGACCTGAATTTCTAGCGAGTCGCCTTCCTTCAACGCCAATGCCTCGACGACGGGCTTCGGCAAGCGAACCGCGAGGCTATTTCCCCACTTAGCGATCATCATGGATGCGGCCTCTCTGGGATATACATCAGTACTACGTATATCATACGCTAAACCAATCGACGGAGTCAAGGCGCACTGGACCGAGCGCCGCGCTAGCCGCGCTCATAGGGCCAAGGCGTTCGCGTCGAGGGCTATGAGCTTGTCGTTGGGCTCACGCAGCGCTTTATCAGCCCACTCAGCTACATCGCGCTCCTGGGAAAAAAGTACAACCTGCCTCTCTTTACTGATTTCATGCAGCAATTCAAGGACGGCTTTAGTGCGGACCGGATCGCAGTGGGCCGTTACCTCATCGAGGAGGAGCGGGCATCTTTCATTGGAGGCTTTCGTGAGATGTTCGGCCATCGCAATCCGCAGCAGCAAATATACCTGCTCACCTGTGCCGTGCGACAATGTTGTGGCTCCTCGCCACGCGCCGCCGTCGGGTCGTACCCGGACGTCCAGCGTCTCCGGATCGACGGCGGCACGTGCATAGAGCCCGCCCGTAATCTTCGGAAGCCACTTTTCCAAGGTCGAGACGAGCATGGGCGCTATATCAAGGAAGACCGCCTCTTGCGCTTTCTCCAGGAACGTCTTCGTCGCGCCTAACGTCTTGCTGAGGTGCCCGATCCTATCATGCTCCAGTTCCGCTGCCGCAACAGCGTCACGCGATGCCGCAACATCGGGAAGGGAGCGCTTCAACTGCGCAAGCTCGCCCTCGGCCGTATCCGCTCCACTTTTCTCTTTACGTGCCTCATCGCGGAGCGTCCGAATGAATGCGCCGGAGGGGCTCCCGTTCTTCGCCTTCCAGGCTTCCAACTTAGCGCCGCTGAATTGAGTGGCTAGTGCCTTGGCCTCGCGTTCCTTCTCCACAGCCTCCCTCTCAAGGTCAGCCAGCGTTCCCTGTCCCAGCAACGCTTCTAGCTCGCGCCGCTCCCCAATGTTTTTCTGCATCAGCTTGCGCTGTTCGCTGCGGGATACTTGCCAGGATTTTAGATTCCTTACTACCTCGCGAGAGTCGCTGCCCTCAAGGCCGCAGCGCAAGGCCAAGGCGCATAAGCGTTCCTGGCTTGCCACGAGAGAGCCCGCATAGTTGTTCGCAAGCGCGTGCAGCTGCTCTACTGCTTCCAGCCGCTTCTCGAGATCGCGACGCCTTCCCGCCGCTAGCGCGACTTCACTTCGCTCCTCGCAGTCGGCGGCGTACCGGTGATAAAGGCCGATCGGGTCATCGCCTTGGTAACCGCGAGAGCGAAGCCGCGCCGAGAGCGCCGCCTTAGGTTCATTCCGTAGCCCCGGGAGCTCCGCATGCCGCAAGCGTGTACGCTCCGCGTCCCGCCGCTTGCGCGTGCGTAGAAAGCCGAACGTCAGAAGTGCGCTGCCGACCAGAAGTGCAGCGGCACCGAGGGCGAGCAGCTTGGCCAGCAAGAGAACTATTGCGGCTATGAGCGAGGCGAATCCCACAACATGCCACCAAGAAGGTGCGCGCGTGGGAACGGCATCTCCGTCGGGCATCTTGTCCACACCCTCCAGAGACGATACGTAGTCTTCATATGCTTCGCGAACGTCTCGACCGGGAATAATCTCTCCCTCGGGCATTTTTGGCAAGCCGCTAAGCTCGCTACGCAGGACGCCGGGATCCTCGCCGGCGGAGGGCGGCGCCTGATTGACGAGCTCTTCATAGGTCTGTATTTCCGCTGCAACGTCGCTCGCAAGCTTCTCATCGGCACCAAGGTCAGGAGCGGGCGAGGATTGGAATTGCTGCGTTAGTTCAGCAGCGCGTGAGTAATTCGTCCGCAGTTCATGCGCCTGGTCTCGAGCAGAAACCGCCTCGGCGGCCGTCGATTCTGATTCAGCCCGATCCGCCTGTGATTTCAGTCGCTCGACGGTTTCGAGTTGCTTCAGATAATCGATGTGTTTAGCTTCGACAGTTGCGAGTTCATCCCGCGCTCGTTGCAGGCCGTCCTTGGCGGCTCGCAGCGGCTTCGTGCTGTTCCTGCGGTCGAGTCCCACGTGCTCTTTCATATAGTTGTCGATGGCCTCGATGGCGGCGGCGGCCGTTGCGGCTTCTCCGGCGGTTGCTGCGGCACGTTGCAGCTGCTGCTGAAGCTCGCCACCGGACTCGAGGTTCGTCACCTCGGCCTGCCGTACCGACGCTGTGCTCAAGAACGTTCGCCGGTCTAATCCGACAAGTCGCGCCCCGTCCGGCGAGCCGTCGTTGATGAACGCCGCTGAGATGTCCCGTCCGGTGGGGAGCTCGCATACGCTGCAGTCGACGTTCTCGGCGAGATCGCGGTGAATGCATATCGTCCTCCCGTCGTCACAGGAGATTTCAGCGCTCACTTCCCAATTCGGCAGGGTCCAAGGCCGATAACGCTCCGCGAACTCGGAGTCCTCCTTCCGTAGACCCGGGCCGCGACGGATCCCGCAGAGGGCTGCGTAGATGGCGTTGTGCCACGATGACTTGCCGGCGCCGTTTAAGCCGCCGATCACATTCATCCCGGGTGAAAGCTCCAGATCCGTGTCGGCAAGAGGCCCAAAAGCCTTTGCGTGTATCTGGACAAAGCGCATTAAGCGGGCTCTAAGTCCTCTCGCCTCTCGAAGGCGCGCAGGCCCACGGTCAGGATACGGCGCTTCTCTTCCTCAGACAGTGCGCTAGCGCGGACATCGCTAACGAAACGTCCACGCACCGTTTGCTCCGCTCCGATTTTGTCCAGATTGTAGTCCGGCACGAGATCGGCGACGCGCGCGACGATGCCCTCCAAGCCGCTCTCGATCCGCTGCAAATCATCGAGCCTTAACTCGACTGCCTCCGCCAAGCTACCGCGCAGGGTGATCCGCGCAACGCCGGTTAACCCAGCGATCTTCTCCTGGGCATGTTTGATGATCTCTGACATCGACGGCATCCCGGAGACGTCGATCGCAACATCGTGGAAGGGGATGCTCGATACCATTTCCCTGCGCCGTTTCTTCAATATACCGCCGTCGAACTCAGCAACGACTGCGGTGCCCTGCCCTTCTCCGAAAGCCAGCGGTTGCGGAGCGCCGGGATACGTCAGCCACCTACCGTCTTTCGGTCTGTGGTAATGTCCGACGAACGCATGAATCAAGTTAGCGCTCAGGATCTCATCTTCAGTGAAGGGCGCATGAGGGAGTTTTCCTTCTACCTGCTCGGTAAGGAACGCACGCTCGGACCCATGAAACAGCGCCACATTCCAATCGCTTTGTGCGGCTCGAAAATGTTCGAGGAAGTCAGAAGTGTTTACCGGCGCGCAATGAGCTGCTCCCCACAACACGTAGCCGTCTCCTAACGGCAGCTGCGTTAGTTGAGGCTTGTCGAAGACCTTGACGTTTGGGCCCCACCGAGCGTGTGCATAGAGGCTGCCCGGCCCGTACCAGTCGTGGTTTCCAGGGGCCAATGCAACAGGCATCGGCGCGAGTTTTCCAAACGCGTTGCACAGCATCTCCATCGTGTCGGGAGTGAATGACTCCTGTTCGAACAGGTCGCCCGCACAGAGAAGAGCGTCGGCATTCTCCCTCGCGGCAAGCTCGCAGATGCGCCCGAAGGTCTCTCGAATTCCGCCGCGTAGTCGACGGGCAAGCGCAGGCGAGGGCCACCTAAAGGATCTGTCCAGGTGGAGATCGGAGAATACTACGAACTTCATGACGTCAGTTGGTCTTGTCGGGGGCCACGACTGAGTGTTCTTTTGGCTGTCCCCTGGTCCCTGGGGTGGAGCGATGAGACGCGGTGGCGAAAGTCGCCTGTTATGAATCGCATTGCGTTCTTGCTCTCATCTGCCTCCCTCGCCACCGCAGGAAGTGCCGTCTCGAGCGCGGCCGAGGTTCCCGGCGGTGCGCATCTGGTCGAGCGCGCCGCGGATTTCGACGCGGCTGCGTTCGCGCGCGTCGTCGGGCGTCCGGCGCGGATCCGTCAACTCGTGGAATCGGTCGCATTCAAACCGACGATGCTGAACAACGTGAAGAATGCGTTCAACGGCCTGCAGTTCGGATTCGGGTATCCGGCGGACTCGATCGCGATCGCGCTCGCGAACCACGGCCCATCGGCAGCCTACGGCTACGCCGATGCGATGTGGCGCAAGTACCGAATCGGCGAGTTTTTCTCGATCGCCGACGCCAACGGCGTGCCGCTCACCGCGAACGTCTACTATCCGGCGAAGGTGCCGTATCGTCCCGGAGACGATCCGGACGACGTCCACGGGATGTATCAGGATACGTCCATCGAGATGTTCCAAAGGCGCGGTGCGGTCGTCCTGGCCTGCCACACGGCGATCGAGGAACAATCGCGCGCAATCGTCGCCAAAGGCTTTGCGCCGAGCGGGTTACAAGCGCAAGACGTCGCCGACGATTTGCTCGCGCATCTGGTTCCCGGCACCGTCGTCGTGCCGTCGATGGTCGCGACGGTCGCCGTGCTCCAGGCCGTTTATCACTATACGTATCTCACCCTGACGTTGTAAGAGACGGTGCGCCCGCTTTCGTTCGTATGCTTTGCAGCGGTTCTCTTGGCGAGCGCGTGTCACGGCGCGCAGTTCGGCACCGCGCAACAGGGTGCTGCGGCGTACGATCCGGGTGCATTGCCGAGCGGCGCGCTCGGCAGCTCGATCCGCTACGGCCGCGAGATCATCATGCACACGCGGCGGATGCTTCCCGCGCTCGTGGGCGCCCGTATCGATTGCGCGGCCTGCCATGTCGCCGGCGGCACGCAGGCGCGCGGCGGCAGCTTCGCGGGCATCGCCGCGAGATTTCCACAGTGGAACAAGCGGGCGCGTCGTATGATCGCGCTGCAGGATCGCATCGCCGAGTGCTTCCTCTATAGCGAAAACGGCCGCCCGCCCGGTTACTCAAGCAAAGAGATGATCGCGGTGGTCGCGTACCTGACGTGGCTCTCGCGCGCAACGCCGATGCTGGCCACGCCCGCCCCCTCGCAGGGCTTCATCGTGCCGCTGCCGGCGGCATTGCCGAACGTCGGCCGCGGTGCGGCGCTCTACGCGCAGCGTTGCGCTCTCTGCCATCGGGCAAATGGCAACGGGATCGGCGAAAGCGTGCCGCCGCTTTGGGGGATGCAGTCGTTCAACAACGGCGCCGGCATGGCGCACTTGAACCGCATGACCGGCTTCGTCTACTACAACATGCCGCAGAACGCGCCCGGCTCGCTCTCCCTGCGCGATGCGGAGGACGTTGCGGCCTTCGTGCTCTCGCACGCCCGTCCGAAGTTCCGCGGAAACGCGCTCGTCGTCTTCCCGCCGCAGCGGGCGCGCGTGTTTTGAGCCCTCGGTCGTACCGGGGAGGCGTCGGCGGCGGTAGAATCGTGCTAACGACAGGGGGGACACGTTGGCAGATGCGATGGTGAAGGTGACGCTGCCCGAGATGGGCGAGTCGGTCACCGAAGGTTCCATCGTCGAATGGCGCAAGAAGATCGGCGATTTCATCGCGGAGGGCGATCCCCTCGTCGACGTGACCACCGATAAGGTCGACGTGGAAGTCCCGGCCACCGCCTCCGGCGTGATCACGCAGATTCTCGCCGCCGAGGGTGCGACGGTTCGCGTCGGCTCGGCGCTGGCGGAGATCGACACCACGAAAACGTCCGGAAACGGCGCGGCGACGGCGAAGAAGGCCGCGCCCGCAGCACCCGTCGCGGCGCCGTCTCCGCCGTCCGAGACAGCGCCGCCCGCGATCGAACGCGGCGGCGAGGCCATCGCGACCCCGCAGGCACAGCGCCTCGCGCGGCGGGGCGATCTCGACCTTGCGCGCGTGCACGGCTCTGGGCCCGACGGCTTGATCTTGCGCAGCGACGTCGCGCAACAAGCCGGAGGCGCGAAGCGCGCCGCGTTCGCGCCGGTGGTGCCGTTGCCGCCCGGCGCGACGCAGACGCCGCTGAAAGGGCCCGCGTCGGCGCTGGCCGTAGCGATGGAGCAGAGCCTCACGATTCCGACGGCGACGAGCTTTCGAACGATTGCCGTCGACGTGTTGGACGCGCGTCGCAAGGAATTGAACGCCGCGCTGAAGGGCGCGAACCGTCCGCAGAAGATTTCGTTCACGCACGTGATCGCATTTGCGCTCGTGCACGCCGCGAGCGAGCAGCCGGTCATCACGCACTCCTTTCGGCGCGACGAGCAGGGGCAACCGCAGCGCGTCGAGCCCGGCATTCATCTCGGCCTAGCCGTCGACAGCGAGCGCAAGGACGGAACGCGCTTTCTCGTCGTCCCGGTCATCAAGCACGCGGACACGCTCGACTTCGCGCGATTCTCCGCTGCGTACGACGACGTCGTCACGCGCGCGCGAACCAACAAACTCGTCCCCGACGATCTTGCCGGCGCCTCCTTCACGCTGACCAATCCCGGCGGCATCGGCACGGTCGCGTCGGTGCCTCGTTTGATGACCGGGCAAGGCGCGATCATTGCGACGGGCGCGATCGGTTACCCGGCGGGGCTTTCGGGCTCGAACGAGCACGTGCTACGCTCGCTCGGCATTTCCAAAGTGATGCAGATGACGTCGACCTACGATCATCGCGTCATCCAAGGTGCGCAATCCGGGGAGTATTTGCGGCGCGTCGATGCGTTGCTGCAAGGGCACGACGAGTTCTACGAGACCATCTTTGCGGCACTCGAGCTGGCGCCGCCGGTCCCGATCGCGCCCGCCACCGCACGTGCGCTCGAAGGCGGGCTCGAAAAAGGGCCGTCGGAGGAGATGCTGCGCGCGGTTGCGGCGGGCATGGCGATCGTCGCGGCATATCGCACGCACGGACATCTCGCGGCGGCGCTCGACCCGCTCGGCACGCAAGCACCCGGCGACCCGTCGCTCGACCCGAAGAGCTACGGATTGACGCCGGCGTTGGAGAGTGCGGTTCCCGCCGCGGTCTTGGGCGTGAAGGTTCCCGGCGACACGCTCGCCGAGGTGATTCCCGAACTGCGCGCGACCTACAGTTCGACGATCGCCTTCGAGATCGAGCACATCTCGAACATCGAGCAACGCCGTTGGCTGCGCGACTATATCGAATCCGGGAAGCACCGCGTCGCCTTTTCGCCGGAGCGGCGCCGCGAAATTCTCCGCCGGCTGACGCGCGTGGAAGCGTTCGAGCGGTATCTGCGAAAGAGCTTCATCGGCCAGAAGACGTTCTCGCTCGAGGGTCTGGACGCGCTGATCCCGATGCTGGAGGAGGCTCTCGAGTTGCTCGCCCGCGACGGCACCGAGAGTGCCGTCATCGGCATGGCGCATCGTGGCCGCCTCAACACGATCGCGCACATCTTGAACCTGCCGTACGAGGAGATCCTCGCGGAGTTCGAAGCGGCAAACGAGCGCAGCGGGGTCGGCGACGACGACGTCACGGGCGACGTGAAGTACCATCACGGCGAGACCGGAACCTATCGTGCGAACGACGGGAGTTCGATTCACGTCGCGCTCGCAAACAATCCGAGTCATCTCGAATCGGTCGATGCGGTCGTCGAAGGCGAGGCGCGTGCGCTGCAGACCGACCACGCGCACCCCGAGCCGCTCCAGAACGTGCGCAAGGCGGCGCCGATGCTCATTCACGGCGATGCCGCCTTTCCCGCGCAGGGCGTCGTGTCGGAGGTCTTCAACCTGCAGGCGCTACCCGCGTACTCGACGGGCGGGACGCTGCACTTCATTGCGAACAACCAGATCGGCTTCACGACCAAGACGATGGATGCGCGCTCGACGCGCTATGCCTCGGACCTTGCGAAGGGCTTCGACGTGCCAATCGTGCACGTCAACGCCGACGATCTCGACGCATGCGTCGCGGCGGCGCACCTCGCGGTCGAGTTCCGGCGCGCCTTCGAGCGCGACGTCTTGATCGACCTGATCGGTTACCGGCGCGTCGGGCACAACGAGACCGACGAGCCTGCCTACACGCAGCCCCGCATGTACGACAAGATCAAGTCGCACCCCACCGCGCGCGAACTCTACGCGAACAAACTCGTCGCACAATCGATCCTGACGGCGGAGCAGGCGAACGAGTTGGTCGTCGAAGCAACGGCGGCGGTACAGGAAGCGCACCGCCGCGTCAAGAGTGGGGGAAAGAACCTTGCGGGCATCCTCGCGGAGCTCGCAGGCGAGACGCCGGCCGCACCGCCGCCGCTCCCGGCGCTCGACCGCGCCCGATTGCTCGCGTGGAGCGACATCCTGGTGAGCGTTCCCGAGGGATTCGCGCTCAACAAGAAGCTGCGGACGCAGTTCGAACGCCGCCACGGCGTGATCCACGAGCGCGGGCTCGTCGACTGGGGCATGGCCGAAGCGCTCGCCTTCGCATCGCTCGTCACGGCCGGCGTGCCGGTTCGGTTAACCGGTCAGGACACCGAACGCGGGACGTTCAGCCAGCGTCACGGCGTATGGCACGATGTCGAAACCGGAGCGACGTACGTCCCGATGCGTCATCTCGAAGACGCGCGTGCGTCGTTCGAGATTGCGAACAGCCCCCTTTCGGAGTACGCGTGCATGGGCTTCGAATACGGTTACAGCACCGGCACACCGAACGCGCTTGTTCTGTGGGAAGCGCAATACGGCGACTTCTTCAACGGCGCGCAGATCATCGTCGACCAGTTCATCTCCGCCGGGCAGGCGAAATGGGGACAGATCTCGCGCTTGACGCTGCTCCTGCCGCACGGCTACGAAGGCGGCGGACCCGAGCATTCGAGTGCGCGGCTCGAGCGCTTCCTGCAGTTGAGCGCCGAGAACAACCTGCGAGTCGCGTATCCGTCGACGGCCGGGAACTACTTCCACCTGCTGCGCATGCAGGCAGCGACCGCGACACCGGTACCGCTCGTCGTCATGTCGCCCAAGTCCCTGCTGCGCCACGATTCCGCATACGGCGCGATCGACGAGATGGCGCGGGGAGCCTTCCACCCGGTGATCGACGACCCCATCGTCAAAGACAAGTCGAAAATCGAACGGCTCATCTTGTGCAGCGGTAAGGTGTACTACGACCTGATCGAAAGCGATCGCTACGCGAGCACGAAGAAGACGGCGATCGTGCGCATCGAGATGCTCGCGCCGCTACCGCACGAAGAGATCAGCGCAGTCATCGAATTGTACCGCGGCGTCAAGACGGTCGTCTGGGTGCAGGAGGAGCCGAAAAACATGGGCGCGCGCGCCTACGTCCGTCGTCGTCTGCTCGAGCGTCTGGGCAGATCGCTCGACATCGCGTACGTCGGACGCCCCTATCGCGCAAGTCCCTCCGAAGGTTACGCGGGACAGCACGCCGTCGAGCAAGATCGCATCGTCGCCGAGGCATTGGCGGAATGAAGTGCTTGGCGTCTATACGTGGATCAGGCCGAACGTGAAGTATGCGAGGCCGACCAGCGTCACGCCGCCGCCGAGCCAGAGCAAGGCGCTGCTGCTTCGCATCAAGGCGGTAATCGAGACGAGCACGATCGAAACTTCGAAGAGCGTCGCGGCGACCTCGAACCGCTCGTAAGAGGTCAGGGACGTGTCCGCCTGAGCGAGTTGCTGCTGGGATGCCTTTTCGTCCGCCCGCGCAATGGCGAGCGTCCCGGCGGACTTTCTCTCCTCTTTCAAGATGCGAGCGTGCATCGATCGAAACGCGGCCGCGCTCGTGACCAATCCCGATTGCGCGAGCGCTTGATTGACCTCGATTTTGATGCGGCTCGATTCGTAGTAACTATATTGATCGGCGGCGCGGGTTTGCATGATGCCCGCGAGCGTGCGCCTCTCCAAGCCCGAGATCGAACTATGATTTGAGAAGAGCGTCGCAAGCGCGGCCAGAACCGCGATGAGCGCCGCCGCTATCGGTACGAGCTTTGCGCCGGACGAGACCTGCTCCGCGCGTTCCCCGACTTCACGCATGGCTTGCGACGTGTTGAATTCCGGCATATCAGTTGGTACGCGGGAGGAGCGCGTCGAGCAGCGTATCGATCGAGCGCTCGATGACGATGAACTCGCGCGTCGACGGCGGGAGCAGACCCTCCTCGAACATGCGGTCGAACAGGACAACCAGCGGATCGTAGTAGCCGTCGTGATTGAGTATTCCGACCGGCTTCGAATGGATCCCGAGCTGGCGCCACGTGAGTGCCTCGAACAGCTCGTCCATCGTGCCGATGCCGCCGGGCAACGCGATGAACGCGTCGCTGAGCTGCGTGAGCAGTGCTTTGCGAGCGTGCATCGAGTCGACGAGATGGAGCTGCGTCAGGCCGGAATGCGCGACCTCTGCGGTTGCCAGAGCCTCGGGGATGACGCCGATCACCTCGCCGCCCGCCTTGAGCGCGGCATCGGCGAGTGCGCCCATCATCCCGACGCGGCCGCCGCCGTAGACGATGCCGTCGCCGCGCGCCACGATGGCACGCGCGACGTCGCGCGCAACGTCGACATAGGCGTCGGGCCGCCCATGCCGCGCGCCGCAGTAGACGCAGATACGGCGCACTATGCGACGACCAGCGCTTCGTCCCCCACGCCGGCGCGGTGCAGCGCCTCGTGGATCATCTCCTCGCGGATCACCTCGTCTTGCCAACGCTCGCGCGCGGCGGGAGAGAGTTGATCGATCGGATCGAAGTAGAGGAAGGCCTTCCCGGGTTTCACCGACGGCGCGGCGTAGACGGCGATGCCGTTTTCGCGGTCATAGTGCTCGTATGAGTGCATGTCGCGCTTACCGCCGCCGCCCGGCGCGTCGCACACGAAGGTCGGCGTGTTGAAGCCCGCCGTGCTGCCGCGCACGAACTTCTCGACGTCGACCGCCGTCTGGATCGTCGTGCGCAGATCTTCGACGCCCTTCACCATGTCGTGCATGTAGACGTAGTACGCGTGCACGTGCACGTACCCAAGACGCTTGACCAGACGCTGCATTCGCTTGGACTCGTCGTTGACGCCGCGGATCAGCACCGATTGGTTGCGCACGAAGATGCCGCGCTCGAACAGAATGCGCAACGCCCGCTGCGTGATCTCGGTGATCTCCTCGGGTGCATTGAAGTGCGTGTGGAGCACGACGTCTTTGCCAATCGTGCGGCCGCGTTCGACGATCGCCGTGAGCGCATCGACCCACGCGTGGTCGGTGATGAGCTTCATCGGCATGATCGCGGGGCCTTTGGTCGCGAAGCGCATGCGGCGCACGTGCGGGATGTCGAGCAGTGCGTTGCCGATCAGTTCGAGGTTCTTCGGCGGCAACTGGTAGGCGTCGCCGCCGGAGATCACGATGTCCTCCAACTCGGGGCGGCTCGCAACGTACGCAAACGCGTCCTGCCATTGCTTGGGCGTCTTTGCTAACTCGACTTTGTCGACGTTCTCGGTATCCGGGCCGATCGCGTAGCTGCGCGTGCAGAATCGGCAGTAAACCGGGCAAACGGTGAGCGGCAGGAAGAGCGCTTTGTCGACGTAACGGTGCACGAGTCCCGGCACCGGCGAGTCGGCCTGTTCGTGCAGCGAGTCGAGCGTCAAACGCGGATGATCGGGGAGCAGCGCCGAGGCGACCGGGATGAACTGGCGGCGAATCGGATCGCGATACGGATCGTTCCAATCGACGAGCGCGATCGCGTACGGCGAGACGCGCACGGCCATCGGCGCGCGATGGAATCCCAACTCGGCGTCGCGGATGAACTCCGCCGACGCGAGGTCGCGAACCGTATCGAGCAGCTCCGCCGGGGTCTTCACGGAATGGCGCTGCTGCCAAAGGTGGTCGAGAAATACCGTCTCGTCGACGTCGCGATAGGCGGGAATCCGCCGCCAAAACTCTCCGCCCACGAGGTCGCGATAGGCGAACGTCTCGGGGGGAGCGGCCGGCTTTTCGTGGAGGATCTCAATCATGATCGTCTTCCGTAGGTGTGCTCGAAGTGCTCGAGGATCGCGGGATGGGAGCGCAGGGTTTCAAGGGCGGTCTGCGCGTGGTTGGGCGCGAAGCCGCTGCCGACGATCATCGTCACGTCCTTACCCAGTCCTTCGGCGCCGAGCGCCGCCGCCGTGAACGAGGTCGCCATCGAGAAAAAGTAGATGCAGCCGCCGTCCTTCGCGCACAGGATCGAGCCCGCTTCGGTACCGGGGCAGTTCACGCAGTTGACGACCAAATCGGCTCCGGCGGGTGCCGCCGCCGCGACGGACTCCGCGAGCGCTAATGCGTCGCGCGCATCGGCTTCCACCAATGCGTCGACGAGATGCGCTTCCAGCAAGAGGCGCGCTCCGCGCGTCTGGGCCGACGGAACGACGCCGACGACGCGGCCTCGCTCCCCGACGCAACGCTTCGCTTGGGCGCAGGCGAGGAGGCCGCTCTTGCCGTCGGCGCCGACGACGACGACGGTGTGACCCGGCCGGCAGAGCCGTCGTACTTGCGCGGGTGCGCCGGCAACGTCGAGGACCGCGAGTGCGACGCAATCGTCGAGATCGCCCGGAAGCCTCGCCCAAGCGCAACTCTCGAAGAGCACGGCCGTTCCGCGCACGCGGACGCGCGCGGCGGCGAGATCGACGCCCAGGATCTCCTCGAGGTGCAGCGGCGTGAGCGTCAGCGAGACGAGCGAAGCGATAGGATCGCCGGGTTCCAAGTCGACGTGTGAGCGCAGCGCCGTGCCGATCTCGCGCACGCGTCCCACGAACATGCCGCCGGAGCCGGTGACCGGATTGTGCTGCTTTCCCCGCTCGCGCACGGTCGCAAGAATGTGCTCGCCGATCGCGCGCTCATCGTCGCCGCAGGCTTCGCGGATTTGCGTGAAGGAGGCGGAGTCGATGTTCAGCGCCTCGACGTCGCACAAAATTTCGCTCTCCCACGTCACCGGCGTCGCGTCGAGACGCCACGCAGTCTGCGGCAGCGCGCCCGGCGGCGCGAGCACGCGGTGCGCTCCGAAGCGATCGCCCTTGGTGCTCATCGCGTTCGTCGTCATCGCTCACCGGCGCGCAGCGCGATGCCGCCGCGCTCGAAAGGCGTGGAGAGCACGATCGTCGTGCGCGTGCGCGCCATGCCGGGCATCGCCTTCAGGCGCGCGAGCAGATCGTCGAGATGCTGCGTGGAGCGCGTTACCACTTTGCAGAGATAACTCTCTTCGCCCGCAACGGAGTGCACTTCGCAGACCTCGGGCATCGCCGAAAGACGCCGCATGAAATCGTCGTAGTCGCAGTCGGGCGAGGTGTAGCAACTGATGAACGCAGTCAGGGCGTAGCCGAGGCGGGGGCCGTCGAGGCGGGCGCCGTAGCCGCGAATGTGCCCGCGGCCCTCGAGGCGCTTGACGCGCTCGTGCACCGCCGGCGCCTTGAGCCCGACGACGCTCCCAAGCTGCGCGAAGGTCGCCCGGGCGTTGCGTTGAAGCGCGTCGAGCAGCCGGAGATCAAGTTCGTCGATTTCGTTCGTCGTCGCAATCATATTCGGGAAATCTCGAGGAGTGGCAGAAGAATGTTCGGGAGGAACAGCCTATCACGCCGCATTTGTTCGGCGCAAGCCCTCGCCCTAGCGGGGCTCCTCTCCGCCTGTTCGTCTCCCTCGGCGCTGGCCCCCGATACGGTGCGCTTCGATCTCGCGGCCGACCCGACGAACCTCAACCCGCTATTCCTGCATCCCGACGCCGCCTCGGTCGAGCAGCAGATCGCGCGGCTCCTGTTCGAGCCCTTCATCGATCTGGATCCGCATGGACGTCCCGTCCCGGAGTTGCTGACGCAGATCCCAACGCTCGCCGACGGCGGGCTCTCGGCCGACAACCGAACAATCGTCTATCATCTGCGCGCGAACGTGCGTTGGAGCGACGGCGTGCCGGTGACGAGCGCCGACGTCCTCTTTACGCTCCACGCGATCCTCGACCCGCGCAACCCGGTGCGTTCGCACGAGGGCTACGACTTGATCGATCGAGCGTGGGCACCGAACGCGCACACGGTCGTCTTCCATTTGAAGCATGCGTGGGCGCCGGCGGTGATGACGTATTTTTCCTATGGGTTCTCGCCGCAGTTCGTGTTGCCGGCGCATGCCCTGCGCGCGGAGGCGCCGCTCGCGCAGGCCCCGTTCAATGCCGCGCCGAGCGTTGTCGACGGGCCCTACCGATTCGTCTCGTGGTGGCGCGGCGAAGGATTGCGCCTCACCGCAAACGCTCGGTATTGGCGCGGCATGCCTCCGGTAAAGAATCTCGACCTGCGCATCATCCCGGATCCGTCGACGAATCTCATCATGCTGCAGGCGGGACAACTGGATTGGAATCTCGTCGCGCCGGTCCAGTGGTCGCTGCTGCGCGGGCGGCCGCACCTGAAGTTCGTGCGCGTGCCGACCGCCGTCATCGCCGGGATCGCCATCAACGTCACGCATCCGCCGCTCGACGACGTGCGCGTGCGCCGCGCGATCGCGATGTCGGTCGACCGCGCCGGCATCACGCGGCGCATCACGCTCGGGCAGTACGCCGTCACGGATATGCTGCAGCCGCAGTTTTCCTGGGCCTACGATCCGCGCGTGCGCGAGCCTGCGTTCGATCCGGCCGGCGCCGATGCGTTGCTCGATGCGGCGGGTTGGCGTCGCGGAGCCGACGGCATGCGCAGCAAGAACGGAAAACCCATGCAGCTCGTCTACGTCGCCTTTCCCGAGACGGCGAGCGGCGTTCGCATCGCAACCGAAGTGCAGGCGGAGTTGCGGCGACGCGGCATCGACGTTTCGATCAAGAGCATCAGCAATGCGCAGCTCTTCTTGCCGGTGACGGGAACGCTCGCGACCGGCAACTTCGACCTCGCTTACGTCCCGTGGACCATGGGCGCGGATCCGGACGATTCGAGCGTCCTCGGCTGCCACGGCCCGTCGAACTACATGCGCTTTTGCGATGCACGGGTCGATGCGCTCGAACGCGAAGCGCTCGCGGCGACCTCGCAAGCGCGACGCAAGGCGCTCTATTCCCGCATCGCCCAGATCGTCGCCGCGCAAGTGCCGATCCTGTATCTCTTCGACGCGGAATACATCTACGCGTACCGCGATCGGCTGCACGGCTTCTCGCCGAACGCCTTTCTACCGACGTGGAACGCGTACGCGTGGAGACTGCGCTAGATACCCCGCCGTGTAAGCACGCCGGCCCTTAGGATGGGCATCCCAATGAAGATGCGTGCAATGGCGGTCACTGCGAAGCCGATGACTTGACCGGTGACTCTGCGTTAGGCTAATATAGTGAATATAACTACTTTGTCGGGCGAGGAGCGAATCTTGGAAAAGTCCATCGCGGCTGCCGAAGCCAACCGGCGATTCTCGCAGGTCCTGCGTAACGTCCGACAGGGACGCAGTTATACCGTCACGAGCCATGGGAAGCCCGTCGCGAGGATCGTCCCCGTCACCGGACCCGATCGTGTTTCGGCTCGCGCGAAGGACGCATTGCTCGCACATCTCGAGTCTCTGCCTGTGGTCGATATCGGGCCTTGGAAGCGCGACGAACTGTATGAGCGCGACAGATGAGAGTCGCGCTTGATACGAACGTGCTCGCTTATGCCGAAGGCGTGAACGGAGCCGATATGCAACGCGCAGCCCTCGACGTCATATGCATGCTGCCGCAAGAGGCCGTCTTTCTTCCCGTGCAGGCGCTTGGAGAACTGTTCCGCGTGTTGACATGGAAGGCCGGACGCTCAGCGGCCGTTGCGCGTGACGCGATTCTCCACTGGTGCGATGCGTTTTCGACAATTGAATCCTCTCGCGCGGTGATACTCGGCGCCGCAGATTTGACCGAGGCCCACCGGCTCAATTTTTGGGATGCGGTCATCCTGAACGCGGCGGCTGAGGGGGATTGCCGCCTACTCCTTTCCCAGGACATGCAACACGGCTTCACCTGGAACGGGGTGACCGTCGTCAATCCATTCCGCGAACCACGGCAGCCACTCTTCAGTGCCCTTATCGGCGGCGCCGGTTGAACCAATCCGTTGTTGTACCAACCGGCTGGCCGGTGGTATAAGATGAGGTGGGAGGAATCCGATGGCTCGTTTCTCGATCGCGTTCGCTTTGGTCGCGTCATTCGTCATGCTGCTGGGCGCCTCGCCCATGCACACCGCGACCGCGCACAGTCACGTGCTTCCCAACGGGTTGACGCCGGGGCAGCAGGCTGAACTGCGCCGCCTTCAGTTTGCGGTCGTGCCGAACCCGCTGCCGGCGGGCTTTCACATCACTCGCGTCACGACCGACCTCACGGCAAAGACCTACGAAGTCGACTACGTTCGCGCGCGCGACGGCGCCACGATACGATTCGGCGGCGGCGCGTTCAGCGGCAGCGCAACGGCTTCTTCCAGGCATCCGAGCGGATCGCACGGGATCGCCGGTTTCATCGGCGGGGTGCGGCACTTGGAATCGACGCCCGCCCCCGGCAGTCAGACGAACATGGCACCCGAGGAGGAGGAAGAGATGGCCGACGTTGCGGCCGACTCGCGGTTGATCGGCCCGGTGCATTTCTCCAACCAAGGAAACTGTCTAGCGGGCAATTCGGATCCTTCGCTCGCGCAGATTCATGACGCGCGCTTCAGCGTCGAAGGGTGCAACTTCCAGCAACCCGATCTGCTGATCCGCGCCTACAAATCGGTCGCGCGGCCCTAGTAGTTACAGGCCGCTAGCCTTCCATGTCGCGGTGGCACCAGCGGGCGATCTACGCGTTCGTCGCGCTCTCGCTCGCCTTCGTGGTGGTCGACAGCGTCCGAGACTGGCACCTCCACCGTGCCGATCTCCAACTCGAATCGCTCGCGCGGCTCTTCATGCTCGTCGTCGCGGTTCTTGCCGCGTATCTGACGAGAGGACATCACCACACGCGGCTGCTGATGTGGGGGCTCGTCGGGCTCTCGTTCGACGTGTATTGGGAGACGGCGTACGGCTACGCGGGCTTCCAATGGGTCGCGATGGCGATCAAGTATCTGGGCGTGCCCTTCGGTCTCGTCTGCGTGACCCGTCTTGCCGCAACCTTCGGCGAAGGCCCGCGCAGCGGCGTCCGCGAGCTGATCTACCGCGCGGCCCCCGCGATGGGCGTCGTCGTTGCCGCGCTAGGTCTGCTGCACGGCTATCTCTACATCACCAACTGCTATCGAGTCGGCGGCGGGTGCGAGTTCATCAGCACGCTTGCCATTCGATCCTACGGTTGGTACGTCGTCGCGGATGCGCTGATCAGAATCGTCACCATCGCCGCGGCGGTGATCGGGCTCTTTTCTTCGTCCGAGAAGTACCGCTCGCGGCTGGTGCTCATCGCCGGCTCGTGCGTCTTGCTGGCCACCGGAACGTCCATCGACTTTCTCGCGCGCGTCGTTCCGCCGGCAACCGTCTGGATCTCGGGGCTGCAGTACGTCGACGCGGTCACGACGCTGCTCTTCCCGATCGGCTTGCTGATCGCGCTGTTGCGGCGCCAACTCTTCGACCTCGACTACGTGATTCGGCGTTGGCTGGCCTTCACGATCGCGGCCGGCTTCGTCGTCATCACGTTCGCGGTTTGCGAGCAACTGCTCCAGATCGCGCTCTCTCGCTTCACGTGGCCCATCGGCCCGCGCTGGCTTCCGGAGGTGCTCGTCGGCGTCGCGATAACGCTGCTCTTCAAGCCCGTCGACAAGCTTTCGATGGAGTCGATCGATCGCTATATCTTGCCCGATCGAAAGAAGCGGCTCGATGCGTTGCGCCGCCTCGCGGCGAAGTTGGCGCTGACCGACAATATCGCGGATCTCACGCGGCAACTCGAGACCCTGAAGAAATCGGCAGGCGCCTCCTTTGCGGATGTCTTCCTGCGGGACGCTGGAGGCGATTACGCGCCCTTCACCTGGAGTACCGAGGTCCGCCCCGCTCTGGTCGCCGGGACGGCGTCGGCGGTGCAGCGCCTCTCCGCCGGCAAGGCGGTCCGACTGAAGGAGCGCAATCGCACGATCCCCAAGGCTCATCTGCTCCTGCCGATGCCTGTGGCAGGCAAGCTCTTTGGAATTCTTGCGTGCGGACGCAAGTATCTGGATAGCGAAGACGATCGATATGACCCTGCGGAAATCGGCGAACTCGAAGCGGTTGCACGTCAAGCCGGCGCGGCACTCTATGCGTTGCACGCGACCGTTTGACGCGATCGCCCTGGCGCTCTTCGTGGCGCTCTCGACTGCTCCGGCGATCGCCGATCAGCATGCCGACGACGTTGCCTTGGGCCGGCAAGTCTACCAGAATCTCGAGTCAAAGAATCAGATCGTCGATGCCTCTCCGTACAATGCGGTGCTTCAACGCGTCGGCGCAAGGATTGCGCGCGCAGCGCAGCCGCATTGGTTCACCGAGCAGTTCTTCATCATTCGCGGAAACCAGATGAACGCGTTCTCCGCCCCCGGCGGGTACGTGTTCGTGAACGAAGGATTGCTGCGCGCGGTCGACGACGAGGACGAACTCGCGAACGTGCTCGGGCACGAAACGGCCCATCTCGTGCTCGGCCATGTGTTCGCGCGCAATCAACAGCAAAATCAGCGCAGCACTCTATATCGGATCGGCGGGTTCTTGGCGAACTCGGGTATCGGCGGATCGAACGCCCAGACTGCTTACAACGCCGGCGTGGCGGCGGGGAACTACACGTTCTTGAGCTTCACGCGGCAACAAGAGTACGCAGCCGATCAACTCGGCGTGACGCTCGCAGCCGACGCCGGCTACAACCCTTGGGGCAGCATCTGGTTTTTTGCGGAGGCGGATCGCCTCGAGGGGGATGCCGGCTACGAGCCGCTCGTGCAACAGCATCCGTCGACGAGCGATCGCGTCGCTCGCATCAAAGCCTATCTCCAAGGCAATCCCGCAACGTTCGGGAGGTGGTCGGACGTCGAGCCGCCCGGCATCGGTTTGCCGATGACGCCTTCGTAGCCCGTTATAACTCCTTGGTCGCGGCGGTGAGCGCGTCGACCGAGGCTTTTGCATCGCCGAAGAGCATCGAGCAGTTGGGCAACTCGTAGAGCGGGTTTTCGATTCCGGCGAAACCGGAGCGCATCGAGCGTTTGAGCACGACGACGTTGGCGGCTTTGTCGACGTCGAGGATCGGCATGCCGTAGATCGGCGAACTCTTCACGGTACGCGCCGCGGGGTTCGTCACGTCGTTGGCGCCGATGACGAGGGCGACGTCGGTCGTAGGGAACTCGTTGTTCGCATCGTCGAGATCGAGCAACTGCTCGTACGGCACGTTCGCTTCGGCGAGCAGGACGTTCATATGGCCCGGCATGCGCCCCGCCACCGGATGGATGGCGTAGAGCACCTTCACGCCGCGCTTCTCGAGTTGATCGGCGAGCGCTTTGACGCCGTGCTGCGCCTGCGCGACCGCCATGCCGTAGCCGGGAACGAACATGACCTTCGATGCATAGGCGAGCATCGCCGCGACGTCGTCGACGGAAACGCTGCGCACGTTCTGCTGCGCGCCCCCCGCCGCGGCCGGCTCGGCGCCGCCCGCCGCTCCGAAGGCGCCGAACAGCACGTTGGTGAGCGGGCGATTCATCGCGCGGCTCATCGCAATCGTGAGAATGGTGCCGCTCGCACCGACGAGGGCGCCGCCGGTAATGAGCAGCGTGCTCGACAACTCGAAGCCGGTGATGGCGACGGCCACGCCGGTTGCGGAGTTGAGCAGCGAGATGACGACCGGCATGTCCGCGCCGCCGATCGGCAGGACGAAGAAAACGCCGAGTGCGAGCGCCGCGACGAGCAGGCTCGGATACGTCCACGGCGGGACGACGCCGAGCTGCGCGATGAACAGCCCCAAGAGCCCGAGGATCGCGAGCGCGACGAACCCGTTGACGATCTGCTGCCCCGCATACGTGACCGGCCGTCCGGTCATGAGTTCCTGCAGTTTCGCGAACGCCACGAGCGACCCGGCGAAGCTGATCGCGCCGATGACCGCCGAGAGCGCAAGCGAAACGGCAACGACCGGATCGAGCGGCGCTCCGTGTGCGTGGGCGACGGCAAGCTTCGCCGTCGAGACCAGCGCCGCGGCACCGCCTCCCGCGCCGTTGTAGAGCGCGACCATCTGGGGCATCGCGGTCATCTTGACGCGGACCGCCGCGACGACGCCGATGGTCGCGCCGATCGCGATGCCGATCGCGATCGCCCACAACCCGACGCCCAGCGTCTGGACGAGCACGGCGACGAGCGCGATGAGCATGCCGAACGCGGCGAGCCGGTTGCCGAAACGCGCGGTCGGCGGTGCGTTGAGGAAATGTAACCCGCCGATGAAGAGCCCGATCGCAACGAGATCGAGCAAGGCGAATACGGTGCTTACGGCCGTCGCGCTCACCGTTTCGGGTTCTCTTTACGCCGGAACATCTGGAGCATTCGCTCCGTGACCGCGAAACCGCCGAAGACATTGATCGCCCCGAGTGCGACCGCGACGATTGCGAGCGCCGTGAGCAGCGGGCCGTGCACCGAGGAGCCGAAGAGCCCGGCGACGACGACGATCGCGCCGACGAGCACGATCCCGTGAATCGCGTTGGTTGCCGACATCAACGGCGTATGCAGCGTCGTCGGCACCTTCGAGATCACCTCGAAGCCGACGAAGACCGCGAGCACGAGCACCGTCAGCAACTGGAGCAGATGGGAGACGTCGGTCACGGTGTGGCCCCCCCGATGAGCACGGTGCCGTCGCGAACGACGCAAGCACCCTTGACGATCTCGTCGTTCGGATCGAGTGAGAGCGCGCCGTCTTTCACGAACGGGGAGAGGAGCGCGTAGAGGTTGCGCGAGTAGAGCCGGCTTGCGTCGTACGGCATCGTTGCGGCGAGGTTCAAGGTGCCGATGATCGTGACGCCGTTGTCGGTCACGATCGTCTCGCCGGGCTTCGTGAGCACGCAGTTTCCTCCGGTTTCGGCGGCAAGGTCCACGATCACGGAGCCCGGCTGCATCGCGGCCACCGCCTCTGCGGTGATGAGCAACGGCGCCGGGCGCCCCGGGACCGCCGCGGTCGTGATGACGGCGTCGTTCTTTGCGATGGTTTCGGCCATCGCGCGCTGCTGCTGCTGCAACTGCTCCTGCGTCAGTTGCTTCGCGTATCCGCCCGTGCCTTCGGCCTCGCCGACGTCGAACTCCACGAATGCCGCACCGAGGGATTGCACCTGCTCCTTCACCACCGGGCGAGCGTCGTAGCCGCTGACGACCGCGCCGAGACGCCGCGCGGTCGCGATCGCTTGCAATCCCGCGACGCCGGCGCCGATCACGAAGACTTTGGCGGGTGGAATCGTTCCGGCTGCGGTGGTGAGCATCGGAAAGAAGCGCGGTAGCGACGTCGCAGCCAGCAGCACGGCCTTATACCCCGCGATGTTGCTCTGGGAAGAGAGCGCATCCATGGGCTGCGCTCGCGTGATGCGCGGAATCGATTCGACGGCGAGCACCGTCAAGCCGCGCGACGCGAGGCGCTTGAGGTACGCGGGGTCGCCGAGCGGATTGAAAAAGCCGACGACGGTCGTACCTTTACGAAGGAGCGCGAGCAACTCCTCGCTCGGCCGAGCGACGCACGCCAAGACGTCGGCCTGCGCGAGGGTCGCCGCATCGGGAACGATCGTCGCTCCCGCCTTTTCATACAGTTCATCGGGAAACGCCGCCTTGACGCCCGCACCGCGCTGCACGTGGACGCCGACGCCTGATTTGACGAAGCGAGAGACGCTCTCGGGCACGAGCGAGACCCGCCGCTCGTTCGGAGCGGCTTCGCAGGGAACGGCGACGATCATGCGAGGGTGTTACGGGATCATTGAATTGAGACCCTGTTGCGCAGCGTGCCGATTCCTTCGACCTCAACCACCATCTCGTCGCCGTCCGCAAGAAACTCCGGCGGCGTGCGGGCGAATCCGACGCCCTCCGGGGTTCCCGTCGCGATCACGTCGCCGGGTTCGAGCGTCATTCCGAGGCTCAGTTGCGCGATCAGGTACGGGATCGCAAAAATCATCTGCGACGTGTTGCTGCGCTGCTTTTCGATGCCGTTGAGCCGAAACGCGATCTCGAGATGTTGCGCGTCGAGCTCGCCGGCGGAGACGATCCACGGCCCCATCGGGCACGTATCATCGAGGCTCTTACCTTTGAACCACTGCCCGTGCACGCGTTGCAGATCGCGCGCGGTCACGTCGTTGACACAGGTGTAACCGAAGACGACCTCGCGCCAGGCGTCCTCCGAGACGTCCTTGCAGCTGGTGCCGATCACCACGGCCAGCTCCGCCTCGAAGTCGTATTGCGATGAGACCCGTGCCTCGAGCCGCAGCGTCGCCTCCGGCGCCAAAATCGCACTCGGCGCCTTCGTGAAGAAGGTCGGCCGCTCGGGAAGGGTCAGATCGCGGCCGAGCGCGCGCGCCCCCTCCTTCGCGTGCTCGAGGTAGTTGCGGCCGACGCAGAAGACGTTGCGCGCCGGGCGAACCGGCGCCTCGAGCTGGACGCCGGCGAGCGGAACGAGATCCTGGGTGATGCGGCTCGCGCGCGTTTGCGGTGCCAGCGCAACGAAATCGCGGAGCGTCGCGCAGTCGATCCTGCGGATGCACTCGTTCTCGATCACGCCGGGTTGCGCGGGAGCCTCGCCTGCGCGGAAGCTCACGTAACGCACGCCCGTCCTCCTCAGTGCGGAGGCGGTGTCGGTGTCGCGCCGATGATGTTTTGCAGCGGCGGAAGATTCCTTCCGGATGCCGATTCCGATTCGCGGCGCGCCGTGTCGAGCATTTCGTTGGCCGCGCCTTCGACGTTGCCCCACGTGCCGCCCAGGCGCACGAGCGTGACGCGGCGCGTGACCATGCGCGAGCGGGGATCGTAGTCGTAGCTCACGCGATAGAGCCCGACGTCCGCGACTCCGTTGGGATGACGGATCCACATCTGCAGGACGTTGCCATACGTCTGAGCGTTGAACGTGGGATTGCTGCAGCCCTTGGCCGTCTTCACCCGCACGACTTGTCCGTGCTTGTTGACTTCGACGACGAATTCGGTGTGAAGCCGTACCGCGGGCATGTGGATGACGGGAAGACCTGGGGCCGGATGATGCGACGGAGACGGGTGCGGCGCGGGCGTTGCGGCGAGCATCGGCACCGCGAGCAGAAGCGGCAGGAGAACGGCGCGCAAGGATTTAGTTGCGGGAGAGGGCGGTGAATGCGTGTCCGCACGAACCGCACGCGACAACAACTTGAATGTGTTCCTTGTCGCGCATCGTCTTCGCATCGTCATCCCCGTCGTCGCATCCGCAAAAACGGCAGCGTGTCGTCGTCGTTCCTTCGCCGTCTTGTTCGTCCACGCGTCTCACCTTACTCGCATCGGGTCCGGCGACCTCCCCCGCAGGCCCGCGATCGCCCCGCCGTCGAAAGGCGAACCACCGATGTCGGCCGCTCGAACCCTTGCCGCCGCGCTGCTCGCGTTGCTCCCGGTTACCGTCTTGGGCGCCCGGCCCATCGTCGACTTGCATAAGTTCGACGCTTACTTTGCCCTCTTTGCCTCCGACTCAAACGTTCCGTGGAAAGCCACGAGCGTCCGTCTCGACACGTATTCGAGCGCGCCGGTCGACTTCACGGTCTATGGCGTGGATCCGGCGGACGTGCTCATGGCCGGCTCGAACGAACGCTCGCGCGCGATCGTGACGCGCGCCTTGCGCGCGGCGGCGCGATTTACGTACACGCCGCCCGGCGGATATCAGTTCCAACCGAACGCCGTCGATCTACCTCTGGGCGCGCGCGAAGGGTTTTTCGTCGTCGAAGCGCGTCGCGGAAACGTCGGCGAACAAGTGTGGGTCAACCGCTCGCGCATCGGCCTCGTCGCGAAGCAAACGCCTGCGCAGTTGTTGCTCTACGGCGTCGATCTCGGAACGGGGCGCGCGCTTTCGCGCATGCGCGTGCAACTGCTCGTGAACGATCGCTTCGTGACCGAATATACGGACGCATCCGGCACGCTGCGATGGAATCGCGGCGAGCGGCCCATCTTCGCACTCGCGCAGTGGGGCGAGAGCTACGCGTTCGTAAGCCTGCTGCCGCAAGCGCCGATGCCCTCGACGATCGTCGGCGTACGAACCGCCTCCGCGGTCGTCCATGCGGGCGGTATCGTGCGCGTCGTCGGCTTTGCGCGCACGCGCGGCGGCGGCACGCTGCGGCCGGCCCGGGGTGAGGCCGCGATCTCGTTGCGCAACGGCGCAACGGTCATCGCCGAGCAACGGGTCCCGATCGACCGCTCGGGTGCGTTTGCGGTGGATCTCGCGGTGCCGCCGAACGCAACGGCGGGTGACGACGCGATCCTCGCGCAAGTTGCGGGCGGCGTCGGCGGCGCAAGCGTGCATGTCGATGCCGATGCCGGCGATCTGGTGCTCGACGTCGCGTCGGCATGCGGTGACCAATGCAATCCCAACAACGACGTGCCGATCGCAATCCGCTCCTCACGCGGGAACGTTACGGTCCGCGTAACCGTCATTCGCTCGCCGCACGTTTACGTCGGATACGTGCCGTCGGAAACGCCGTGGGGGACGGCCGAGTGGCTCGACGAACTCGTAACCACCGACGCAGGCGGGCGAGCGCAACTAGCGATTCCGCATCCGACCGATGCGCTCGGCTCCACGTATGGCGTGCGCGTCGAATCGGGAGGCGCGACCGCCGACACGCGCATCGTCGTGCCGAGCGCGCCGGTTGCGGTGCGCCTGCAGCTCGATCGCGATCAGCAGTCCTTGGGATCGCCGGTCGGATTCGACGTGTACGCGACGGACGTGCAAAGCGGGAAGCCGGCGAACGGCTACGCGAGCGTCAGCCTCGTCCATGGCGCCTCGGTGCAGCGGCAAACGCTCGCGTTCGATGCCGCGGGTCATGCACGTGGCGCGTTTGCGACGCCCGATCTCGGGACCGATCTCATCTTGGCGAGCGTCGGGGCCGGCAACGCTGCGGCCGAGGATGCCGCACAAGTCCAGGTCGTCCCGCAAGCTTCATTAGATGCGTCCCAGGGCAACAGCGTCGACGTCTCGGTGCGGCTCGACCGCAGCCGCTACGTTCCGGGCGACATGATTCGCGTCGAGGCGGCCGCGCCGGGTGCTTCGGGAGATGCGTTGCTCACGCTCGAAGGCGCACTCGGCGTCCAAACCGCAGTCGCGCACGTCGCCGGCGGTCGCGCCTCGGCGACCTTCAAAGCGGTCGATGCGCCGGGCGCGCTGCAGATCGGCGCGGTCTTCGTTCGAGATGGCGTGACGCTTTCGACGACGGTGCCGCTCGACGTCGACGGCGCGGGGCGTGCGGCGGTTGCCGCGCTTTCTCTCCAGCAGTCACCGAAGCCCGGCGCCGACGTGACGCTGCTCTTAGGCAACGTGCGCGCGGGCGCCGGCACCGTCGTCGTGCGTTTGACGAACGGCGAGGCGTCCGGAAGCGCGCGCTTCGACTCCGCGCCCGATCTGCTCGCGCCCGAGTTAGCCACGACCCAAAGCAGCGCACCGCAGGGCACGACCTGGCATCCTTGGGTCGATTCCACCGGCAATCATCCGCTCGTGCTCGGATTCGAGCGGCGCGGCGAGCCGCCGCCGAACCTCACCCTCGCGCAAGCCGACAGCCGCGCCGTTTCGTGGAGCGTTGCGCGTAACGACGGCGGTGCACTTCACCTGCAACTGCCCTCGGCGCCGGGCCGGTACACGCTCTCCGTGCTCGAGATCGCCGACGACGGCCGCGTCATCGCCGGCTCCTCGACGGTCGACGTTCCGTGAAAGAGCGTTGCACCTTGCGGAACGCCCACGAACGCGATACGCTCATGCTGCTCGACACGTATGGTCTCGTCTACCGCGCGTTTTTCGCGCTGCCGCCGCTGACGACCGCGAAGGGCATGCCGATCAATGCCGTCTACGGCTTCACGATGATGCTGAACAAAGTCATTGCCGAGGAGAAACCCTCGCACGTCATCGCGGCTTTCGACAAAGGCATGCCGGCGCATCGCGTCGCGCTCTACAAAGACTACAAAGCGCAACGCCAAACCATGCCCGAGGATCTGCGCGGGCAGTTCGCGCTCGTGCGCCGCGTGCTCGACGCCTACGGCATCCCGATCGCGGAGATCGAAGGGCAAGAGGCCGACGACGTCATCGCGACGCTCGCCGCACGTGCGGAGGCCGAAGGCGCCCGGAACCTCGTCGTCACCGGCGATCTCGACCTTCTGCAGATCGTGGACGATCGCACGACCGTCTTGGCAACGCGGCGCGGTATCACCGATCTCGCGCGTTACGACGTCGCTGCCGTCGGCGAGCGCTTCGGCCTCGAGCCGCGACAACTCGCGGATTATCGCGGTCTCAAAGGTGATCCGTCCGACAATCTGCCGGGCGTACCGGGTGTCGGCGAGAAGACCGCCTCGAAGTTGCTCCAAGCCGCCGGGTCGCTCGACACGCTCGTTGCGAACCCGCCGCTCGCGGGATCGCCGAAACTCCAGCGGCTGATCGAGGAGTTCGGTCGGCAGGCGCAGCTCTATCGCGATGTCTCGCGCGCCGATCGAGAGCTTCCAATCGACGTCGATTGGGCGCAAAGCCGGTACGCCAAGCCGTCCGACGCCGCGCTCTACCCGCTCTTTCGCGAGCTCGAGTTCAAGACGTTGCTTGCGAGGATGAAAGCGCCCGCCGACCTACCGCTCTTCGACGGCGAGCGGCGCATCGCGGGAACCTATCGCAGTTACGTTGCGTCGGTCGATCCACCGGAGTTCGCGCGGCTCGCGCAAGAACTGCGCGCGCAAGCCGGCGCCCCGCTCGCGGCCATCGCGGTGCACGACGGTGCGCTCGGAACGAGCACGCGGCCGGGCGAGGCCCTCGCGTTTTCGGTCGAAACCTTGGCGCACGAGCCGGTACGCGCGGCATTCGTGGAGATGTTCGAGAGCGCGCGGCGCCGTGCGGTACACGACGCCAAGCGCGCGACGCACGCGTTGCGCGCCCGCGGTATCGATCTTCGATTCGACGACGACACGATGCTCGGCGCTCACTTGCTCAACCCGTCACGCGCCTACGGCGAGATCGCCGATGCTGCCGCGGAGTTCCTCGAGGCCGGCGTCGGCGAGGAAGCGGCGGCGCGCGCCGACGCGACCTTCCAACTCGCGCAGCGCGTGCGCGCGGCGCTCGAGGAGCGCGATCAGTTGCGACTGTACGAAGAGGTCGAGGTTCCGCTCGCTCCGGTGCTCGCGTCGATGGAGCGCGCGGGTGTGGCGATCCAGCCGGCGGAGCTGCACGTGCTCAGCCGTGAGATCGATTCGGCGGTCGAGCGATTGCAGCGGCGCATCTTCGACTTTGCCGGCGAGGAGTTCAACATCGGCTCTCCCCAGCAACTCGGCAACGTGCTCTTCGACAGGCTGCAGATTCCCGGCGGCAAGAAAACCAAGATCGGCTGGGCGACCGGCGTCGAGGTGCTGCAAACGCTCGCGCGCGAGTATCCGATCTGCGCGCTCGTCCTAGAATGGCGCGAGGTCACGAAGCTGAAGAACACGTACGTCGACGTCATCCCGCAGTTGATCGATCCAAAGGACGGCCGGCTGCACACGATCTTCAATCAAACGGCGACCGCGACGGGGCGCCTCTCCTCCACGAGCCCGAACCTGCAGAACATTCCGGTACGGGGCGACTTAGGGCGGCGCATCCGTCGAGCCTTCGTCGCAAAGAGCGGCGGTTACGTGCTGCTCGCGGCCGACTACAGTCAGATCGAGTTGCGCTTGATGGCGCACCTCTCAGGTGACGAGGCGATGCGCCGCGCCTTCGAAGAAGGCCAGGACATCCACGACTTCACCGCGCGGCAGATCTTCGGGATCGCGCCGGATGCGAGCGTCGATCACAACCAGCGCCGCATGGCGAAGAGCGTGAACTTCGGGCTGTTTTATGGGATGTCGGACTTCGGCCTGGCCCAGCGCCTCGAAATCCCGCGCGCGCAAGCCAAGGAGATCACGACCGCCTACTTCGCACGCTTTCCCTCGGTGCGCCGGCACATCGAGGCAACGCTCGAGGAAGGACGTCGCAGCGGCTACGTCTCGACGATCCTGGGGCGGCGCCGGTACATGCCGGCGCTGACCTCGTCGAACTATGCGATCCGTAGTGCGGCCGAACGCGAAGCGACCAACGCGCCGTTACAAGGAAGCGCGGCCGATCTCATGAAGCTCGCAATGGTTCGGATCGATCGCGCGCTGAAAGGTACGACGCTGGACGCGACGATGCTCCTGCAAATTCACGACGAACTGATCTTCGAAGTTCGCGAGACGGACCTCCACGAGACGGCGCACCTCGTGCGCGACGCGATGGAGAACGCGATGGAGCTTTCGGTCCCACTCGAGACGACGCTGAAATCCGGCCTCAATTGGTACGACGTAAAAAGGTTGGAAGCCTGAGATGCTCATCGCCCTGGGGCTCGTCGTCGCGTGCGCGGTCCCCTTGCCGCCCCCGCGCGCAGCGCTGCCGACGACGGTGGTCATCGCACCCAAGGCGCGTTTGTTGCTCGAAACCGCAACGACGCCGGCGCAGCGGGAGCGCGGCCTGATGAATCGCCCATCGCTTCCACCGCACACGGGGATGCTCTTCGTCTTCGATGCCGACGGCCCAGTGTCGTTTTGGATGAAGGAGACGCTGATTCCGCTCGACATGATCTTCGTCGCGCCGGACGGAACGGTCCGCAGAGTTTTTGCGCGCGTTCCGGTCGTGGCGCCGAACACGCCCGACGATGCGATTCCGCTCGAATCGGGATCGGCGCGGTACGTCATCGAGCTTACCGCCGGTGAGGCGGCGCAAGACGGCATCGTAAGTGGGACGCGATTGCACTTTGCCCGAACTCCCTGAAGCCGAAACGATCGCTCGGGATCTCGACCACGCGATCGCCGGCGCGACGATCGCCGGCGTCGACGTCCGCTTGCGTAGGATCGTGCTCGCCCCGCCGGGCGTGAACTTTGCGCAAACGCTGACGGGCGAGCGAATCGAGAGCGCGCGGCGGCGCGGAAAATACGTCGTGCTGAACCTCGCGTCGGGGCGGCGTTTGGTGACGGGGTTGCGGATGACCGGGCGCCTTCTCGTCCGGAACTCCGCAGAAAGGGAACCGGCGGGAACCCGCGTCGTCCTGCGCCTCTCCGGCGGGCGCAACCTGTGCTTCGACGACGTGCGAACGCTCGGGCGGATGCGCCTGGTCGAAGGTGGCGAGCCCTGGGACGAGGCCCTTGGAGCCGAACCTCTTGACGCAGGCTTTACAGTCGAGAGCTTTACGGCTATGCTGGCGGGACGGACGACGCCGGTGAAGGTGCTCCTGCTCGACCAACGGCGCATCGCGGGCATCGGAAATATCTATGCATGCGAAGCGCTTTGGGAGGCCGGGATACGCCCGAGCCGACCGTCGAGGGCGCTGACGAAGCCCGCCGTGCGGCGGCTGCACCGCGCCGTCGTTGAGGTCTTGACTCGGGCGATCGAACTTCGCGGGTCGAGCATCGACGACTACGTGGATGCAGGCGGTCGCAAGGGAGGCTTCCAGAACGTTCTCGCGGTTTACGGCCGGCGAGGACGACCGTGCCCGCGTTGCGCGTGCCCGATCGTTCGGACCGTCCTCGCGCAGCGAGGAACCTGGTGGTGCCGAAAATGTCAACGGTAGTCCGTAAAAATTGATTTTAGAAAGTAGGAAGTTCAACATCACGATTACTCAGATACCAGCTAGCACCAACGAGGAGGATCAACTCGCGCTGGAGCAGCGCCTTTACGAAGAATCGCTGAAAGTTCTCGACGAGGGCCAGGTGATGAGCGGCACCATCGTCCAAAAAGACAAAGACGAGCTGCTCGTCGACGTCGGCGGGAAATCCGAAGGCGTTCTCCCGTTCAAAGAACTCTCGCTCGCCGTCGATCCAAAGACGCTTAAGGTCGGGGATACTCTCGAGGTGATGATTCATCGCATCGACGAGTTGGACGGAACCCTCTTCCTCTCGGAGCGCCGCGCTCGGGCGCTCAAGACCTGGGAGCAGGTCATCGCAGCCCACGACATGGATCAGGTCATCGAGGCGACGGTCACGCACGTCGTCAAAGGCGGCGTTCTCGTCGACCTCGGCATGCGCGGCTTCGTCCCCGCTTCGCAGATTCGACGCCAGCCGGTTGGGAATCTCGACGAGCTTCTCGGCCAACGGCTTCGTCTGAAAGTCATCGATCTCGATCACAAGCGGCATCGCGTCGTCCTCTCCCAGCGGCAGGTCCTTGAAGAAGAGCTGCAAGCGAAGAAGCAGGAACTGCTCGAAACGCTCGAAGTCGGGCAGATTCGCGACGGCGTTGTCGTGCGGCTTGCCGATTTCGGCGCGTTCGTCGATCTCGGCGGCGTCGACGGCCTGATCCACAACAGCGAGTTGTCGTACGCGCGCATCAAGCATCCGTCGGAGGTCGTAAAGATCGGCGACGTCGTGCAGATCGAGATCATGAAATTCGACGCGGAATCGAAGAAGGTCAGCCTATCCCTCAAGCATACGCTGCCCGATCCTTGGGACGAACACGCGGAGAAGCTCTACGAAACGAATCGCCTCCTAGCGCAGGTGGTCAAAGTGACGCCGAACTACCTCCTCGTCGAATTGGTGCCGGGCATCCTCGCCATGGTGCCCAAGGGTGAGTTCGATGCCTCGGTTCAATACAGCCCGGGGCAAGAGATCGACGTCACGCTGCTCACCCTCAATCACGCGACGCGACGCATCACCGCCTCGATCCAGCACGTGGCGGACGTTCCCGCCGAGGAGATCGAAGCGATCGCCGTCGACGGGGTCGTCCAGCCGCCGAAGGTTGCCGAAACCGAAACCGCCATACCGGTCGAATGACGAGTGCGCGTCGGGCTGACGGGCGGCATCGGGAGCGGTAAAAGCGAGGTCGCGCGGATTCTCGAGGAACTCGGCGCGTATGTCATCGATGCCGACGCGCTCGCGCGTGAGGCCGTCGCACCGAACAGCGACGGCCTCATGCAGATCGCACGCACCTGGCCGCAGGTCGTGCGCAACAACGCCTTGGATCGAACCGCGCTCGCCGAGATCGTCTTCAGCGATGCCGATGCGCGGGCGCGTTTGAACGCGATCGTTCACCCGCACGTTCGGCGTCTCGCGCGCGAACGCGAGGCGCTGGCGAAGCCGGGGCAGATGATCGTTCATGTGGTACCCTTGCTCTTCGAAACCAACTATCTTGACGACCTCGAGCGTCGCATCGTCGTGATTGCGCCGGAGGAGCAGCGTATCGCGCGAATGGCGACGCGCGACGGAATGGATGAGGCGCGCATGCGTGCAAGAATGGCAGCGCAGATTGCGCCTGAGGAAGCGCGGCGGCGCGCGGATGCAGTGATCGAAAACGACGCCGATCTCGCGACGCTGCGCGAACGCACGCGCGCGCTCTACGAACGGCTTCTCACCGAATCCTAAGGCGGCCAATTTCCGGGCATGATGGAGCACGCTGCCCCCAGTCATTCTCCAGGCGGGCGCGGTAGGGTCGAGATATCCGCTCTCGGCCGGGTTTGGCGAGCGCTCGTATGGGTAAAGAGGCGGTGTACTCCCTTCCTCCTTCGAGGTGAAGCATTCCAGATGCAAAATGAAATTCACGGTGGCGGTATGAGCGTTCGCGAAGCCGGACGCCGCGGCGGCGAACGCGTCAAAGCGAAATACGGCACCGAGTTCTACGAAGAGATCGGTCGCAAGGGCGGTGAAGCGACGAAAAGTAAGTACGGCCCGTCGTTTTACGAAGTCATCGGCCAAAAGGGCGGCCAGAAGCCGAAGCGCAAGACGGCTTGAGCCTTCCAGCACGCCCTTGAGGTATTGATTGAAAATGGCAAAGGGGCCCGGCGGCGACGCGGATCGGGAGATGTCTGTCCGCGAAGCCGGCAAGAAGGGCGGCGACACCGTGCGCGACCGCTATGGTTCCGAATTTTACGAGGAAATCGGACGCAAGGGCGGCCGCGCCACGCGCGATCGCCACGGCGTCGAGTTCTACGAATCGATCGGCCAAAAAGGCGGCAAGGTCGTCAAGGAAAAGTATGGCCCTGATTTCTACGAGGAAATCGGTCACAAAGGCGGACAAAAGGTCAAGAAGCTGATCGCCGAAGCGAAGAAGAAAATCGCCGAAGACGCCCACCGCAGATAGTTCTGGGATCAATCTGACGAGGGGTCCGGCGCCGAGATGCGATTAAGGAATCCCCACGGCGCCGTCGATGTGACCCAGGTGGATTTCGTTCTTGTCGAAATCGATCGCAATCGTCCGGATTTTCAACGTCTGGCCGCCGACGTGCAAGAAACTCGGATGAGCCATCCGTAGGAGCTTCGCGTCGTTCGTCCACGCGACGTAATCCGTGTCGAACGAGCGTCGATAAGGATCGTTCAGCATTTGAATGTGCACGAGACCGATCGCGGTGAAGTCGAGGGTCTGCGTGTTGAGCGAGACGTGGCGTGCGGCGATCTCGATATAGGGCTTTCCCTTGCGGTAGATGATGCCGTCGTGCACGCCGTCGAGCGTTCCCGTGGTCCCGTCGGATGAAAACTCGCCGTGGTCGTAGGCAAGGCTCCACGAACGCGACGCGATCATGTGGTTGTTGCCTCGTACCTTGCCGCCTTGCAGAATGATCGGCGCCGAGTTCGGCGGAAGCGGCATGTTCCACGGTGCGACGAAGATGATTCCGGCGATCACAAAGATCCCGAACGCGACGCCCGCCGCGATCAGCAGTTGCCTCCAGCGCTTCCTAGATATGGTCATGCCGACCCTTCGACT